>DATEXA010000368.1:0-21560 GCA_035257465.1 Pyrinomonadaceae bacterium | reverse complement strand
ATTTGACCGCCGTTCCTAAACCCGTAACCGACATGAGTATTAGGATGACTCCGGCCATAAAGGTGACGATTAGCAGCCCTGAAATTCCGTGGGCCGCGATGATTCCGGCGACAATCACGACGAACGCGCCGGTTGGGCCACCGATCTGAAGGCGCGAACCGCCCAGGGCGGAGATGAGAAATCCAGCAACAACAGCCGTGTAGATTCCCGCTTGCGGCTTGACGCCCGAGGCGATCCCAAACGCCATAGCCAGAGGGAGCGCGACTAACCCCACAGTCAGACCCGCAATCAGATCCGAGATGAGGTCACGTCGAGTGTACCCGGCTTGCAAGCACAAGACTGATTTTGGAATCCACTTTTTGTTCAGCGATGTCACTGTTTTTTAGAGCCGAGGATCGTGGCAGTTCTGCGCTAAGTTCAGATGTTTATGCGGCCTTCCGAATAATCCTTTGACGACATGAAGCCGTGCGACATTGACAGACCGATTGATCCTGTTCGAAGGAGTTCAAATAGTCGACTGTAATCTCTTCTCCAGGCGCTATCTCACGTAATGCGAAGATGAATAAAGATCCGCCGATAACGAATGCGTCGGCATTAGGATCGCATGAGTGGTTTATATATTGCGTCTGGTTCCCATCTACACTTCCATCGATGTACCAATCCTCATCCAGTTCACTGATGCGTTTCCCTTGGGATCCTCTCATCCTTTGCATGGCCTCACGGCGAGTAATCCTTTCGCCGGCGTATTCGTCTATGCGATAACCTTTCAGAAAGCGAACTGTCGCGAAACAACCGTTGCCATCGAGAGGGGATTTCCTGACTGACAAGGCACTTTTGGACTCAACACTGCGAGTTCGGACGGGATCTTCATTCATGGAAGGGTCTCTAACACTTGAGACTGGTCTTAACGAGCTCGTTGCGAAGTCTGACGGCGTACTGCTTTGTTTGGCTGGGCCGCGTGAATCTCCTCAAGCATGCTACGAACGCCAACCAGGTGGTTATTGAAGATCTCCTTGGCCGCATCGAGTAACTTGAATATGCTTTTGTCGCTCACGGAGTAATAGACGTTTGCGCCCTCTTTGCGAGTGACAACGATATTTCGGTTGCGAAGCACGGCGAGTTGCTGTGAAGCGTTGGCGGGTTCAACGTCAAAACGTTGGCTAATCTCATTAACGGTCAGTTCGCTGTCCCGCAGAGCATCCAGGATAGAAATCCTCAACGGGTGTGCCAGAGCTTTGAAGAACTCTGCTTTGAAGTCACTCAGCTGTTGTCTCATTTGATAAACCCGTATTGTTGCAGTTTTGCCCATCCATGCTGAATCGCAGATATGCACATCTGCAAATTCTTGCATATTCTAGAGACCTGCTTAGCAGTTGTCAAAGTAAGCAAAACAGATCAATTCGGTCCCATGAACTAAAACGAGGGGGCTAAGGGTTGGTTTAGGAATCAGGCGAGAGCAAAAGTGGAGCGCCTTGTGAAGACAATGTCCGATTAGCTTAGCGGATATGTGTACTCTTTCGACAAGCTGAAGCATATCGGACACGCTAGACACTCGGCGGTGGATAGAGGCGTTCGAACTCCGGATGGCCGTGAAGTATCTGGAGGTCGGGGTCTTGCCTGGTCCAGGTGGGATCCTTGAACCCGGCCTCCCAAGCCTTCTTGATTGCGGTTAGAGATTCGTCGACATTCTTCATCGCCGCGAAGACACATGCCGTGTTGTAGAGGATCATTGTATCGCCAGGACGCAGAATCATAGCCGTGTCAGCTTCCCGCTTGGCCTCCTCAAATCGTCCTTGCATGGCGTAATCGCCAGCCAGTAAAACCCGAACTCGCGCGTCCTCTGGCACTTTCTTCAAGGCTGCTTCATAAACCGCGATCTCGCGATGTAAGTAGTTATTCAAAGCATCTTTTTTGCCGAGTGCGCCGAGAGCATTATGAATGGGAATGGTTGTGTTGTAGTTCTCGCCCGAATGGGCGAGCGCGTCCTCCATTATGTTCGCTACATCCTGATATCGGCCGGCGGCAAAAAGAGATCGCCCCAGCAGGTAGTAGCCGCCCTCGAGATCCGGATTGCGACTCAACGCCATGCGGACCTTGTCGGTGCACTCGTCATAACGTCCGTTGGCGAAAAGAACCCACCCTTCGGCACACTGTATCTCCGGCTCGTCGTGTCCGCTGGCGCTTGCCTTTTGAGTCGCAGCTATTGCACGGTCGATCCATTGTTGTTGCCGTTCATGGTGGTAATAGTACTGTGCGCAAACGTTGGCTAGTCCAGCATGAGCAAGCGCAAAATCGGGATCAAGCGCCACCGCGTTTTCATACATCTGGAGAGCGAACAAAAGATCCTGACGTCCGACCCGCCGGGAATAGTTTCTACCCCTCAGATAGAGATCGTAAGCCTGCAAGTTTTCGGTCGGTTTGGCAGATAGAGCCTGCTGCTCCTGGGGAGAAAGCGTGATGCGCAGCGCAGCAGCGATCTTCTGGGCTATCTCATCCTGTACTTCAAAAACGTCCTTCATTTCTCGATCGTATCGTTCTGACCAGAGTGGAAAATCTGTTGCCGCATCGACGAGTTGAGCATTAATGCGAAGACGCGTGCCGGCTCGACGCAGACTGCCAACCAGCACATACGACGCACCGAGTTCTTTTCCTACCTGGCCCGCCGTCACCGATTTGTCGCGATATGCCAGCACCATCGCACGTGAAAACGTCTTCAAGTTCTTGATCTTTGACAGCTCGGTGGTGATGTCTTCCGTAATGCCATCCCGCAAGTACTCGTCCTCTTTCATCCCACTAAGATTTTCGAAGTAGAGAACCGCAATCGAGTGCTCGTGAACAGTTGATGGCGGACGACTTCGAAACCCGCTTGAGTCAGTAAGGTGTCGACCGGAATCGAGATCGCGCTTCAATCTCTTAAGCGCGGTCTTTAGATCAGTGGCGCTTTGATAACGCAGGTCCCGATCCTTCTCCAGCGCCTGTCCGATGATGCGACTCAGTTCGGGAGGCAGCGAGGGATTAACTTCGTTCAGTGGCGTCGGGTCTCGATTCAAAATCGAGTCGAACATGACTGCTGAAGTTTCTCCCCTGAACGGGAGTGTGCCGGCCGCCATCTGATAGAGAACAGTGCCGATGGAAAAAAGATCCGTGCGTGCGTCGGTGATTTCTCCACGCGCCTGTTCAGGCGACATGTACGCGACTGTTCCCATTGTCGCGCCAGCCATAGTTAGATCGTCCAAACGAGCGGTCGGCATCAGCGAAGAATTGTTTGGCCGGTTGCGATGATCCATCTTCGCCAGGCCGAAATCGAGGATCTTTGCCTGCGAGCGCGAGGTGACGAATATGTTTGCCGGTTTCAGATCGCGATGGACGATCCCTCTGGAGTGAGCTGACTCGAGAGCGTCAACGATCTGGACACCCAGTGTAAGAACTGAATCAAGGTCGAGTGGGCCGCGCCGAATTCGATCGGCCAGCGACTCGCCATCCAACAGTTCCATGACGATGAAATGGTCCGACTCGAACTGCTCGATACCGTGAATAGTGCAGATGTTCGGGTGATTCAAAGACGACGCTGCGCGAGCTTCTCTTTGGAAACGTTGTAGCAGGTTTTCATCGCCGGCCATGGCCGGTGTCAGAAACTTCAGCGCGACGTGTCGACCGAGGTTGATGTCTTCAGCTTCGTATACAACACCCATCCCCCCTTCGCCGATTTGTGATTTGATTGTGTAGTGGGAGATGGTCTTGCCTAGCATGTTGGGGGTTTGCCTCCGGGCCGATATGGTTGAATGTTGGTGCTGCGGTCATAGTATAGATGGACACACATCGAAGCAAACGACGCGCGAGAAGCGTGAACAACGGTGATGAATTTGTAGGGGGTGGCACTCCGTGGCCACCCCAAGTTGAATTTGAATGCCGTTTGAAGAATCGATGACATTAAATTGTGGCGTGGGGCGGCCACGGAGTGCCGCCCCTACAAATCACCGAAGCTCGAGCACGACTACGGACTTCGCCGGAATGTTTAGTGTCAGTTGTGAACCCTGGAGCTTATAACTACTAAACGCAGCGGGTTTGATCGTGTTTGGATTATCGAAGGTGTTCATCGCGTTAATCATCGACGCGGTTAGGATCTCGCCACTAATGTTCGTAACAGTAGAACCAGAAACAGTGGTGCTTACTTCAGCTGGTCGATTTGGATCTAGATTGACTATCGACAAATGGAGTCTTCCTTCTTTATCTCGCGACGCCGAGGCGCTGAGTGAGGGAAGGGAAGTCTGATCCATCTTGTATTCCGGCGCGCTAAGGTCGATGGGAATCAACGTCGCGTCCTGGTGCACCTTGTACATCTTGAACACGTAGTACGTCGGCGTCAGTACCATCTTTTCTTTATCAGTCAGTATCATTGCCTGCAACACGTTTACCATTTGCGCAATGTTGGCCATCTTCACGCGATCTGCGTGCTTGTTAAAGATGTTCAGATTGATTCCTGCTACGACTGCATCACGAAGGGTGTTTTGCTGGTAGAGCGCACCCATGTCTCTCCCGGGCTCGCGGTCGTACCACGTTCCCCACTCGTCAACCATTAGCCCAACGCGTTTCTGCGGATCGTACTTGTCCATGATCGCACTATGCTTCTGTATGAACTCGTCGATGCGTAACGTCCGAACCAAAGTCGCATACCATTCTTTCTCGCCAAACTCTGTTGCCGAACCCTTCTTCTGCCAGTTGCTGGTCGGCAAGGTGTAATAGTGCAGCGACAACCCATTCATATACCGCGCAGCTTGGGCCATGAGCACTTCAGTCCATTCGTAGTAGTCGTCGTGTGATCCAACTGCCAACTTCTGAATGCGGTTGCCTGAGTAATTCTTAATGAACGTCGCGTAACGACGATACTCATCAGCGTAATACTCAGGTCGCATCTCACCGCCACAACCCCACGTTTCATTACCGACGGCAAAGAACGGCACTTTCCACGGTTTCTCTCGACCGTTTTGCCGGCGCATTTGAGCGAGCGTGGAATCAGAATCCGACGTCATGTATTCGATCCACTCCATCATCTCCTGAGGCGTACCACTACCGACATTTCCGTTGATGTAAGCATCAGCGCCTAACAGTTCACACAGGTCCATGAATTCATGTGTGCCGAACGCATTTGTATCGACACCACCCCAACTGGCGTTTGGTCGACGCGGACGTTTGTCACGTGGACCAATCCCATCTTTCCAGTGATACTCGTCGGAGAAGCAGCCGCCTGGCCAACGCAACACAGGCACTTGTAACTCTTTCAGAGCCGCAACGACATCGTTACGTAGCCCCCGAGTATTCGGAATTTTCGAGTCTTCACCGACCCAGAGGCCGTCGTAGATGAGTCGGCCAAGGTGTTCGGCAAAGTGTCCGTAGATGTTCCGATTGATGGTTGGGCCTGTCTGATCGCCGTGAATTACCAACGACGCTTTGTTTGTTTCGGGAGTTTGCGCTGCGGTTTTGAGAATTGGAGTGCTGAACGCGAACACCAGCAAGAGCGATAGGGATCGAGCGGTCAGAGTTTTTGTCATTTGTTATGTTAGCCTTCCGTGGTGTTGGAGTTTTGTCATCGCGTAGAAACGTCGTCAGAAAAACAAGAACTTAAGCAAGCCAGAAAATCCCACCCACTTCCGTGGGTGGAATTTGTGCAAAGCAATGTCAAGTCTTAACACAAAAGCACTGTTATCAGTTCTACTGCTCGGCGTGGTGATAGCCGTTATTCTATTCATCACCGCAGGCACAGTGGACTACTGGCAGGCGTGGGCGTTCCTGGTCATCCTCATTATCCTCTCGCTCCTAATCACAATCTATCTCATCAGAAACGATCCGGAACTCTTGAAGCGACGTATGCGAGGAGGGCCGACGGCTGAAAAGCGAGTCAGCCAACGCGTGATCATGATCTTCACATCCCTCGGTTTCATTGGACTGCTGGTTGTGCCGGGGCTTGATCGTCGATTTGGCTGGTCCACTGTCCCACTCGCTCTCGTTATTGCCGGAGATACTTTGGTTGCGCTTGGATACTACTTTATTTTTCTTGTGTTCAGACAAAACACGTACACTTCGGCGACAGTTGAGGTGGCGGCTAATCAAAAGGTGATCGATAGCGGTCCGTATTCACTAGTGCGTCACCCAATGTACGCGGGCGCTTTGCTCTACCTGCTGGGCACGCCTCTCGCGCTCGGCTCTTATTGGGGAGTAGTTCCGTTCATCGCCGTGATTCCATTTCTCATCTGGCGAATCTTTGACGAGGAGAAGATGCTCACCAGAGAACTTGAAGGGTATGCTGAATATAAACAGCGAGTTCGTTATCGACTCGTGCCGGGAGTCTGGTGAAGAATCGGTAGACGATTTGGGATTTGGAATTTCGGATTTGCTGCTACACCTCTTAACTCCGAAATTCGAATTCCAAAATCCGAAGTTCCTACTCGTTGTTAGGTTTTTGAGTTCGCTGCATGTTAGATCTTCTCGGCAAACGTATAGATCAAAAAAAGGAGATGAATCATGGTTAACGTAGCATTGCTCGTTCGGTTAGAAGCCAAACCCGGAAAAGAAAATGAGGTTGAGAGCTTTCTTAAAAGCGGACTCGCGATTGTCGAGGAAGAACCGGACACGACTGCGTGGTTTGCAATCCGCATGAGTCAATCAACCTTTGGAATCTTCGACGCATTCCCGGATGAGTCCGGACGTCAGGCCCACCTCTCCGGGAGAGTTGCTGCGGCTCTAATGGCGAAAGCTTCCGAACTTCTTGCGCAGCCACCTGCTATCGAGAAGGTCGACGTGTTGGCCGCAAAACTTCCGTAAGTGAAGATTCGCACCTCCTTGGAGTGCGGTGCCCCGGCGCCGCTTTGGTATAGGCGATCGCACTATGTCACTTTCTTATCGATCGGATTTTCAAAGCTTCGTGACAAAGCGGTGCAGGGGCACCGCACTCCAAGGAGATGCCAAATACTATGACGCTTGAAATTGTACAGACTGGTGACCCGGTGTTGCGGAAGGTTGCAAGGCAGATGTCGGTTGATGAGATCCGAAGTGACGCCGCGCGCCTTTTGATCGAACAGATGCGCGACACAATGCGCGAAGCACCGGGTGTCGGTCTTGCCGCTCCACAGATTGGCGAGTCCATTCAACTCGCCGTGATAGAAGATCGCATCGACTACTTAAAAGACGTTTCGTCAGAAGAGCTCGCAGCACGCCAACGCTCGCCAGTCGACTTCCACGTGATTATCAATCCGAAGATTTACGTGGTCGGCGAATCGATGGTCGATTTCTTCGAAGGGTGTCTTAGCGTCGAAGGTTTTGGTGCAGTGGTAAGCCGTGCAGCAAGTGTCCGTGTGGATTGTTTGAACGAGCGGGCTGAGCCAATCACAATAACTGCGCAGGGTTGGTACGCACGAATCTTACAGCACGAGATCGACCATCTGAACGGAACGCTTTACATCGACCGAATGCTGACGCGTACATTTACCACAGTGGAAAATGTTGAGCGGTTTTGGAAGAACAGAGCTGACGTGGAGTAGGCGAGGAAAGCAACTATCCAATAGATTGCGCCGATTACGCAGATTACGCCCTTACCAAAACGTTCGCGTCATTTCTTCAAATCTGCGTAATCGGCGGATGAGCTGCTCAGTTCTCACGGGGTTAGCCCAACCTTCTTTACAACATCCGCATATCTCGCATCGCCTCGCAAACTCATGTACATCGGATCCGACGCGATTGACGGCAATTGCGAATCGTGTGCGTTGTACGCTTTGTCCAGCATCGCATACGCCTGGTCCATTTGCCCCAAACTGGCAAGAAGATTAGCAATGTCAGTGGGAGAAACAGGTTCCTTAGTTGTTTGCAGCTTGTTAAGAATTGCCAAAGCCTTTTCGCGGTCACCCGCTTTTGCGTAAGCGACTCCTAGTGAGGCTTGCAAACCTGGATAATCGCCGCCTAGCTTGGCCGCTTCCTGATAAGAAGCAATCGCCTCGCGGTACTGCGCGTTAGCCGCATAAGCATAGGCAAGATAGAGGTGGACATAGGGGAACGACTTATCCAACTCAAGCAACTTTTGCAATGTAGCAATTGCCTCTTCGGTTTTGCCTGCGATTAAATATGTGCTGCCCAGATTCGCAGTGGAGAAAGGGGAAATTGGGTCGAGTTCTCTGGTCAGCTTCGCTTCGCGGATCGCCTCGTCGTGTCTCTTCACCATGCCCAGGAATATTGAATAGCCATAATGGGCGCCTGCCATGTTGGGGTTTAGTTCAATCGAGCGCTTTAGTTCCTGTTCTGCTGCTGCCCATTCCCACGCGAAAGTTTTGACGTAGGCCATCGCGTAATGTGACTGCGGTTCGTTGTCGTCAAGCTCAATGGCTTTACGCGCAGCTTCGGCTGCTCGAGGTTTGAACTCATCAGCCGAGACAAGGTTTTGTTGAATCATGTCGTTGTAGGTTACTGCCAGCCCCGCATAAGCAATCGCGCACTTTGGATCGAGTTGAATGGCCTGCTTCAGGTACTCGTTGGCCTTCTTGAGATTTTCCACATCTCCTTTCACACTCGCATAACTTGCTTTGAGAAGTAGCTCATAAGCCTCCGGATTCTTTGTTCCACCGCGTGCCAGTCGCTGCTGGTCAATCGGCGTTAGACGCAAACGTAGCTTCTGTGCAATCTCTCCCGAGATTTCAGCAGGGAGCCGGACAACATCCGATATTTTCCGGTTGAATTGTTCACCCCAGATCTGTGTTCGATCACTGGCGTTCACCAGCTCAGCACTGATCAACAGATCGTCGCCAAGATGTGTGACTCGGCCGGTGAGTACGGAATCAACGCCGAGGGACTTAGCGACTTCCTGCAGGTTCGCGCTTTTGCCTCTGTACTGGAATGAGGAACTGCGCGCGATCACTTTTACATGCGGCAGTTGTGAAAGCGCATTGATGACACTCTCGCTAATTCCATCAGATAGGTATTCTGCATTTGGATCATTATCGGCGTTTTCGAACGGCAACACGGCTATAGAAGCAACACCTGTTGACGCGCTCGTCGTTGTAGCACGCTTGTTGAAGAAAAAATATCCCGCTGCCAGAGCGGCGACGAGAACGGCAACAACCAGAGCAACTACCCCACCCTTGTGTTGCTTAATTTCATTAGCAATGTATTCAGCGCTCGATGTTGGGTGAGTACGGACCGGGGATGTTCCCGGACTGAGGTCGGTGGTTGTGATGTTCTCGGTTTGATGATCTGTCGGGTTATTTGCAGGACCGGTACGTTGACCTGTTCTTTGCTTGTCTGCAGATCCTGTTCGTTCGAGTTCCGTTTCAAGTTCCACCTTCTGCTTCAAACTCTTCAAATCGAGCAGGAGATCTTTGACGACCTGATAACGCTCATCCCGGTCTTTTCGCAACGACTTCGTAACGATTCGATCAAACTCAGGGTGGAGGTTGTGTAATGGTAATGGTTCTTTAATGAGAATGCTGGCGATAACGTCGCTGGTAGTATCGCCGCTGAAGGGAAGTTTTCCCGTCGCCATTTCGTAGAGCACAACTCCGAGGCTCCAGATATCAGAACGCTCGTCAATGTCTACGCCGCGTGACTGTTCTGGCGACATGTAGCTTGCAGTTCCCAGCACGACACCACGTGCAGTGTTGTGCATTGCCCTGGTCGGCTCGTCTTCCGACAGGATTTGCTGCTTCACAACTTTCGCCAGGCCGAAGTCCAACACCTTAACGACGTGATCGCGTCGCAGCATGATGTTCTCGGGTTTGATGTCGCGATGAACGATGCCAGCGGAATGGGCGGCGGCGAGTGCCGATGCGACCTGGATAGCAACGTCGAGTAGTTGTCGAAACTGAATTGGCTGTTGAGTGAGATGTTGCCGTAAAGATTCGCCATCAATGTATTCGGTGGCGATGAACTCCATATCATTCTCTGAACCAATCTCGTAGACGGTCAGAATATTCGGATGATTGAGACTTGAAGCTGCGTAAGCCTCACTCTCAAATCGACGAAGCCACTCTTCATTTGTTCGCAACTCCGGTGAAAGCACTTTTAACGCTACCGATCGCCGTAGCTTTGTGTCACGCGCCAGGTAGACTTCACCCATGCCTCCAACTCCGAGGAGCGAGCGAATTTCGTAATGGCCGAAAGTGGTTCCCGCGGAGAGTGGCATCCGAGTCTGGGCTGAAGCCGTAAGCGGAAAGCTTATTAGGATTTATTCGAGCGTCGAGTGAGTTTAGTACAACACGTGATGTGCGCGCTACTTTGTAGTCTGCAACGCATATGCAGGATAAGACAGAATCCCGACGCTAATAGCACCGTCACTTCATGGTACTGTTCGCGTCGGGATTCGTTGTTCCGGTTGTGCAAGTACTGCGGGCACCGCAGCCTTAACGATCAACTGCTTGCATCAACCGGTTGCTCTAGTGGCAGCTTTCAGTTCTACTGCCTTCCTGATTATCCGACGATTTCTCTCGACAAATGCGAGATAATCTCCAAGGCAGCTCTCCAACAGTACGCCTACACCATAGTGTCCGGTCGTATCAGCGGCTGCGACGAGTGCCATATATTCTCCAATGCGCCAGTGAGTCAAATGCATAAGCTTCGACAAGATGAAGATTTTTCTTACAATTGGCGTCTTGATTTCAGCAACTTCACGGCGGAAGTCCTCGACAAAGACTTCTTCAGTCTTACCACTTAGCGTAACGGGTTTCTGATTAATCAGTTTGAAAGCCTGATCAATCTTGTCAAGAGACTTTTCTGCGACGAACGCTCTTGATTCGATCGCTTCTTTGATATCGGGATCTTCGGCGAGTTTGCCCACTTCCTTGTAGAATTCAACGGAGCGTTCCGTCTTCCGTCGCACATCGCTTAGTAATAGGACGAACAGTTCCTGTGGATTATTAACCGACATTACTTTCTCCTTTCAATACTTCCCAATGACACACTCCTCGCCGTGTCGCACAATCTGACTTTCAAGTCACGTTGATTCACAATGCGTATTGATTCACAACGGCACACCGCGGGGAAAAACTAGGGGGAAATTCTTCGGGCAGGATTCGGTCGGGATACTATTTAAATGCGGGAATAAAGATACTGTTAGTTTTGACAGGTGTAATTGTGAATTTGTAATGAATTGACGAAGAATTTAATCGTGATGTCACTTCACCTTTTCGTATTCCTTTTTCGCCTCGATCAGGATCGAAATATCAGGATCGGCATCCTTCCAGAATGTAAAGAAGTCCTGATACGCATTGCGTGCTGTCGCTGAGTCGCCCTGCAACATAGCAGCGCGTGCAAGTCCGACGTGCGCAAGTGGGAAGAGTGCTGATAGCGGCGCCTGTCCTCTCGCACCAATAATCTTCCGGAACTCAACCGCTGCTTCCGCACCTTTGTTGAGCTTTAAATAAGCTTGACCTCGCAGGTATTGCGGCCAGTACTCTCCTGCGGCTTCGTAACGCGTCGCGGGTTCGAGATCTGTCAACGCCTGTGCAGCATTGTTACGATCAAGTTCCAATGCCGCGCGGATTGTGGGTAGCCAAATCCCATTAACGATTGTGAATTGTGGATATTCCTTAACTAGTTCATCGACGAGTGCCTGTGCCTGACCGACGTCGCCACACAACGCCAGCGCGACACTGCTACGAGTTAGAGATACTTGATTGCGTTCGAACGAAAGAGCCTGTGCTGCTGCGGACTTCGACTCCGCGCACTTACCTAACACCGCAGCATGCAGTGCTGCCTCAGCTGCATACTGCGCTGCCACTGCCTTTGCATTGCTGTGCGCAGCGAGGTCGATCGCCCGTCGCGAAAAATCCTGCATCTGATGCCACTGGCCGGCAAAGTATGCTGAGTTCGTTTGCCAGTCGACCGCTGTGTACTCGTTCGGTTTCCCGCTCAACCCATCGACTTCGCGCTTCATTGTTGCCGCATCACCGCGAATCGCAGCATTGTAATAAGTGAACGCGTGTAAAGGTTCGCTATCGAGCTTCAACTCATGAAAAGCCCGATCCAGAACCGCCAGGGATTCATCATAACGATTGAGGCGCATATAGGCGCGGGCCAGGTTGCTGTGCGGAGCGACAGTGTTTGGGTTCATCCGAATAGCTTCAGCTGCTTCTTGAGCCGATTTCTCCCACTGCCCGATCCGATCGTAAGCGACTGAAAGGTTAATGTAAGGTCTGTCATCTCGTGGATAAGTCTGCTTATAGAGTTCCAGCGTCTCAATGTACTTGTCGAACTCTCCAGTAGTATCGAAGTAGTAGAATGCTGTGATCCGGAACTTCTCAACTTCGCTTACCCGATCGCGCAATGCATACGCCTTGGTCATATTCTCAGCCGCCAATTTGGGTTGATAAGTATTGGCGTAACACACTGCCAATCCGCTGTAACCGGAAGCGAAGTTGGGATCCAATTCCAGAGCGTGTTTGTAAAGATCAACGGCCTCGAGCCATTTGCCACGGCTCGCCTGGTCAGATGCCAGTGTGTAGGCTTTGAGCGCTTCCAACGATGACGTAGTGGCTTCGAGTGGTGCGTCGAATCTCTGAATTGAGTTCAGCGATTCGCCCAGCTTCTCGCGCAATTTGTTAGCAGCCTGGGTGAGCGCTTTCAGTACCTCCTCCTTGTTTTCTGCTTCACTCTGTTCGCTGGCTACTACTTCTCCGCTCTGGCTGTTCACTGCTGTTAAGGTCAACACGTAATGGCTCCCAAGAGCAGCAATGGAACCAGTGATTAACGCCTTCAGTCCCTGCCGCTGACAAATCTCTCTCGCGATATCCTGAGTAACCCGATCATCCGGCGAGTGGCCCATCATGCGCAGTGTTTGTCGCACTCGCGCGTCGGGGAAAAGGCTTAAGTACGGCGACTGCCCGAGTTGTACGACAAGCCCCTGCTTGAGAGTGCCATCAAATACGCCATCTCCAGTGGTGTTGACGAAATCGGAAATAAGGATCGTGTCTTTGTCGGTTAAGGCAACAGTGCGCCTGGCGAATACGAAATAGCCCACGATTGTCAGTGCTACTGCAAACACTACTGCCGCCGAAACCGCAAAGCCTTTTTTGTGCTTCTTAATCTCGGTAGCGATGTACTGTGCGCTTGAAATCTGATGAGTCAGTTCAGCAGTCCCACTCATCGTAGCGACGGTTTGACCGGTAGCTGTCGAGTCAGCGGGAACGTGTGCAGCAGAGATGCCCGAAGTCCTGAGCGATGGTGGAACGGTACGCTCGATCTCCGACTCCAAATCGAGATGCCGTTTAAGTCTTTTTAGATCGACCAGAATGTCTTTTGCTGTTTGATATCGTTCTTCAAGATTTTTAGTGAGTGCCTTAGAGACGATGCGTTCGAGTTCAGGTGGTGCATCTCGCTCGAAGCGTGCCAGCAATGCGGGCTCTTTGTTGAGTATGAGACCGAGGACTTCGCTGGGTGTCTCAGCTTCGAAGGGAGCATGCCCCGTCACCATCTCGTACATGACCGCGCCTAGACTCCATAGATCAGTTCGTACATCAAGGCGTTGTCCTTTTGCCTGCTCTGGCGACATGTAAACAAGAGTTCCCAAAACTACGCCTGCGCCTGTGTCTACCCGAGTTTTCGTAGGAGCTTCGGTGTCAGCGGTAAAGCCTTGCGGCTCGGTGAGCTTGGCCAACCCGAAATCCAATACTTTGATATAGCCGTCAGGCCTGGCCATGATGTTCTCAGGCTTGATGTCGCGATGGATGATGCCGGCCGCATGCGCCGCTGCGAGTGCCCCTGTCGTTTGAATGGCGATTTCGAGAATGTCACCCAGCTTCATGTGCCCGTGCCTCATTCGCTTTCTCAGCGTCTCGCCGTTGATGAATTCAGTTGCGATGAAGTGACGAGACTCGATCTCACCAATCTCATAGATCGTGATGATGTTCGGATGATTGAGCGCGGAAGCAGACTTAGCTTCCTGTACGAAGCGACGCATGCGTTCCTGGTCCGAGGCGACTTCATCGGGCAAGAGTTTCAGCGCAACTTTGCGGTCAAGCTTTGTGTCCTCGGCAAGATACACCTCGCCCATGCCACCCTGGCCGAGCTTGGAGATGATGTGGTAATGGGAGATTGTCGTTCCTATCATTGCATTGTGCTCCAAGCAAACCTGCAGCGAATTCTTTCGCAGCGTGCTTGTCTTTCCTTCATGTGTGAAATGAATCCGGTGTGCTTGTCTGATCTGGTTCAAACAAGCATTACGATCGAACTATTGGTAACACTGGAAACCGATCTATTTGAGAGCTTAAAAACGGGTTGGAAAAACGGCCCCTGGACGGGGCGTATTCTAAAACAATATGATCCAATCAGCTAGCTTGAAATCAGCAGAGGACTGAAGTTTCATCCGCAGATTACGGCGATTACGCAGATTCCCGTCGCAATCGGCGTAGTCTGCGGATTATCGGTTTGGTTCGACGCGCCTCAGAGTGAAATGAAGGTCGAACTTCATCAATTCTCTTTTCGCGTCTCGTCGAGAATCTGCTCTAGTTCCGCAATGACCTCAAGATCCTTGGGGCGACCTGCAGCACGTTTTACTTTGATTAAATTTTGGAGAGAAATGCATTCACACTGCACACCGGCAATCTCGATCTTGATGGTCTCAGTGTGGAGCTTTTCGTAATTACCTCCACCAACGATCTCACCGAGTAGATCCAGAGATCCGAGCGTCGTGATCAGTGTGAAGTTCAGGCCTTTGTTGAGGGTTTCGACGCTCCATTCGAAAGGCAACCCAATGGGTGCACCGCGCAGGTAAGGTTTAAGCGGCGCGAGTGCCTTTACGATGCGTGCAATGTTCTCTTGTTTGCGACTGTAGACTATGTCGAGGTCCAGAGTAAGCCGTGAGGAACCATGCGCGGTCGCAGCTGCCCCACCGACAATTATGAACTCGATCTCATTCTCGACCAATAAGGGAATTAAAGTGTCGTAGTCGGTCACTTCGGTTGAGTAGCCTTCCGTCCAGCTTGTCGAAGCTCTTCGGCGAAGCGTTGCAATTTCATCAATTGCTGGAAGCGCTCGGTCACTGTGAGGCGCAAATTCTCGCGGATCAGGGTGCGATCAATGTCTTTCTTATAAGCTTCGATGACTGGATCAAGATCGCTGATGGGCTTTAATTGTTCCGAAGGATGTTTCATGATCACAGACATTATAACGCACGACAGTGTTGACAAAGATAACGCTGGCAACGGATTGGCGCACCATCTTCGGAGGTCGACTAATAATACGAGTTCCTTTCAGCACAGTGGTGGTTTCGGTCACGAACCTCAAAAGTCTGTTTCGGCTGATAAATCGTTCCTTATTTAGCAGCGCCCTCGGCTCGGAAGTACGCGACATTCAGATCAGATACCGCTCGATGTTTAGCGCACCGTGGAAGACGCCAAGTATTCGAGCCTTACATCCGACTCTATTAGATAGGCAATACGGTGCTGGCCATAAATCAAAATGCGAACTTCTCGGGATTTCTCGGCCTCATAGCGATGTCCTAATCGAGGGTGCCGTTTGAGGAGTTGAGCCTTCTGGAAGATTCCGATAACCGTTCGTTCAGCGGCATCGCGATTATCAATTGCGATGTAGTTGTAAATATCTCGCAGCCAGATCTGAGCTTCGTCAGTCCAATTTATTTCAACCACGTGTTGATCCGAGCTTGCATCTCGTCATTTGAGATGGTGCGCTCCTCATCTGAGTCTTTTAGACCTCGTTCTATCATCACGTGGAAGGCAAGTTCACGAACGATTTCATCGTACGAGCTGTCGTCAGGTAGGAGTTGAAGGAGTTTGGTAATTTGTTCTTTTGCGGTGGCCATAATTGCGCTCGCTTGTGGGATTCTAGCTCAACGCAACTCGCACATTAAAGCATCTTCTGACCCTCTGCTGCTAAAACAGCAAAGTGTAAAGGATGTCGTGACAACGATCTGTAAAGGATGTCGTGACAATCAATACACGGAGGCCATCCTTTTCCAACCAATTCACGATCTTGATTCGCACGTGACGTGGTCACGGAGGACCACCCCGACAATGACGAACTACGCACCTTGTTTCTTTGCCGGTTGGTACGTACCCGGAACTGTTCGTGCTGCAATGCTCAGACGGTTCCACGAATTGATCGCCGTCACTGCCAGAGTCAAATCAGCAAGTTCTTTGTCGTTGAAGAACTCTTTGACGCGCTCAAACACTCCATCAGGTACATGGCCTTCTTGAATGTTGGTTACTGACTCCGCCCAAGTGAGAGCTGCTCTCTCGCGATCTGTGTAGTAGGGAGATTCTTCCCACGCATCCAGCCCATAAAGCCTTTGCTCTGCCTCACCTGTTGCTCTGAGGTCTTTCCAGTGCATGTCGATGCAATATGCGCAT
Organism: Pyrinomonadaceae bacterium; assembly: GCA_035257465.1. Classification (GTDB taxonomy): domain Bacteria; phylum Acidobacteriota; class Blastocatellia; order Pyrinomonadales; family Pyrinomonadaceae; genus PSRF01. The sequence goes on along the minus strand of DATEXA010000368.1, from coordinate 5,220 downwards.
CCATTGATCTGCGACACACGCAACTTAATCAAGTTTTGCAGCGACTCTTCCAGTCCGCATTGTTGCAAGTAGTGCTCAATGCCCAACAGGGCATGGTACGCACCACGCGCCGACTTCAAGTAATCAATTCTTGGTTCCATCTGAATGCTCCTTGTTAATGGTTTCCGGATTACGAATACTATTGAATCGCAGATTACGACGATGGTGGAGATAAAAACAACTCAACTATGTTACCGTTGGAATTTGTGGAGTAACGAAGGGTTTTGCACACGGCGATCATTCTGTTGCGGCGATATTTTGATCTCCTCGTGATGTAGAGCAAGCTAGTGGGTGGGCCTAATCGACAGAGAATCTCGCGATCGAGAACAGGTTGTCGCGAGGCGTTAGCGCGAGATATTAGTTAACCAATAAGTATGTACTCAACGGTCTTGTCCCGCCTCGAGTTGATGATGGTACAATGAGAGCGCCCCCAAACTTCCCGACGTTGTAGTCAATTACGTACAGCGTGGAGCGTAAGAACTTTCTACCTCAGGTGAAAGCCCCGCATAAGCTACTCACTCAATAAACACGGGTCCTGGAGAACCAGTCCTTTAGATCTGTCTGGAAATCCGACCCTTAAAGCAACTATAAGCAGCCATTCGGGGGGGCACTCATGCCAACAAAACATCTGAAACCTGTCCAGCTAGTCGTTGTTCTTGCAGCAATTCTTCTATTCGCTGCGACTGGGCACGCTCAAAATCCCGCAGTCAATATTGCTGTTGATGCTACAGCCAATCGACATCCAATCAATCCGAACATCTACGGTGTGGCACATGCTTCGAGCAGTCAGTTGAATGATCTCAACAGCCCGCTTAACCGCAACGGAGGTAACAACACCACTCGCTACAACTGGCAGCTGAATGCTGACAATCGAGCAAACGATTGGTACTTCGAAAGCATCGGCGACTCCAGTTCCGTCGCGGGCGAACGTGGAGACACCTTCATCTTCAATTCGAAAGCAGCAAACGCACAGGCGATGTTGACTATTCCTACGATTGGTTGGGTGGCAAAACTCGGCAGCAATCGCAACAAACTGGCGGGCTTTTCAATTGCCAAATACGGAGCCCAGACAGGAAACGATTCGCAATGGTTTCCAGACGCGGGCAATGGCATTTTGACCTCTGGTCAGAACGTCACGGGTAACGATCCGAACGATGCGAATGTGTCTTCGGACTCAAGCTTTCAACAAGCGTGGGCACAACACCTCGTTACTCGTTGGGGATCAAATGCAAACGGGGGGTTGCGTTATTACATTCTCGACAATGAACCCAGTATTTGGCACTCGACTCATCGCGACGTGCATCCGTCCGGCGCGACGATGGACGAGATCAAAAACAAAATCATCGACTATGCGACCAAAATCAAATCCGTCGACTCGACGTCGCTGATTGTTGGTCCGGAAGAGTGGGGTTGGAGCGGCTATTTCTACAGCGGCTACGATCAGCAATACGGAAGTCAACATGGTTGGAGCTTCTTACCTGATCGTAACAATCACGGCGGCGCTGATTACTTGCCATGGCTTCTCGATCAGATGCGACAGAATAATTTGGCGACAGGACTACGACTTCTCGATATCTTCACGGTCCACTATTACCCTCAAGGCGGTGAATTTAGTAACGATACGTCCTCGGCAACGCAACTCCGTCGCAATCGTTCAACTCGTTCACTATGGGATCCAAATTATGTTGATGAGACATGGATCAATGATCGCGTCGAATTGATCCCGCGTTTGAAGGGGTGGATTAGCACTTACTATCCAGGTACGGCAATCGGAATCACCGAGTACAACTGGGGCGCAGAAGGTCACATTAACGGTGCAACTACGCAGGCTGATATCTACGGAATATTTGGTCGCGAAGGTTTGGACATGGCTGCACGTTGGACCACGCCCGATGCTTCCTCGCCAACGTATAAAGCGATGAAGATGTATCGTAATTATGACGGCAATAAATCGACTTTTGGCGAAACGAGTGTATCAACAACAGTGCCTAATCCAGACAATGTTGCTGCTTTCTCGGCGACACGTTCAGCGGATGGCGTTTTGACGGTGATGGTGATTAGCAAATACCTCAGCGGGAGTACGCCGGCGACAATCAATCTATCTAACTTTGCGAACGCGGGCACAGCGCAAGTTTGGCAATTGACTGCCGCGAATACTATCAACCGTCTTTCCGACGTAACTTTTAGCGGTAGCTCTTTCAACGTAACGCTTCCACAACAAAGCATCACTCTCTTCCTCATTCCTGCAGGCAGTGGAAATCAACCGCCCGTTGCCGTTATCAATGCAACTCCCACTTCGGGACTTGCGCCATTAACCGTTTCGTTCAACGGGGGCAGCTCGTCTGACGCTGACGGAACTATCGCGGCGTATTCGTGGGACTTTAGTGACAGCACAAATGGCACTGGTGTGACAGCAAGTCATACTTACAACTCAGCTGGTACTTATACAGCGCGATTGACAGTGACTGACGACGATGGAGCAATGTCTTCGACGACGGTGACCATTACAGCGACTGAACCCGTTCCAGCAGCGCCTGCGAGTTTGACGGCAACGGCCGCATCGGCTTCTCAGGTGAATCTCGCTTGGACTGACAATGCGTCGAATGAAGACGGCTTCAAGATCGAGCGTTGCGCGGGGAACAACTGCACGAACTTCGCGCAGATTGGAACAGTTGGAGCGAATGTAAAAACTTATTCGAATACAGGACTCAGCAAGAACACCGTCTATACCTATCGCGTGCGCGCGTACAACTCGTTCGGCAATTCTGGCTACTCGAACACATCGGCCGTCCGAACGTTGCGTAAGTAGAGGGCGATAACACATCCACAGATGACACTGATTTCGCAGACTCTTAGAAGTTGAAGAATTGCTTTACGACGTAACCCAAGCGTCAATACAAGTCAAATTCTAATCAGAAGCCACGAGCACAAGGCTTATCCGTTGATGCCGAAGCTACATTTGGGTTCAGATCTTGAGTTGCCCATGTCCGTTTGTCTGAGAGAATTTTGCAACTCCATCGGTTTTTGCAAGCTACACAACTCACAACCTCGGAGTGACCTCACATGAACCGGACAAAATCATCTTTACCGCTCAGACAAATCCAAAGTCGTATCTTCATGGTCAGAGGCATTAACGTAATGTCGAGTTCGGACTTGGCTCAACTGTACGGCGTTGAGCCCAAAGTCTTGAATCAAGCTGTCAAAAGGAACAGTGCTCGCTTTCCGCCTGATTTCATGTTTCAACTAACACAAGCAGAATTCGACTCCTTGAAGTCACAATTTGTGACTTCAAGTTGGGGTAGGCCCAGACGAGCTTTGCCTTATGCCTTTACCGAACATGGCATTTTGATGCTTTCGTGTGTCCTTCGCAGTCATCGGGCAATTCAGGTGAACATCGAGATAATGCGAGCCTTTGTTAGTATGCGCGAAATGATGCGCTCTAATGAGGAGTTGGCTCGCAAATTGTTAAGCTTGGAAAAACGATATGACGGTCAGTTCCTGATTGTGTTCAGGGCGCTGAGGAAGTTGCTAAATCCAAAACCCGTTTCGCCAAATCGCATCGGATTTCGGTCAACGAAATCGAAGATTTGATCGGTATGTGTTGAAGTACCGCGTGATTTCCGCACCGATCCATTTTCCCGCCTGGAACAAAACGCTTTGAGTATTTTCCACGAACTAGGTCGCCCAAGTCAGAACGTTTTTATATTCTGCACGTCCCCAATCATTGAGTTCTGAGTTGGCCTTCTTCATAGATCTTGGTTTCCGAGCAAGCCTTACTCCTTGCCTGAAGACCTTGAGGTTGAATGTTCATCAAACTACTGACGCTACAGTGCCAATTGGAAGCGCAACGCTTCTACTATTGCCTGACGAAGGTCATCAGCTTCGATCATCCCGATCGGTGCTTAAGGCGCCGCTTATCCAGAGTTCGGATTTGATAACACAAAGCAATCGACTCAACACTTAGCCCGGCTGTGCTCTACTGTAGTACGGCCTCGTTTGGATAGATTCGCCGACCAGATTTTCTAGACGTGAGAGGTATCACATTCACGACCGGAAGAAGGTTAAGGGAACTATCGCTGATAATTAGAACGGGTCTGGTTTTGCCTTGCTCTGAACCGATGGTTGGATCAAGGTTTGCGAGCCAAACGCTCCATTGTGAGAATGTCATCGTTCTCTTTTTCCCGGTCAGCGTGACCAAAGTCTTCCATGGTCTCGTTGAGGTCTGCCAGAAATAGTTTGTCAGTTAGCGCAGTTCGCATGAACTCCATCCGCGCGTCTGAATTTGTGGGCTTGCCTAGCAAAGCCTCACGTGAGGCGTTGAGAACTCGAAGAATCTGCTCTCGAGTGACTGTCGGAAATTGATCGAGGAAGGTTTCCAAAGATTCACCGCTTTCCAGGTGATCGAAGAGATGTGCAATTGGCACCCGAGTGCCAGGAAAGACAGGTGTCCCGCTCATCTTTTCCGGATCACGTTCAATCAGCTCTTCTGTCTTCATTATCTTCATGCGCACTTATTACCGCATAACCACGTATTGATCCGCGCTTGCATCTCTTCGTTTGAAGTAATGCGTTCCTCATCCGAGTCCTTTAGTCCTCGTTCTACCATCAGGTGAAAGGCAAGTTCACGGATAATTTCATTGTAGGAGCTGTCGTCTGCTGGACGAGTTCGACAATTTGTTCTTTTGCGGTGGCCATTGCGTGTGATTTTAGCGAATCGTCTCGGGCTAATCCACAGATTAGCCCGATTTCGTGGATTCAATTAGTAATCGACGTAGTCTGGATGCGCTCTTCTATCCGAAATACCGCCTTATCTCAGTGCCAATCCATTTTCCTACCGGAACAGAGACACCATTTCCAATCATTCGATACGCATCATTGTCACTTCCAACAAAAGTGAATTTGTCCGGCACGCCTTGCAATCGCGCATACTCACGGACTGTGTACGGTCGTACACCACTCGGGAAACGGGAGTCAGCAACTAGTCTTGTGCTCAAGTCCTTCGCGTAATGCGCCACGCAGGTGGGTGCGATGTCGCCACGTTTTGGATCACTGATGATGGGCCGGTCGCGATACTTGCCTGCGAGACGTCGGTTTACATAATCAGGAATGTGTGGAGCTGGTTCAGCCTCGAGTATCTCAGCGAGTGGGACTGCTTTCTTAGCTGTAGGTTCACGCCACGCG
>DATEXA010000367.1:0-2681 GCA_035257465.1 Pyrinomonadaceae bacterium | reverse complement strand
TGGCTGCCATAATAAACATCCTTGAGGAAATGAACCCGAAACTTGTCACCCAAAATTGTCTGCAACCACTCTCCCCCCATTTCGTTTCCCGTGGCGCTGACCAGGTAGATCAGATCCTGCCCAAAACGCAGGATGTTCGCTGCATCAAAAGCTGGTTCAATGTTACGCGGCATGGGCTTATCCAGATTAACTCCCTCAAAGAGTGAATCCAAAAGCATGGGCTTGGGAGCGCTGTACCACTTTGCCCCAGACTTCATATAGTCGAGCAGCAACGCGCGATAGCTAAACGTTTCCTGTGCGCGGCTCCGAATGACATTGGGCGTTTCGATAATGTGGTCGCCGATAACCAACATAACGTCGCGGGGACAATAGTTGTAGTACCCTTGAGACTGCCAATTGATCGTGGAAAAGGTAGCGTCGTGCGGCCACGTTTCCGGTCGTTTGACAGTGACCCCGAAACGCTCCAAGGTCTCAACAAATTCATTCAGATCCTCTTCCGTCTCTTCAAGGATCTGTTGTGGAAAAGGGCCGCGCGGAATTTCGGCCAATGGACGATCAGGAAACTCAGCGAGTTGGGTGCTTAGGTCAGGCGTAGGGAATCGCGCCTTCAGCGGATTGCCAACAATGACTTCTTCCAGTGGATCCCATTCGTTGCAACTCCATACAGTTGCCATAAACATGTCTCCTGCTTGCTGTGTGTGAATGACTGTCCTATCGCCCGTTCATTAGTTCTCCACTTCACAAACCTAAATAGCGAATTGACTTCACCATCGGGCCGAATTGCTGAAGAAGTCAGGAAGCGCAATTGCGACGTTGGACGCTATTGCTTTCTCAAGGACTAAATTGCCTACTGCAAGATCAAGAACGCCCAGCCCAAAGGGTGAAAATATGCGAGGCCTGCCATAATCCAGTTTGATTTTCTTCTCCAGGACATCCACCAAACTACCTGATACGTGGTCCTTATTTCCCGACGCCATTTCTGTCAGATGAAGTGATGTGTTTGCCTTCAGACAATGGTCTACATCGTCGACAATGTTTTGCGATTCAAGAATTACATTCACGCAGATGTCGCGCAGCGAAAGATGTAGAACAGTTGGGGCATGTTCGAAAAGCTTTTCATCGTCAAGATAAGGTTCTGATGCAGTGGTGGTGATAAGTACCAAAGAAGCCTCGCAAACAGCATCCTCCAAGCGGTCTCTAATATCCGCCTGAATGTTGTGCCGATCACGAAGCCAATTGCTCAGCTGCTCCGCCTCTTTGCGGTCCAGATCATACAAACTGATCTTACGAAATTTCCATTTTCGAAATAGAAGCCACTCGATGGTTGTTCGGGCGATCACTCCGGTTCCGATCACGCAGAGAGTTCCCTCGAACGGATTCGGGGAAACATGCTCTGCTGCCAACGCGGCCGAGGCGGCAGTGCGCGTAGCACTGATTAGTGATGCCTCGAGACATGCTACGGGATAACCGGTCGCTGCGTCGTTTAAGATCAAGACTGCCGACGCACGGGCTAAGTTGGCGGCCCTGTTTTCGGGGAAACTCGATATCCATTTAATGCCGCTCTTTTGAACCGTGCCGCCGAGATGGGCTGGTAGAGCAATTATGCGAGCGTTGGGTTTATTGGGATATCGGAGAAAGTAGCTGTCTGGATTGACAGCATCTCCGGAGGAGTGAAGACGATAGGCGTTCTCTACAGCATCGAAAACTTGATCTCTATTGTCGTCAATTATGTTCTTAACTGTCGAACCGGGCACAACGTAGAACGTCGGAGCGGCCGCCATAACTCATTCTCCTATCCAACAAGTGCGCACTCGGTCATATCTTCTTGGATAACGACGCTCTCACACTCTGCCTTTTTATAAACGGTGTCTAAGTACCTTTCGCCCAGATCAGGGGAGATGCCGACTATGGTGTCTCCTAAACTGAACTCGGGAGCTAACCTTTGTATTGCTGCCAGGACCGTTCCGGTGCTTCCTCCAACGAGTAGGTGATAATCTCGAACGAAGCTAAAACAACTCTCGATCGTTTCAGCTTCGCTTATTTCCACAACTACATCCGGATTAAGAAGGTCCGCAAGTTTGGGTCTTACACTGGTACCTATGCCGGGGATAGTTCTTCTCCCAGGCTTTCCACCGAACGTGACTGAGCCTACCGGTTCGACCGCCACGATCTTGATACTTGGGAATTCTTGACGAAGTCGCTCTGATACGCCGCAGAGGGTACCAGTAGTGCCGGTCCCAACAAAAAGCCAATCGACTTTATCGAACTCGGCCGCGATCTCATTTCCCGTTTGCTCAGCATGAACATTCTTGTTGGCAACGTTTGCATATTGATTGAGCCATACTGCGTTCGAATCGGAACAAAGAATGTTGTCGATTACCTTGAGTCTAGTACCAAGGAATCCCCCCGCGGAATCACGATCTCTAACGACTATAACCTCCGCTCCATGGAGTTCCATTTCTCTTACAGTGGCGTAATTGGCGTTTGGGTCTGTTACGCAGATAAATTTGTAACCTTTGACAGCACATAACAAACTAAGAGCTAAACCAAGATTTCCCGATGACGATTCAACTATTACTGTCCTACCCGGTTCGGCGAGACCTCGTTTTTCCAAGTCCTCAAGAAGGCCTACAGCAGTCTTTATCTTGATCGAACCCGTGACATTGAACCCTTCCAACTTT
>DATEXA010000366.1:0-10890 GCA_035257465.1 Pyrinomonadaceae bacterium | reverse complement strand
TGCTACTAAACAAACACGCATCCTGTCCCAGGGTTTCAAAGCAAACCCTGGGCTGGAATTTGCGAACGCCTTCGGCGTAAACCCTTCTCCGATGAAAACGTTGCTCCAATTACTAATCGCATCACTCATCGCCTGCGCCACAGTCAGAGCGCAGAACGACATGCGTTACTTCATTACGCGGTCTGGCGATAAGTTGATGGAAGGTAACAAGGAGTATCGTTTCATCTCATTCAACATTCCGAATCTTCATCTCGTCGAAGACAACATGGCGTTTGAGGCCACGAACGAATGGCGTTTTCCAGATGAATTTGAAATCACCGATGCACTTCAAACAGTCAAACAGATGGGTGGTCGAGTTGCCCGCACATATGTGATTTCGATTTGCAAGAAGGATGGGTCGAGTCCAATACCCTGTCATGTCAAGAAACCAGGCGAGTTCAATGAGGATGCATTTCGCGCGCTCGACAAGGTTCTCGAAATTGCTAATCGTGTCGGTGTGCGCGTGATCATTCCACTTGTCGACAATTGGCGATGGTGGGGCGGCGCTGAACAATATGCTGAGTATCGCGACAAGGACGCCTCAGAGTTTTGGACTAATCAGGACATCATCGATGACCTCAAACGCACGATTAGTTTTGTGCTCAATCGACGAAACACCTACACCGGAACACTCTACAAAGACGACAAAGCTGTTCTCGCCTGGGAAACTGGTAATGAAATCTACAGTCCTTATTCGTGGACGAAACAAATAGTCGCTCAGATCAAATCACTCGACACTAAACACCTCATCTGGGATGGCTTCTATATTGGTAACAAAGAAATCCAACCGGAAGCTTTGAAGGATCCAAACATCGATATCGTTTCGAGTCATCATTATCCCGGGCAGAACACGGGCGCAGAAAAAATGGTGGAAGACATAAAGCGCTTTCACAAACAGATCGCCGGCAAAAAGGTTTACATCGTTGGAGAGTTTGGGTTCATTCCACCAACGGATATTACAAAGGTTCTCGATACTGTTATAGCCGAGGGATTGTCCGGCGCGATGATTTGGAGTTTGCGCTTTCACAATCGAGACGGTGGGTTTTACTGGCACTCCGAACCGGCGAGCGCGAGTCTTTACAATCCCTATCACTATCCTGGTTTTCCCAGCGGAGATGGTTGGAATGAGACGGCGACGTTAACAGTGATGCGAGCCAAAGCATTTGAGATTCGCGGATTGAAAGACTCGCCTGTTGAAATTTCCTCGCCGCCAAAACTACTTCCTTTCAGTTCGCCCGCGGAGATTTCGTGGCAAGGATCGGTAGGAGCTGCGCGTTATGAAGTAGAACGTGCTACTGATGCAGCTGGACCGTGGTCAGTGGTAGGAAAAGATGTTGACGATACATGGGTGAGATATCGACCTTTGTTTTCGGACCCTAAAGTGGAAACAGGCAAGAGCTATTTCTATCGGGTCACGGCGAAAAATGCTTCAGGAGTATCAAAACCTTCAAACGTGGTGGGCCCTGTTCGTGTCGTCAAACAGTATTTGATTGATGAGTTGATCGATTTCTCGAATATCTTCGCTCATGAAGGGCGGTTGTCGTTGGAATCAGCGAATGCTCGTCCTTACAAGGAAGACCCTCATCGCTTGAAAGGAACAACTGGAGACTGGATTGTCTATAAAACAAGTGAACCACTTCGTTCGGCGACAGTGCTGGCGTTGATGGAACGTGAGCAGAAGGACCCGGAGTTTTATGTGTCCAACGATAACCAGAATTACGTGAAGGTCATTGCGAGAATGAGTCGGTTTCAAAACGAAGGAAACTTGTATGGCTACAAGCTTCCGGTTAAGTATGAGCTCGAAGCAGTTACTTCGGAGAACTATTATCTGAAGATCGTTTTCAAGGGCGCTGCGCAACTAAGTCGAGTTGACCTAAGGTATGGAAAGTAGCGTGCTGCGAGCGCAGGCGTCCCCTGCTAACTTCCATTCCAAGCACTTACGATAAATCTGAAATTAGTGACACTAACTTAGCAGGCACGGCTGCGGTCCCAGCATTAGCATTCGTGTTTACTAGTCTCGCAGGAGTAATTCATGGAACGCGCTGATTTTGACTATCGGCTAGAGCAACTGATGAACCAGCAAGAGGAATTGCTGGTTAACATGAACGAACAAGCCGGACCGGGTAACGGCATAGTTAATCGATATGTGAACCCGGTGCTCACCGCTGCTCATACGCCAATCTTCTGGCGCTACGATCTTGACTACGAAACAAACCCTCACCTCCTTGAACGACTTGGAATCAACGCGGTCTTCAACTCCGGCGCAATGGAATTCGAAGGTAAGTTTGTTCTGGCGGTACGCGTCGAAGGCGCAGACCGCAAATCATTCTTCGCGATCGCCGAGAGCCACAACGGCTTAGACAACTTTCGCTTCTGGGACTATCCGATTCTCATGCCTGAAACCGCAGTGCCCGACGTCAATGTCTATGACATGCGTCTCGTGCGACATGAAGACGGCTGGATCTACGGATTGTTTTGTACCGAACGCAAGGATCCCAAGGGAGATCTTTCCGCTGCTGTCGCTCAATGTGGTATTGCGCGGACAAAGGATTTGATCGACTGGGAACGATTACCTGATCTTAAAACGAGTTCACCGCAGCAACGGAACGTTGTGCTGCATCCCGAGTTTGTCGGCGGCAAATATGCATTCTACACACGTCCACAGGATGACTTTATTGAAACGGGATCGGGTGGTGGAATTGGTTGGGGACTTTGCAACAACATTGAAGCTGCGGAAATCGATAAAGAGGTCATCATTGATCGTCGTGAGTACCACACAATCAAGGAAGTAAAGAATGGACTTGGTCCCGCGCCAGTTAAGACCAAGCGAGGTTGGTTGCACCTGGCGCATGGGGTCCGCGGAACTGCGGCAGGATTGCGATACGTGCTCTATCTTTTTCTTTGTGACCTGAATGAACCATGGCGCATGACTCATCAACCCGGCGGTTATTTTCTTGCTCCCGAAGGTGACGAGCGAGTTGGTGACGTCTCGAATGTAGTCTTCAGTTGTGGCTGGATTGCCACTAACAAAGGTCAGGTATTTATCTACTACGGTTCGTCGGACACACGCATTCACGTCGCCACGAGCACAGTCGAAAGGCTCTTGGACTATGTTGTAAACACGCCGGCAGATCCGCTGCGTTCATATGCGTGTGTTGAGCAGAGGAATGAATTGATAACTAAGAACCTGGAACTATTGCGCAGCTAAGCCAATAATCAATTCGTGGATTAAATTAGAGACCTTAAAAGCAAAGACACCGAGTACAAATGTCGACAAAGAGGTCAGGAAGTATAGGAATAACTGACTTGATGCGATCTGCTTTGTAGCCAGCGGCTCGAACGCGCTAGCTTCTCCCTTGAGGCCTAAGCCTATAACTCGTGGCGATTTGTAGGTAATGAAGATTCTCCATAGACATGCAAAGATGACAGCCGGAAAAGCAATTGTTATCGCCGCAACTGTGAAATCAACTAAGTCCGCGCCGCCGCATTCAGTCATAGTGAAAGTTTCGATTTGACTGAAGTTGATCACAGAGAGTTAGACACTCTGCAACCGACAAAGTTCCTGCATTTACTCCTCCTGATCAAACAATGAAATGGAATACTCTTCGTAAAAGAGCTACGTAACTGTTGAGCCAGTGTGAAGTAATTCGTCGAAGGTACAAGTTAGGAAAGTCCCGCTCACTCTCTTTAGTCATCGGAAGAAGAGGAAAATGTGAGCACTGGATTTCACGAGGTCGGGTGACCTTCACTACTCGATCGCCTGTCCTACACCGAGTGCATTCAGATAGCCGCGGTTCAAACGACAGTTCGCCAGCTTGATATTCTCAAGATATGCACCCAGCGCGCTTCTGATCTTCTCTTTTGCCGGTCGTGCTTTGCGAATTTCTTCAAACGTACTGCGAGGGTTGTTGGCAAAGTTAACAATCTCGTCCCAATCTGCCGGTCGATTGATGGACGATACACACGAGGTTGCATCAACCTTCTTGTAAGGCCAGAAACACCAGCCGAGATCATGCTTTTCCAGCAGCGTTCTGTAAGAAGATATCCACTCATCGGTGTTCTCACCTGACTCTCCCATCCAGACGGGGACGTTGTACTTATCGCGAAAGTCCACGTACTCCTGAATTGCTTCCTGGTTTACCGTGAACCAATACTTGTGAAACGTGTAGGCAAGTTTATTGTCGAAAGGTGGACCAAATACTTTGAAGTTGCCGTCCCATTGTGCACCGCCAAGAAAGATGATGTGGTTCTTATCGACCGTGCGGATGCCGCTTACAATTTTGCGATACAACGGTTCCAATTTCGGATTGAAGTAATTGGCGTCGAAGTGAGTGGCGATTGGTTCGTTCAGTAGATCGTACCCAAGCACTGTCGGCTCGTTTTGGAACTGCGTTGCGATCTTCTGCCAGATCTTGACGGTCAACTCCTGGCTCTCGTGGCTTTCGAAGAGAAAGGGATAACCAAAACTGTCGTCGATGTTATCGCCCGTTTGGCCACCGGGTGCCGCATGCATATCGAGGATTACATAAAGTCCTTCCTGCTTACACCAATTCACAACTCGATCCAGAAGCTGGTAGCCGTCGCCGTCGAGCTTTGAAGAATCGTCCGCGGATACAAACAAGCGATAGTTAAATGGAATGCGAACGGAGTTGAAACCTAATTTCTTGAGAAGGTGAATATCCTCGCCGGTGATGTACTTGTCGCGGTAGGTTTTCCAAAAGCGGCGTGCTTCATCTTCACCGACGAGCTGGTTTATGACTGTTTCAATCAGGCGAGGTGAATTCGCAGACTTGAACTTGAACATATAGCCCTCGGGAACGAGCCAGTTGCCGAGGTTCATGCCTCTGAGTATGAGTGGCTTGCCATCAGGTGTTAGGAATTGCTTGCCATGAGTTGTGACGAATTGTGTTTGAGAGTTGGCGGGCGTTGAATGGAGTAGGACCAAGAATACGACGATCAAGAGTAATGAGTGTTTTGATGGCATTGTGGTGAAAGAACGCGATCAGTCAAATCGGGAGCCGCGTAGCGGCGAAGTGAGTTTAGCCCGGCGTTTCAACGCCGGGTGTGGAGGGGAAAGCCATCGTGTCGCGTAGCGACGCATGAAATTGTGTGAAAACAATAATCATGAAAAATCAATTCAGAAATTTGGCTACTGATTTCACGCGTCGCTACGCGACGCGCAACAATGTTGCCCAATTTACCCGGCGTTGAAACGCCGGGCTAAACTCAAACGACGCTACGCGTCGAGCTGTGGTGCAAACGCTTTGCGAATAGTTCTGTTCAGCGAGTACGAACTGCGAGAGAACAGCCCTAGCGCGATTCGGCGCGTGTCACTTGCCACTTCACTTTGCCCGCCAGGGGATCGCTCTTCAACGCGTATCCGCGAGCAGACCCTTCCAGCGTCAATGGAATCAGATCCGTTTGAGGAGACGTATACCATCCTGAAACTGGACCGTTGTCGGAACTGAATACCTTCAACTCAACATTGTTCCAGTCCATCTCAGATGTGCTCTGAGCAACTTTGATGTGCGGCAACACAGAGTGATCCTTAACCAACAATACTACAGGGATTTGTCCCGCAGTGATGTTGTGCCATTTGGCCCCTTCGTAAGACTTGTTCGTCTGATAGTCGATCCACGTTCCCGGCGGCAGGTAAACCTTTCGTGTGTCGCCAGGTTCGATCAGCGGAGCGACGAGAAGACTCGACCCGAACATGTACTCATCATCGATCGTCCATGACGTGGGATCGTTCGGATACTCAAAAAACAAGGTGCGGAGCATCGGATAACCGTGCGCGGATGAATCTTTTGCCTGAGCATAGATGTACGGCATCAGTGAGTACTTCAAACCCAAGGCTCTGCGAAAATCCTCCGTCAAATCTTCGTCGTATTCCCAGGGTTCGCGCGGCGGCGCACCGTGCGCTCGAGTGTGAGACGTAAGAACACCCCAACCAAGCCAGCGACGATAGAGATCCCGCGGTGCTTTCTGCACGAAACCGCCAACGTCATGACTCCAGTAAGTGAAACCTGATAATCCAAACGACAATCCACCTCGTAGTTCACCAGCCATAGCTGAGTCGGTGTTCTCGGCATCGCCGCCCCAATGGAGCGGATATCGCTGGCTGCCGGCCCACGCGCTACGTGCCCAGATAATGCGGTCGCCAGTCACATCCTTTGTGATATCGGAGACCGCTTTGTTGTAGCGAAGAGGATAAAGATTGTGTTCGTACCAACCTGTTCTTCCGGAGGCATATTGTCCGCCCAACGGAGCACCCTCACCGAAGTCAGCCTTGATTGCGCCTACGCCCATCTTGAGCAGATCAGCCAAATGATCCTGGTACCACTTGACCGCTTCAGGGTTGGTGACGTCGAGCGTCGCATCTTCAAATGGCAATGCACCGCCCTCGTTTTTAACCTCGTAACCCTTCGACACCATTTCCTTCCAGAGATCGTTCTTGCTGGTGAAGTAAGTGTATTGCCAGAGGCTCACATGAAATCCCTGCTGCTTTAGATCCGCGAGCATCTTCGCTGGATCTTTGAAACGTGACGAAGAGAACTTGTAGTCACTGCGCCAGTCAGTTTCAAACCAGCCGGTGTCGAGGTGAATTACGTCCGTTGGAACTTTGTGTGCTCTCAACTGCGCGGCTACGTCTCGGACCTGTTCCTCCGAGTTATACGTGATACGGCTCATCCAGAAACCGAAGGACCAAAGCGGCGGCACCGGGCTCCGTCCAGTCAGAGCTGTGTACTCGGAAAGAATGTCCTTTGGTTCACCAAGGAAGATGAAGAGATCGAGGTTTTCGTCCCCTGAATAAATGACATTGTGTGCGTCGTAGTATTTGCCGAAGTCAAAGGTGACTGGTGCGCTGGTATGGACAAACATTCCATAGCCGTTGCTGCTCAGGAAGAATGGAATGGGTTTGTACATGTATTCGTTCTGAGTTCCCATCCCGTCCCGCGTGTAAAGATTGACATGTTGCCCACGTTTGTCGAGTCGTGTGAATGATTCCCCGCAGCCAAATATCTTTTCATCATGCTGCAGCAGAAACGTAGCTGCGATTCGGCGCGTCAGGTCACTCGATCGCCGGACGAAGGAAAAAGGAATCGGCGTAATGAATGTTGCCGGGTCACCGATGTTCTGCGTTCGTGTTAGCAGGCGTCCCGACTTGTCGTAGAACTCAACATGCCAGGGTTGTTTGATGATGCGCACTTCACCGAATGCGCTCTTGTAGATAATCGCCTGTGGGGTTTGTTCCACTTTCCAGGAGTTGTCAGTAGGAACTGGTCCTGCAAGCATCAACGACGAACCATCGTTAAATGGCACAGCACGTGTCGACAATCTCAATCGCACGGTGCGCGGGCTGACAAATGAAATCGAGAAGGGCAATGAAGGATCCTGATCGTATTCCGAGCCAGGAAATTCAGTGGCACGTCCGCGCGCGAAGCCGACATCGATCTTATTAAACGAGAGAGTCGTGTTGCGAAGGTATCGATCCCATTGAAGAGTTCCCAGGCCTGTCGCAGTATCGAAGTTTTTCAAGCTACTGCCGACGTAGTAAACGTTCTCCATCTTTTGAAAATCCTGGCTGACATCGACAGGATCCCCGAGCACCTGGGCGTGAAGACGTGAACTGCACAACAGACAAAGGAAAAAAATGCCCGAGAGCATGATTGCGCAGCGAGAACGTTGCTTTGTTCTGATCATGATTAGTCGCCTTTGATTGAGCTGAAGAAATAGCGCGAAGATCTTTTGGGCAGAGATACAGGAAAGGGTTTTGATTGGCAATAGAAAAGTGGTAGCTAATGGGAAAACAACAAACTTTGGATAGGACAAGTAAGTCCAATTTGGAACTCAGAAATGGTTCTTCCCTTCCAAGATTTATTTATTTGTCACCGTCACTTCACCACTGCCAAACGCATCTTTTAGCGATCGCACCTTTAACTGGTTGCGAAACTCTTCCACCGGTATGTTTGAGCGGGTGCGGAATGCAACTTCGACTGGTTTGTCCGGGAACAAGTCGAAGTAGTTGTCTGCGAAAAAACCATCAGTCTTGGTTGAAAGGTAAACTGACTTCGCCAGCTTGTTACTCGTCAAAGTTACCTTGTACCCACTTCGAACCTTCACAACATCAAAGTTGATTTGAGCCGTTGGCAACAAAAGGTTTTTGAAAGGCTCAAAGAAGTACTCGTTCGTGGAAATCACTTTGCCGTCAGTTACAAATTCGCAGTAGACCATCACGGTCTTCGCGTCTCGTCCATTCAACAGAGTTTTGATAGGCACACTCAAATACGACTGGCTTTGCAGTGGTGTGACGACTAGATCTTTCCTGAGGCTAGTCAGTTTCGTTCCTTCGACGTCTCTCAGTTCGACATTGAGATAACCTTTACTCGGTTGAGTCAGATCCGAAACCAGGTAGAAGTTTAGGTTCTCCGCTTCAACGACTGGACTCACCAACACTGGTGCGTAGAAGCGCCTGGCATAGTATTGAAGCGCTTTCCAGCGACCGAAGTAATCGATGCTTGACCACGATGCTACCGGCCAGCAATCGTCGAGTTGCCAGTAAAGTGAGCCCATGTTGCGCGGC
This sequence comes from Pyrinomonadaceae bacterium, assembly GCA_035257465.1. GTDB lineage: Bacteria > Acidobacteriota > Blastocatellia > Pyrinomonadales > Pyrinomonadaceae > PSRF01. The sequence goes on along the minus strand of DATEXA010000366.1, from coordinate 2,267 downwards.
ATAATTCGCCGCAGATGTTCAGCTCCGACCTTGATTCCTTCCGCTTGCAACACCTGACTAACGTAAAGAAACGATTCGAAATCTTTCGGCGAAGCATATTCGCGCAGCATGTATTCCTTGATGAGCTGATTGCCACGAGGATGACGCTGGTGTGACATCATCACAGGAGATTGAATCTCTCTATCAGCCGCAGTGGCATACGACTCGACCGTCTCAAGCTGAGGAAACGATTGAAAGCCGTACTCACTCATGAACCGTGGAAATTCTTTTTGGTAATCGGTGAAAGGCGCAGCTGCATGCCAAACCTTCCATGAGTGGACGTCACCACTCTTTAACGAGTTCAAATCGTCCGGCAGACCTCCGTGCGGCGAACTGGGCCAGTACAGCCGATGCGGATCCAGTGTTCCACAGACTTCCTTCAGAACACCTTCGAAGATTTTTTGGTAATCGTCCCAGAGAGAAGCAGGCAGAGTCTTCTGCCAACCCCAATTGAACCACGCACCTTCAATTTCATTGTTGCCTGACCAGATAGCGATGCTCGGATGGGCTCTGAGACGTCGCACGTTATCTTCGGCTTCCGCACGTACACTATCCAGGAATTCCTGATTGCCCGGATACATGCTGCAGGCGAACATGAAGTCCTGCCACACAAGTATTCCCAGCTCGTCGCAGATGTCATAGAACTCATCGGTCTCGTAAATGCCTCCACCCCACACGCGCAACATGTTCATGTTTGCGTCCACAGCAGACTTCAGCAGCCAGCGATATTTCTCTTTACTGATTCGAGTTGGAAAGCTATCGGCAGGAATCCAGTTTGCGCCTTTTGCGAAAACGGGGACGCCGTTAATGATGAACGTGAAACTCTTTCCCCACGAGTCGTTCTCCTGACGCACTTCGAGTGAGCGCAATCCAACACTCACGACTCTTTCATTAGCAATCTTGTTTCCGATTACGATGCGCGCCTTGTACTTGTACAAAGGATGAACGCCCAAACCATTTGGCCACCAAAGCGACGGTTTCGCGACAGAGAAGTTCAGGTTGAAATGATTTGCTCCGGGCGACAATTTGATTGATTGTTTCGCAGCGACAGACTTGTGGCCCTCATCCTCGATAATGAGGTCAGCGTTAGTTGTCACTGCGGCGACGATGTCTAGTTGAGCCGTGAGCGCTGCCTGTTCCTTTGTTACCTGGTTCTGCTCAATATGGAGGTCCGAGATACGTGCGGAATCCCACGCTTCCAAAAACACTGGACGCCAGATGCCGCTGGTCACAAATCGCGGTCCCCAGTCCCAGCCATACTGGTAGGGAGCTTTGCGCGTGTGAGGTGAAGTTTTCTCGCCCTGGTCGTTGCCTGCCGGCAACTGGTAATTCATCTTTGCCATTAGCGGCAGGATCTCGTTGATTGGCGAACGAAATGAAATCCGCAAAGTGTTGCTGCCTTTTGTCAGTACCTCCGCACAGTTCACGCGCCACGTCCGGAACATATTGTCGGCTTTGAGAATCGGTTTTTCGTTGAGATAGACATCGGCGTATGTGTCGAGTCCTTCAAACACCAGTTCGAGGTTCTTGTGAGCAAGTAGTGCGTCAGTGACTTGAAAGGTTGTGCGATACTCCCAGTTCGTTTTGCCGATCCATTGCTGCTTTGCCTCGTTGTCGCGATAGAACGGATCGTCGATTACTTTATTCTGCAAAAGATCAGTATGAACGGAACCAGGAACTGTTGCGGGGTACCAGTTCTCTTTCCCTGCTTCTCGGAATTGCCAGCCAGTTTCGATAGGAACTCGTTGTAAAGATGCGTGTCGCATGGCCGGACTCGATTGTGACTTAACTGTAGTAACGGTCACGAGGAGCAGTGGCAGAATTGGCCACAGGGGATAACGTAAACGCACGACTCACCTCATCTCTAATTGTGCAGAGTGTATTTGTCTGCAGCTTGCGTTAGATCTTGCGTTAGAAATTGACGCCTGCTAAAAGGAGCGCATGCCAAGACTGACGATCGCTTTCATGCTCGCGGCGATGATATCCGTTTCCTTGCCGCAAGTGTCAACAGCTCAGAATCGTGTTGTCCCAACGATTCAAAATGCGTATCCGATAAGCAAACTGGCTCTACGTGCCGCCAGGCTTCGTCACGGCATTAATTTGAGTCATTGGTTTGCGCAGGCCAGCAACAACGACTATTCGCGTACTCACCTCGAAACGCATACTACAGCCAAAGACATCGCGCTGATAAAAAGTCTCGGTTTCGATCACGTGCGCTTTACGATTGA
>DATEXA010000365.1:0-4116 GCA_035257465.1 Pyrinomonadaceae bacterium | reverse complement strand
GTGCCGGCTTCATGCCAACTCTCAATAAGGAGTAAGAGGGATTTGGGATTTGGGATTGCGGACAATTCCAATAGGCAAATACAGACTCCTCAAAAGCAAAACGCCGGACGCGATCAAAGCGCGCCCGGCGTTTTCGCCAATCCGAAATCCGAAATGCCTCTTTGTTTCCTTAGTCGGTAATCCTACTTATGGGCAGTGGGACTCTACGGAACCCATCGATGTGCTTGCCCCAATAGCCTTCAAAAGTCGCGTAAACAACGCCGTGATGTCGGGACGCATGGTAGAACCCTTTTTCATCAGCAACGACACCAACGTGCGATAGTCCGTTAAAGAATACGAGCGTTCCAAACTTGTATTGATCGTCAGAAGTTGGAGGAGTGAACCGCGCAAATAACGTTCGCGCGCTGCCGCGTTCAAAATCGACACCTATCGCTTGAAAAATGCTCCAAACAAAACCTGAGCAATCGAAGGATCGAGGCCCCGTTGAACCCCAGTGATAAGGTGAACCCAAACGCTGATCGATAGCTGCAAGAAGTAACGGCTGCAGCCTCGGAAGACTTTCAGTTGTGGAACCTGTACTTGGAGCGACATCAATAGTTGGCTTTGAGGGAACGGTTGGTCTTGCAGGTTTGGATTCCCAGACTGGCTTCGATTCTGTGACTGTGGTAGACGCAACAAATGCAGGATCATCGACAGAACATGTAACTTCGCTATTGTCAGGCTGAACAACTCGAGCTCGAGTTTGTGTAAGTGCGTTTGATGAAAATAGTGCAACCGCAAGAACGGCGAATAGGGAACGAGGGATTAGTTTACAAAATGGCATAAATGGGGAAGTACCTTCTCCGTCGGGAATTTTCTGATTGTTTTCTATTTCTAGGTGAGGGGACACCGCTGAACTGCAATGGCATAGTAGCCGCTGGGGTAGGCTGCTTCAACAGGCAATGTGACTGTTTCGTGACGAAACGCTGGGCCATAGTCTTAATCGGACTGAAAGAGGTCACGATTTGTTTTCGGGACAGCACTCATGTTCGTGACTCCAAACCAAAGTGTTTGATCCGGACACACCAGACGGTCAATATGAGTGAAAAGATCCGAGTTTGTCGCCGCTGGGTGAATTTTACGGAAGGATCACAACGAGTTATCTAGAAGTCTCGCCCGTCTATCACTACAAACACAATTGAAGGTTTATCGAGCGTGAGCTGCAATTCGTCGGTACAGTGTAAGCGTGAAAAGCAGAGTAATAGCGAGAGTCATGGGGCAACACTCCTGACTTACTGAATTATTTTTATGTCCTAAATAGAGTCCCAATCGGCGGTGAGTTCCGAGAAAGACTGTTGCAAATGTCTTATGTTCCGCGCCCGGCGTAGTTGAGCCCCACGGTAATGATCTTCTGGAGCAACTGATCGTACGGGACTCCGCTGTAGTCGGCCGAGTCTGCGAAATCCTCTTTGTGAGCAATCTGCGGATTGGGGTTCGCCTCGAGCAAATAGAACTGGCCATCTTCCGTCATCCGATAGTCGAGCCGCGCATATCCACTCAGAAACATGTAGCGATAGATTCGTTTTGAGAGCCGTTCGAGCTGTTTCTGCTGTTCCTGCGTTAACTCGGCTGCCCTCGTCGCGACTCCAACTTTCTCCTGATAGGCGGGATCCCATTTCACTTTTAGTGTCGCAATGTTCTCTGAGCCTTCCGGCAGCTTTTCCATCAACAGTTCCCAGGGCGCATAGGTTTGTATATTCGTGTTCCCGATCACGCCTACGTAGATCTCACGACCCTTGATGTACTCTTCCGCAATCGCCGCAGTCTTGTTCTTGCTGTGAATGAACTCAACCCGCTGTGACAGCTTTTCATCGTCGTGAACAATCGAAGCCTGTGCAATTCCAACCGAACCTTCTTCGCTAATCGATTTCACCAGTAACGGAAACTTTAAGCGCTTTGGGCGTCGAACTTTTCGGTTCATCGGGAACACTGCAAAGTTGGGAACCTGAATCCGGTGATACGACAAGATCATCTTCGTGAGTGCTTTGTCGTGCGCTAACGTCATTCCACGCGGGTTACAGCCTGTGTACGGCTGCTTCATCAGCTCGAGATAACTTACGACGTGCTGATCGTAAAGCGGGTAACCATGAAACTCTTCCAGCAGATTGAACGCGATGTGTGGCTTGTATTCGAGCAGTGCGTTTCCGATATCGTTGAGCTGGTTGTAAAGACCGACCGGATAAACGTCATGGCCCATTTTCTTCAGTGTAGAAATCACATCGAATTCAGTTTTTACTTCCAGCTTTTCTTTGTCGGAGAGACCGTTCAATGAATCGGGAGGCACGAGGTCTTCGTGGACGAGAACAATAATGCGAAGTTTCTTTCGTGGCTCAAACGTCATACGGCTATGCGATGATAACCTGAGTGGAGCACGTTCATTACTTGCACTGTCAACACTATCATGACACGACGACGGGCTTCTCGTGAAGGTGTAGCAACACGAAGTTTTAATTCTTTGCAACGATCAATCATGTTCTGTAACACGTGATCGATCGTGTATTGGTGAACGCCAGTCCCTTCCGCAACGATCTGCCGAATGTCTCGACGCACACTTCTAATGAAACTAGCGGCACTCGGACGTGAACGAGATTGCGGCTCATCGGAAAAAATTCGATACAGATCGCGGTCGTAAACGGAGGGCCATTCGAAGTCGTATCGTTCACGCTTGCGACGATAGTGTTCGCGCAGAGTGATTCTCAATGCTGACAAAGGTTCGACCTTCGTACGAGTTCTGTTCCTTGGTTTCATGCCCGCGATCTCATTCATCAACTCATCGAGATACTCAAGCTTCTTCAGCGCCGGCCAACCCTTATAACGTCGACGCCACTGAGACCGAGGCGTCAGCCAAACAGCAAATGTTTCGGCGAAGTCTTCAGCGGGATGAGCCTGGGCGTACCAGGCAGGCAGATGCAAAACAAACTTTCGACTCTTCGGTTTTGGTTTGTAAAAATCCGGATAACGCTGAGCGAACGAACCAAACAACTCCCGATGTCGACGTTTGAAGTGCAAACGAAACGCAGTGTCGAGGGCATGACCGGCTTCATGACGGAGTATGCGCATGCACTCGGTGTCACTGCCGCCTTCAACTTCCAGCATCTGCTTCCGTTCCAACTTCATTAGTCGTGGATGCGCGAGATAAAACGGAATAGCAATCCCCGGCACTCCATCGGGAGAAAACCATTCTTCCGACAGCCACACGTGTGGCTTGAAGCGAATGCCTCTGCTGTTGAGTTCGCTGTAGAGCCGTTTGATGTGGAGTTCCAGGAACGAACCTTTAATCTTGATCGGGAGGTCGCAGATTCGAAGGTCGAGTAACTGGTCGTCAGTCAAGCGGTGCCAGGGAAAACGGTAGCTCACTCAGTGGCAGCTTCCTTTCCCGCGCGGTGAGTTGCGTTGGTGACTGACAAGCTGAGAGTGAATGATTAAGCGGAGAGCAGGGGCTACCGTCATAACTAAGCTGCAAAAATTGTCAGGATCAAGGAGCGGGGCCATTCTAGCCGCCTTGCGACTGACGCGCCAGCGAGGCCTCAAAAACAGATAGCCGGGGCATTAATTACATCTCCGGCATTACGCCAGTCTTTAAGGACGATGAGGGACACTCCTTCTCGACGACACACTCAGCACACTGCGGATTTCGCGCTTTACATACCTTCCGGCCGTGGTAAATCAAAAGATGCGAAAAGACGACCCAGTCTTTCTTGGGCACGATTTCAATAAGATCCCGTTCGATCTTCTCGGCGGTCTTCTCCTCCGTTAGACCTAAGCGGTGCGACAAACGAGTCACGTGTGTGTCAACCACGACGCCGGACGCGATCTCGAAGGCATTGCCCAGAACCACGTTGGCGGTCTTTCGTGCTACACCCGGCAGCTCCAGAAGTTCTTCCATCGTGTGCGGCACTTCACCGCCATACGTCTCCGTCAACATCTTCGACGTTCCCTGGATCGACTTTGTCTTGTTACGGAAAAAGCCGGTCGACTGTATGTCCTTTTCAAGTTCCCTCGGAGACACTTTCAAGTAGTCTTCCGGTTTTCGATACTTGCGAAAGAGATCGGCCGTAACTATGTTCACCCGTTCGT
>DATEXA010000364.1:0-9582 GCA_035257465.1 Pyrinomonadaceae bacterium | reverse complement strand
CGCTTAACGGCGGGGCATAGCCACGCCTCACATTAAGCGGCGAAGGCGATTCCGTAGAAAACAAGAAGTTGTTTACTTATTGCACAGAAGCCAAGACTACAAAGCACAAAGTCCAAAGCACAAAGCACAAAGCTCAGTGCTCGCTCCCGTAACCCTTATTTAATGCAGCCTCATTAAAATTTGAAATGTTTCCAATTGCTCGTATACTCGCGGCCTGCTTTTAAAGTCTCAAGAACCGATCGATCGCGACTGATCAAACTCAATGAAATCTAAACGTACTAGGTTTGCTCTGTTCACAGGACTGTTAGTCGTTCCACTCCTGGCAATCTCGTTTGGCTACATCTCATCGTCGGCGCGTAAAACAAAAGCCGATGAACCTGCAAGTGAGGGCAGGCCAATCACTCCTGCAGGAACACTCATTCAAGATTTGACTACTCGGCAAGTGGCGGTTGTGCCGCTACCAGTCGACTTCGTTCGCAGTCCGGACGGGCTCGCTCCTAATCATGAAGGGCGATATTTGATTTCAGTGAACAGCGGATACGGTGTCCAGTTCACCAGCGGCGGTAACAAGGGTCAGCAGTCGTTGAGTGTGATCGATCTGAATTCTCCACGTGGCGCCGCGGTCATTCAGAACGTTTACTTTCCGTCGCCACAGAGTGTGAACGTTGGAGTCGCATTTTCGCCGCAGGCAGATACTGATGGTTCCTATCCGCTTTATGTTTCCGGAGGGTTTGAAAACAAGGTCTGGATTTTTAACTTTTCGCCTGGGCTTGCGAATCCAATCACACCGGTCTCGCCAGGTCCGGCGACAACAGTTGTAGCGCCTTTCATCGACATTACAGGTTTTGCGGAAGTAGCTAATTCTCCCCGCTATAACAGCAATCGCGCGCCAGTCTATCCAGCCGGTCTTGCTATCAGTCGTGACGGCAGAAATCTGTTTGTCGCGAACAATCTTGGAGACAGTTTAGGTATCGTGAAGGATGTTCGTGGTGAACGAAGACTCGTTCGCGTGGATCTCCGACATGCAGACAATCGTGACCATCAGATCTATCCATACGGAGTGCTATTGAAGTCGCGTGAAAGGTCGCTGTCCAGATCAGATGATGCTGGTGTGTTAAAGGCTTATGTCTCCTGTTGGAATGATTCATCGGTGGCCATCATCAATCCGGGCCAGGCAGACAAAGTGTCTTACGTCCGTGTTGGAAGTCATCCAACGAAGATGTTGTTGAGTGCGGACCAGACGCGGCTGTTTGTCGTTAACTCCGATGACGATTCAGTGTCGATCATTGACACAGTCACAGACAAAGAGATCGAGCGTGTAAATGTACGTCTCTCAGAGAATGTTCCGATGGGGAACTCTCCTGAAGGACTGGCAGTAAGTGGATCATTGATGTATGTCGCGAACTCTCACAGTAATTCTCTTGCTGTCGTAGAACTTGCACAACACAAAGCCGAGCCTTCTATGAATGACGAAGAGGGTTGGAAAGACAAGGACGGTGAAAAGGAACGAAGCAAGGTCCTTGGATTCATTCCAACCGGTCAATATCCGTCAGCAGTCGCCATTATTGGCAACACGATCTTTGTCGGAAACGGAAAGGGTACTGGTCTGGAAAGCTCTTCTGTTGTGGTCAACAACTCCGGCCGTGTACCCAATGCGCCAAACGATCGATTTCCTGCTGGGACCGGACGCGGAAGTCGGCAAGGTGGCCAGTACAGCGTTTCTCTCGTAGTAGGAAACATTAGCTCTATCGCAACGCCGAATGACCCCGCGCTTGCTCGTTACACGCAACAAGTGATGCGGAACAGTGGTTTGCTTGGCCAGCCTCAGACAAGTTTGTTTGCAGGACGTTCGCCGATTAAGCACGTCATCTACTTAATAAAAGAGAACCGCACGTACGATCAGGTGTTTGGTGATCTGGAAAAGTCTGGTGACGGCTCGAAAGCCGATGGCGATCCTTCACTTGCGATCTTCGGGGCAGGGAACGCAGCCGCTCGTCCAAACAAAACAAAGCAGAACATAACTCCAAACCATCGAGCGTTGGCCCTTCGCTTCGGATTGTTGGATCGATTTTTCGTGAACTCGGAAGCCAGCCCCGACGGTCATAACTGGTCGACTGCCGCGTTTTCAACTGATTACGTGGACAAGGCGTTTCGGTGGAACTACAGCAGTCGAGGCCGCACCTACGATTTTGAGGGATTCAATCGTCTTCCAAACTATGAGCCGCTACGAAGTTCGCCGTCGCTGTTCGGCCCGGACGTTACCGCAGAAGAAATCGCCGACTACATGCGCCGGTTCATTCCGTATCTCCATGGTTCACGTGATGTGGCTGAGCCGCAGTCACTGTATCTCTGGGATGCTGCTGCACGTGCCGGTCTGACATTTCGCAACTATGGTGAATATGCAGCGACACTTTCAGCTGCCGACGTGAAAGCTATCAAAGACAATCGTTCAAAGACCTATCCAGACTTGACGCCAAATGTTTCGGCGTTTGCTACAAAGAAATCTTTGGAAGGTCGTTTCAGTGATACCTACCGAAACTTCGATTTGGACACTCCCGATTCGATGACGATGGATTCGTATCGAGCCGCGAAGGAATCCGGTGGTACAGCTTCAGCGTTGATCACCAAGTCGCATTCTGATCCACGGTTCCGCGGTTATTCGAGAATCGGAACGTGGATCGATGAATTTCAATCGATGTCAGCCGACAGTTCGGCAGGCAAAGACGATCGATTGCCGAATCTTTCTATCGTCAGACTCCCAAATGATCACACCGATGGTTTGGCGTCGCGAAAACCAACTCCGCAGTTTTATGTGGCGGACAACGACTATGCCGTCGGACTAATGGTGGAGGCAGTTTCAAATAGTTTTTACTGGAAAGACACCGCAATCATCATGGTAGAGGACGACGCGCAGGACGGACCCGATCACGTGGATGCTCATCGGTCAGTTGCGCTCATCATCAGCGCGTACAATCGACCCGGAGCTTTAATCCATGAGTTTCACAGCACGGTAAGCGTTATCCGAACAATCGAGATGTTGTTGGGCATAGCTCCGATGAATCAACTCGATGCGACGGCAACGCCGGTGAATATGTTTCGAAGCGAAGCTGATCTGCGACCTTACAAAGCAATCTTGCCAGACGTAGCTTTAGACAATCTTGTGAATGCTCCAAGTCGCGACGCAGCAACTGGCTACTGGATGCGACAAACAGAGAAACAGGATCTGACACACGCTGACATGGCGGACCCATGGATACTGAATCAGATCATTTGGTTTTCGGTGCGCCCGGAGAGATCAATGCCAGCGATCTGTAGGCTGCCGGCCTTCGATGCAATGCGTCTGGGAGTGGCGGAGGAAAGGGAAGAGGTTGCGAGAAAGTGAAGATATTGCTGATTGCTGATTGCTGATTGCTGATAGCATCTCAATCTGAGCCCCAAATTTTCAACAGCAATTGCCACTGTCCTTCAAATCAGCAATCAGCAATCAAAAATCAGCAATCTTCTCAATGCGCCTCCTCATAAACTTCCTTTCAACTTCATTCGTCGTTAACTCGATCGCCCTCTCGTAAGCGGTAGTTGATTCTGCGAAGCGTTTCAATCTCCGCAGCACATCAGCTCGCGCGGCGTGAAAGAGATAATAGTTTTCCAGTTTGCCTGAACGTCCCACTCCTTCAATGAGTCGAAACCCTGCTTCAGGTCCTTCCAACATAGTCACTGCTGCCGCGTGATTCAGGGCAATGATGGGCGACGGATTCAACCGCATTAGTTCACGATACAGCGCAGTGATCTGAGCCCAGTCTGTTTTTTCAGCGGAAGACGCCTCCGCATGAACTGCAGCAATGGCAGCTTGCAACTGATAAGGTCCGACTCGACCCTGCAAAAGTGCGCGCTCGATCAGTTCTAGCCCCTCCGCAATTTCCTTGTGATCCCAGAGCGAGCGATCCTGCGCTTCGAGTAATACGAGTTCGCCGTCGTCATTAATTCGCGCGCTTCGTCGCGAGTCTTGGAGCAACATCAACGCGAGCAGTCCGAGGTTTTCCGGTTCGTCCGCAGACAACAGAGTTAGAACTCGACACAAACGGATTGCTTCCACACACAAATCATTACGCACGAGTCCTTCGCCCGCTGTGGAGGAATAACCCTCGTTGAATATCAGGTAGAGCACTGCCTGAACCGACGCCAGGCGTTGCGGCAGTACTTCGATCGGAGGAACTTGATAAGGAATTCCTGCGACACGGATTTTGTTCTTCGCTCTTACAAGACGCTGAGCCAGGGTAGTCTCGGGAATTAGAAAGGCGCGCGCAATTTCGGTTGTTGTCAGGCCGCCAAGTGTGCGTAAGGTTAGAGCCACTTGCGCTTCCTGGCTGAGCGAGGGGTGGCAACAGGTAAAGATCAATCGCAATCGGTCGTCCGGAAAATCCACTTCGTCCTGATCGAACTTAAGTTCTGTGTCGGGTAACAATCGTTGCGTTTCATATTCGAGTTCGGGTTGCTTGTCGCTTTTAGTTTTCTCGCGACGTATCGCATCAACTAGCTTCCGATGTGCGACGGTGGTGAGCCATGCGCCCGGGTTATTCGGCGGTCCTTGTTGCGCCCAGGTCGTTACTGCGGACGCAAAAGCTTCCTGCAGTGATTCTTCAGCCAGGTCGAAAGAACCAGACACACGTATGAGCGTGGCAATAATGCGACCATACTGTTCACGAAAGACCGACTCGAGGAGCTCGTTTGGTTCAGGCATCGAGTGCGAGATTTGCACGCGATGATATGAACTTGCAAGTCCGTCAGTTCCTGAATCTCAGATCGCAGATCTCAGAATTGAAATCCCAAAGTCCAATCTGAGATCTGAGATCTTAAATTTGAAATCTTAATTGCGTTCGACCAGCGGACGAACTTCGATAGTGCCCTGACGAGCTGACGGTATTCGAGCCGCAATCGTCGTTGCTTCATCGAGGTCTTTTGCTTCAATCAGGAAAAAGCCTCCCAGTTGTTCGTGTGTCTCAGCAAAAGGACCGTCAGTGACGAGCTGTTCATTGTTTCGGACGCGAACACTCGTTGCCGAACCAACCGGATGGAGTTGAGCGCCAGAGATATAATTGCCCCGATCTTTGATGTCCTGGGAAAACTTCGCGTATTCGCCATAAATCGCGCCCTGTTCGGCCTCGTTCAGCTTCATCCAGTTTTGCTCGCGGTCGTAAATGAGAAGTAAGTATTTCATTGCTTGATCTCCGTTCTTTAGAGTTCCGACTTCAATTGTACGACGCGCGAGATTGGTGAGATCGACAGGGAGAAGAATTTCGGATTGCGGATTGCGCATTGCAGGAGAGCTTTCCAAAACAAACGTCCCTGGACTGCAATGCCGAGCAATGCAATCCAGGGACGCTCAAACCTGACCACCAATACCAAAAACCCAAGACGCAAGACCCAAGGCCCTTCTAGTTCCCGCTATAAACCAACACCCTATTTCTCTTACTTTGTCCGAACAACAAACCACTGACAGCGCCGACACCGGTTCCGATCAGCAGTCCCATCGTGACATAGATCCCGCTGTCGTCGCTATCCGGTGAATATTTGATCGCACCGATGCCTGTGCCGGCTCCTGCGCCAATTCCCGCGCCTATGGCCGACCATTTACCTTTCTCCGCCTTTCCGGTAGTAACGTAAATCTGGCGCACGTCGGTGCGAGCGATTGAAAACGGTTTGCCATTTCGATCAATGGTCAACGTCGTGTCATTCGCTTCAATCATTCTTCCTTCGATTTCTTTCCCATCCTTTTGCCTCACGATCAACTTCGCGTCGGTCTTTATCTGCTGCACAGCGCGCCAATCACTTGATGTGCTTTGTGCAAATGTGATGGGGGCCTGGCTGAGTAATAAAGCCACCGCAAGTAAGACCGGGAGAGATTTTCTCATTGATGTTCTCCTATCGAATCCTAAATAGATTTCGCGGAGAACATTGGCAATAACTATTCCTACATTACTTGCCTTGTAATGTGGTGAGACTACATCGCAAGGAGCAGTTAAACTCTGACACTTGACGGAATAACCAATGTCTATGTCGAGAGTTACTTTTCAGAAAGGAAGCGAATATTTTCAGGTAGGGAAGGGGACCCTGTCCCCGCAGAGTGAGAGTTAATGGAGCAGCGGGGACAGGGTCCCCTTCCCTACCTGCAATTTTGGTTGGCGTTGTTTTGGTTGAAGTTGTCAAAGACACTTATTCCTTCACAAACTTCAATGCTGCTGAGTTCATGCAATAACGTAATCCGGTTGGCCTGGGACCATCGTCGAAAACATGGCCGAGATGAGAACCACAACGGTGACATCTAACTTCAGTTCGTTCCATCCCCAGACTCTCGTCCACTTCTCGATCGACACTCGCCTCCGAAACCGGCGCATAAAAACTTGGCCACCCGGTGCCGGAATCAAACTTCGTATCCGAGCTAAAGAGTTTCAGACCACAAGCCGCACAATAGTAAGTACCCTTTTCGTGGTTATCCCAATACGCTCCGGTAAATGCTCGCTCTGTTCCGGCCTGACGAAGAACCGTGTACTGTTCCGGTGAAAGTTCCTTTCGCCATTCATCCTCAGTCTTCTTGATCTTTTCACTCATTCCGTTCTCCTGTTTGTTACCTTCGTTCAATAATTTCTGAATTTGCTGTTCCGCCTCGTTGTATGCACCTTCACCAACGTGTGTCCAACGAATCTTTCCCGTCTTGTCGAGGATGAAGATCGTGGGCCAGGCTCTAACGCCGAACGCTTTCCACGTTGCGTAGTCATTGTCTGTTACCACCGGGTAGCGAATCCCAAGTGATGCGACCTCACTTCGGACATTCTCGATCTTTTCTTCCTCAGCAAGTTCCGGCGAGTGGACGCCCACAACGGTTAATCCCTTCGAGGCATAACGTTCATGCCAGGCTTTAACGAATGGCAGTGTGTTGCGGCAGTTGTAACAGCCAAACGTCCAAAACTCGATGACGACGACTTTGCCGTTGAGACTCGCCAGTGTTAGTGGTTCGGAATTGATCCACGTGCCTGTGGCAAATTCCGGTGCCCGACCGGTATCGGATATTGTCGAACGAATTGCTGCGAACGAGTCAAAGTAGTGGTGACTGCGTGTAGCCACGAAGACTCCGATTATTATTACGCTAACGATTGCTGCGACTGTCAGGCGCATTGGTACCTCCTGTCGAATTCATCTCCCTAAATGGAAATCTCTGCGTCTCCTCTGTGTTCTCTGCGCCTCGGCGGTGCATATCCAACTTTTACCGCAGAGACGCCGAGGACGCAGAAACTCGCAGAGAAAACCCCGATTGGGACACTCCTAAGCCACACAAGACCAACTCTGATAACATAACCATGTTCCATTACTAATCCGCATTCACGTTCTAACCGAAGAAGGGGAGATCTTATCTCATGCCCAACTTCAAACGAATCAGAGTCATCGACTCTCACACCGGCGGCGAACCGACGCGCACCGTTATCGCCGGAGGACCCGATCTTGGTACCGACTCCCTCGCCATTCGACGCGAACGCTTCCAGCATGATTTCGATCACTTCCGATCAGCAATTACGAATGAACCCAGGGGATCGGATGCGTTAGTCGGTGCTCTTTTGTGCGAGCCCGTGGATAAATCGTGCGCTACGGGAGTTATCTTCTTTAACAACGTGGGTTACCTCGGAATGTGCGGTCACGGGACCATCGGGATCGTAGCGACACTTGCTTACCTCGATCGCCTCGCTCCCGGTCGCCATCGAATCGAAACGCCTGTCGGCACAGTTGAAGCTTTATTGGATGATGACGGCGAAGTGACCGTCGCGAATGTTCCAAGTTATCGCCTGGCGACCCATGTAACTGTGGAGGTAAAGGGCCACGGCCCACTCACCGGCGATATTGCCTGGGGTGGTAACTGGTTCTTTCTTGTGAACAATCATGGGCAAGAGATCACATTCAGCAATATTGAAGCTCTAACTGATTTCACCTGGCGTATTCGGCAAGCATTAACCGCCGCCGGTATTACAGGTGAAGGCGGCCAGGAAATAGATCACATCGAACTTTTTGCGCCCTCGACTGTAACTGGTGTCGACAGTAAAAACTTTGTGCTTTGTCCCGGTAAAGCATACGACCGATCACCATGCGGTACCGGCACGAGCGCGAAGTTAGCTTGTTTGGTTGCTGACGGAAAACTCAAAGTTGGTCAACTGTGGCGCCAGGAAAGTATTGTCGGCAGCATCTTCGAAGGAAGTGTGAGCCTTGCCGGAAACGAAATCCATCCGAGCATCAAAGGTTCTGCATTCATAACAGCGGAAGCAGATCTCATTCTCGACGACAAAGACCCATTCTGCATGGGTATTCGCTCATGACCTCTCCCACTTACGACGTGGCGATAATCGGTGCGGGAATCGTAGGAAGTGCCTGTGCATTGGAATGTGTTAACGCCGGATTGAAGACCGCGATCGTAGAGGCAGGAATTATTGGTGGTGGTGCTACTGCTGCCGGGATGGGCCACCTGGTGGTGATGGATGATTCGGAAGCACAGTTTGCGTTGACGGATTACTCATGCCGACTCTGGCGCACAGTGAAAGAAGAGCTTCCTCGCGACGTTGAGTATGAATCATGCGGAACGATTTGGGTTGCAGCCGATGATGAGGAGATGGAGGAGGTGCGACGCAAAGAACGTTACTACAACGAACGTGGCGTTGCAGTTGAAGTTCTCGATGCACAGTCTCTGGCGGAAGCAGAGCCGAATCTCAGACGGGATCTCATCGGTGGTCTCCGCGTCCCAGGCGACAGTGTTATCTATCCGCCCTGTGCGGCAAAGTTTTTTGTTGATCGGGCAAGGATGAGCGGCGCGGACGTCTTGACCGGCAAGAAGGTTACTGAATTGGCAAACGCTTCAGTCAGGTTAGAAGACGAGACGATCATTGCTGCAGGTGTTGTTGTGAACGCCGCAGGAAGTTGGTCGCCGACGCTGACGAATGGAATCGATGTTAAGAAACGTAAAGGCCACCTGTTGATTACCGATCGTTATCCGCAGTTTGTCAGACATCAGTTGGTAGAGCTTGGCTATCTCAAGAGTGCTCATTCTGTGACTGCCGATTCGGTTGCTTTCAACATACAGCCCCGGCAAACCGGTCAGATGCTGATTGGTTCTTCAAGACAATACGGCGTCGAGTCGTCACAAATCGATAAGCCAATCATCAGTCGCATGCTTGCTCGAGCGACGGAGTACATGCCGGCGCTTAGTAAGTTGTCGTCAATTAGAACCTGGACAGGATTTCGCGCGGCAACGCCCGACAAGCTTCCGTTGATTGGCCCACACGAAGATCGAAAGCGTCTCTTTCTTGCCACCGGTCATGAAGGTCTTGGGATTACGACATCCTTAGGTACTGCGAAACTCCTCGTCGATCAAATCGTCGGGAGGGAATCGCAAATTCCGATTGAGCCATATCTTCCAAATCGAGTCGCACAGGAGCCGGCACATGGCTGACACGATTGTGGTAGTCGTGAACGGTGTGCTCGTAACAATGCCAGTCGGGAGTATGGTTTCCGCGGCGATTCTGAAGTCTGGAGTCCCATCGTTTCGTC
>DATEXA010000363.1:0-17382 GCA_035257465.1 Pyrinomonadaceae bacterium | reverse complement strand
CACCCCGTCCGACCTTTCTCTTTCGCGTTTTCTTGTTTTCATTTAATCTCTGTTAATCGTGGATAAGTTTCGCATAACGGGCGGTCGACCATTGCGCGGCCGACTCTCCATCAGCGGCGCCAAGAATTCGGCACTACCCTGTATGGCAGCGGCGCTACTCACTTCCGAAACCATTACGCTGCATAACATTCCTTACGTCCGAGACATCATTACGCAGCGGCGTCTCCTGGAAGACATTGGAGCCACAGTTCTGACACCGGAACTACGAACACACAAGATCACTGCCGCCCATATCGAACTTTTTGAAGCACCTTATGAACTGGTGAAGACGATGCGAGCTTCGGTCCTCGCGCTAGGGCCTTTGCTTGCTCGATTCGGCAAAGCAAAAGTCTCACTTCCGGGCGGTTGTGCAATCGGAACGCGGCCGATTGATCTACACCTTGCAGGGTTTGAGCAGTTTGGGGCCGAAGTGAAGCTTGAAGGTGGAAACGTTGTAGCTCACGCACCAAGCGAAGGGCGTTTGCGCGCCGCCGAAATTAACTTTGGCAAAGTTACCGTCACAGGAACTGAGAACCTGATGATGGCTGCCACTCTCGCGCGCGGAACGACCGTACTTCACAACGCAGCGCGCGAACCCGAAATAGTCGATCTGGCGGAGTTGCTAAACAAGATGGGCGCTCGCGTTAATGGTGCCGGCTCCGAAACGATCTACATCGAGGGTGTTGAATCGCTCGGCGCGGCGGAACATACGATCATTCCAGATCGGATCGAAACCGGGACCTTTATCGTAGCCGCCGCAATTACTCGAGGTGACTTGGAGATCAAAGACTGTCGCCCTGATCATTTGTCGGCGGTGATCGCAAAGCTGCGACAGGTAGGAGTTGAGATTTACCAGGCCAATCCGACTACGCTTGAAGTCACATGCCCGCATGGTTTGGTCGCCAACGATGTTTCGACAGCGCCCTATCCCGATTTTCCGACAGACATGCAGGCGCAATACATGGTGCTGATGACACAGGCAAATGGAAAATCGGAGATAGTTGAAACTGTTTTCGAAAACCGGTTCATGCACGCCTCAGAATTACAGCGTATGGGTGCACACATTCATATCGACGGCAGCAATGCGACGGTTGATGGGCCCACTCCGCTTACTGGCGCGCGAGTGATTGCTTCGGACTTACGCGCGTCGGCGTCTTTGGTGCTGGCCGGTTTGATTGCACCTGATGAAACAATCATCGATCGTGTGTACCACATCGATCGTGGATACGAAAAAATAGAAGCAAAGTTACGCGCCGTTGGAGCACAAATTGAACGAATTCGTGCTTCGGTAACAGCTCCTTTGCAAACTGACGCTCAAGCAGTGAGCGAAATGGCCTAAACTTAGTCAAAGGGAAGGAAGACGAATGTCAGAACAGAGTTGCTTGTTTTGCAGGATTATCAAGGGAGAGATTCCCGGCGATGCACTTCATAAAGATGATCAGTGCGTCGTCATTCGCGATATCA
Organism: Pyrinomonadaceae bacterium; assembly: GCA_035257465.1. Taxonomy (GTDB): domain Bacteria; phylum Acidobacteriota; class Blastocatellia; order Pyrinomonadales; family Pyrinomonadaceae; genus PSRF01. Next base: position 15,879 of record DATEXA010000363.1, on the reverse strand, counting down.
ACCCACAGGCGCCGATGCATCTTCTGGTAATCCCGACCGAGCATCTCGAGTCACTGGATGAAGCGTCTCAAAAAGATGAGGCTCTTCTTGGTCACCTACTTCGCGTCAGTGCTCGAATGGCCAACGAGCAGGGCCACGATGAAAGCGGTTATCGCGCCGTTATTAATACCGGCGCCGGCGCAGGTCAGTCAGTGTTTCATTTGCACGTACACGTACTCGCCGGACGACCGATGAATTGGCCACCAGGATGAGTCCGCGATTAGATTGAATCCTACGCTGAATAATGAATGCCGTTCGCGTGAGAAAGGTCCTCATTCTCGTTGCCCTCGTACTAATCTGCTTCGACACTTCGCGCTCACAAGCACCCTCTGAATTATCAATCCAAGTTGGCAAGGTAAACGAGAATATGGTCGTCCGGTCACACCCGGACGAGTCGTACGCGGTGTTCCTTCCAAACGGCTACAAGCCCGAGCAGGCTTGGCCAACTATCTTCTGCCTCGATCCACGTGCTCGCGGTAATTCGGCAATCGCGCGTTTTGTTCCAGCGGCAGAGAAGTACGGTTACATAGTCGTCTGTTCAAACAACTCTCGAAATGGTTTGGACTGGAACAGCATATCCCAAATCTTCATGGATCTTTGGGATGACACTCACTCGCGTTTGAACATAGACGGGAAAAGAACCTACGCGGCTGGATTCTCTGGAGGCTCTCGTTTGGCGGCGACGTATGCGAGTCGTTGTCGAGGTTGCCTGGCAGGTGTGATTGGTTGTGGGGCGGGATTTCCGGGAGACAGTCCTCCGAACTCAAAGACAACGTTTGCATATTTCGGACTCATCGGTGTGGACGACTTCAACTTCGGCGAGATGTGGCAGCTCGAGAAGAAGCTCAGCCAGTTACCTGCCCCTTATCAGTTTCAGACTTTTAGTGGTGGTCACGAATGGCCACCACAGGAGAAGATTGAGCAAGCAATTGCGTGGCTGACGTTTCTTGCGATGAAGAACGGTCTTACAGTGAATGACAGCAAGGTAATTGAAGACCAGTTTGCGTCACGCATGGCTACCGCTGATCAACTATTGGCAGCTCAGCAGTATGTTGATGCCCAAAAAGCTCTATCTTCGATGGTTCGTGATTTCCAGGACCTTCGCGACGTGAAGACTGTCCTTGCTAGATTAAATCAACTCACTAACTCCGAAGAACTAAAGAAAGAAATTAAAGCTGAAGAAGAACTTTATCGACGTCAACTTCGTGAAGCTGGCGAGATCAGAACCTCGTGGATGCAAGCGCCAGATCCTGAGCAAAGCACTCCTTCTCGTACTGTAGCGAGTTCAAGACTTCTTGAATGGAAGAAGAAGCGAGAGTTACCAGTTGACTCGAAAGATCGACGCCTTGCACGCCGGATTCTGACGCAGCTCCTAATCGAAGCTTTCGAAACTTCACAAGCGAGCCTGCGAAAAAACGATTACACGACTGCCTTAACGAACTTACAGCTGGCAAAGGAAGTTGACCCAAAGAATGCAAATGCCGCATACGAGATAGCACGCATCTACGGTCTGAAACGACAAAAGCAGTCGGCGCTGCAATCACTCGAGGAGGCGATCTCGCTCGGCTTCAAGGACGTGTCACGTCTCAAGGCTGAAGAAGCGTTTTCAGAAATCACCAACGACCCGCGATATCAAAAGCTTGTAGCGTCGATCAGTAATCGATGACTGGGCCAGTTTGGATCTCTGCGCAACCTCTGCGTTCTCTGCGGAGTTAACGCAGAGAAAACCATCTCTACGGTGACCAAATTATCTTTCAGCTGAAGTCATTTATCCTCGCTCCACATCTCACAACTCACTAAACCTCTAACAATTCAGCGGGTACACACGTTGCTGAGAGATCGACAATAACTAGCCGATATCTCAGGAGGTCCTATGCGAAGAAACATTTTTGCGGGATCGTTGTTAGCAGTGTGCCTGATTGTCACCAACAACAATGCACACGGCCAAATTGATAAACACAGGTCTGAAGTTGGTGGTGTCTATACCCTCATCACGCTTTCGGATTTCCAGTCGCGAATTTTTCCCGGGTTTGGCGCGGGCAATTCAAACGTTTCGGGTCTGGGTGGACGTTTTGCCTTCAACTTCAACAAACATCTTGCACTCGATGCAGAAACCAATTTCTTTCCCGAATCACATCTCCTCAACGAAGAGGTCGGTCAAAAGCTGCAGGGTTTTATTGGCTTGAAAGCTGGAGTGCGTAAGAAAAAGATTGGTGTGTTTGCAAAAGCCCGACCGGGCGTGATGTGGTTTGGTGAGTTTCAAACGCGCGGGAGCTGTACAGCAATTACCATGGGAACCTCTTGCACTGTTGGACACGAAAAAGATTTTGCAATGGATGTGGGCGGTGTCTTTGAGTTCTACCCTACCGACCGCCTTATTATCAGGGCAGACGTTGGGGACACGATCGTTCGTTATCCGGATCATTCGTTTGGTAGTTTGACGGCCCCGATCCTAGTGCCTGCCGAAACGAAGAATAACTTGCAGGTCAGCCTGGGAATCAGTTGGAGATTCTGAAAACAAACAAAAACCTCCAGCGCCCAGAGACGCCAGAGGCCACATCCAACTTACGATACGGGAACAGTTGCACTATTCAGCGCGAAAATCTTCAACTCTTGATCTTCGGCGCAACTGCCCTCACCGCTTCCGAAACACCCGCCTCATACTTCTTAAAGTTGACATTGAAACGGCGGGAGAGGTCGGCGGCCTGTCGATCGTAAGCATCCTTATCGGCCCAGGTGTTCCGCGGCTGCAGTACTTTAGCAGGAACGCCAGGACACGCGACTGGAACGTTCACACCAAATGTTGGATCCGGAATTGATTCAACCGTTGCGAGTTCGCCGTTGAGAATTGCGCGAATCATCGCACGCGTGTAGGCAATCTTCATTCGATTGCCAACACCATACGGTCCGCCACTCCATCCAGTGTTAACCAACCAACACGCGGCATTGTGTTGGGCCATCTTCTCGCCCAGTAACCCGGCATACACACCTGGATGCAAAACCATGAACGGGGCGCCAAAACAAGTTGAGAACGTAGCTTCAGGCTCTTTGATTCCTCTCTCAGTTCCGGCGACCTTGGCGGTGTATCCGGAAAGGAAGTGATACATCGCTTGTTCAGGACTGAGCCGGGAAACCGGCGGCAATACGCCAAACGCATCTGCCGTCAACATAATGATGTTGCGTGGATTGCCGGCACGTCCTTCGGGGACGATGTTGCTGATGCTGGTCAGCGGATACGAAGCTCTCGTGTTCTCGGTCTTACGCGAGTCATCCAGATCGATAACACGTGTCACAGCGTCGTAAACAACATTCTCCAGAATCGTGCCAAACATCCTGGTGGTCCGGTAAATATCGGGTTCGGCTTCTTCCGATAACTTGATCACCTTCGCGTAACAACCGCCTTCGAAATTGAAGACTCCATCGTCGGACCAGCCGTGTTCGTCATCACCGATAAGACGGCGTTCCGGATCAGCCGACAAAGTGGTCTTGCCTGTTCCGGAGAGTCCAAAGAAGATCGCTACGTCCCCTTCTGCGCCAACATTCGCGGAGCAGTGCATGCTCATCACGCCCTTTTGCGGAAGCAGATAATTCATCAAAGTGAAGCCACTCTTCTTTGTTTCTCCTGCGTAAGAAGTGCCGCCGATTAGCACTAGCCGTTGACTAAAATCCATCAGGATGAAAGTCGGTGAACGAGTTCCATCTCGTTGCGGATCAGCCTGAAAACTCGGGAAGTTAATAATCGTGAATTCAGGTTGATGTGGCTTCGTTTCAGCACCACTTATGAACATTGTTCTGGCGAATAGAGAATGCCACGCCAGTTCAGTGATAACTCGAATTGGCAGACGATATTTCGGGTCGGCACCGACGAACGTGTCTTGAACGAACAGATCACGCTCTGTTGCGTGGGCCATCATGCGGTCCCTTAAGGCGTTGAATTTATCCTGTGGGAAATCTTTATTGACGTCACCCCAAAACACTTTGTCGGCGCTCGACGGCTCTCTAACGATTGCCTTGTCCTTGGCTGCGCGACCAGTGTGCTCGCCGGTGTCAATAATCAGGGCTCCGTGATTCGAAAGGACACCTTCACTCCTGCGCGCTATTTCTTCGTACAATTCAGCCGTATTGAGATTCCAATAAACGCGAGCGGGGCCCTTGATACCGTAATTATCCAGCTCGTATGCGGTATTCTTACGGCCCAGGTGTTCCGTTTCTCGTTCAGCGCGGATGGAAGCCATCGATTGTCTCCGATCAAAAAAATAGAATTAAGAAGGTCAAGGCAAGAAAAACGTGCGCTTACGACTGGTCATTCGCGGCTTTGCGTTCTTGCGCCAGCCCTCGAATCGCAGTGGCGAGGTCGCGAGCTGCTCTTTCAATTCGATCGGCCGCCGATTCCAGCGAATCCGCATCGTCAGGGGAACGCATGACAACCGCAGCAAGTGCGGTTTCGATTTGGACGGTCAAACGATTCGCCTCATTTTGGGTTTCCTGTTCGGAACGGGTCATCTGGAATGCTGCTGCCTGCTTGTTCATAGAAAGACATCTCTCTTAAAAAGAAATAATGATTGGTTATACAAGAATTTATCGGGAAGGTAAGTCTGACACTTGAGAGGTTATTCAGGCAAGTGCGGCGATAGCTTCTGCGCGTGTTGCAAACAAAGTAGGGGTTATGTTCGATATGCTTTAATTTGTCGGGCCTGTCTGAACACTGCAATCACGGACCGACAAGCTAAAGCATATCGGACACCAGGACGCTACAGTTGAATAAACCTGCAAAGGAACAGTTCACTCCTCGCGAGTGGAAGCTGATTCAAAGACTCAATACACCCGGCAAAGTCCAACGCTCGCTCAGTTTGATGCCTTACAACTGGGAAAAGAACGGCGGCACGATGCGTTCTCTTCGCGAAATGATTAAGCACAATGAGGTTCACTGCCTCGAAGCGGCTGTCGGAGCTGCAGTGATTCTTGAACAACATGGCTATCCACCACTCTTGCTGGATCTCGAGTCACAGGATTTGCTGGACCATGTAGTCTTTGTGTTCCAGCAACGAGGCCGTTGGGGTTCGATCGCCAGGTCGCGCGACCGAGGATTGCAGGGGAGGAAGCCTGTATTTCGGTCGATACGTGATCTGGTGTGGAGCTACTTCGATCCTTATGTCGACTTTACAGGTCGTATAAAAGGCTACGGCGTGACGAGCCTCTATGAACTAGGAAAATACGACTGGCGATTCTCCGCGCGGAAGATGACGAGAATCGAAGATCATCTGCGAGCGATTCCTCACAAGCGTCTCGTTTCGTCAGATAAACGTTACGCGAAATTGTTAGAGCGTTATCACAAGTACAAGAAGAGATATCCGGATCGCTCGCCGAGCTATTACGACAGCAGACGAGTGTGGTTGGTCTGATTCCTTTTCGGAAAATCATCCGCAGATTACGCCAATTACACAGATTTTTCGCAAAATGGGTTTTATCCTAAGAATGAATCGGCGTAATCTGCGGATTATTCTTAAGTCTCTTCTGCTGAGCATCGAGCACCATGTGGGTGATGACCGCTGCGATTATGATCGCACCACCGAGGAGCGCCCACTGAGAAGGTCTCTCGCCCAACACCAAAAATACCCACACCGGATTCAAAACCGGTTCGATGTAACCCATGATTCCGGCATCAATGGATCTCACTCCAAGAGCCATCGCTTTTGTAAACAGCAAGTAGGAGAGTCCAAGCTGGATGACGCCGAGATAGATCACACTGAACGCGTCGAATCGGTCCAGACTTCCTAAGACTGCCAGACCCCACGGCGCAGTTAAGAGCACAGCCAGAAGGTTCCCGTAGATTACGGAAGAAGTGCGATTAACGAGACGAGCCTTCGGATGTCGAAGCAACAGAAAGTAGAGGGCAAAGCAAAGACCTGACGAAAGCGCCAACAGATTTCCAGTTACATCTTCTGGTCTGAGCTTCCCGACAAAAAATAACGTCATTCCACCAACGCAGATCACCACAGTAATTAAATCGTGTAAACGGAACTTTTCTTTGTAGAACAGAGGTTCGAGGATCAGGATGTAGACGGGCGCAGTGTACTGGAGAAAGATTGCATTCGCAGCGGTCGTCAGCTTAGTTGCAAGGACAAAGAGAATGAGCAGCACAGCATACAGAACTGCAGCCGCTCCACTGACCAGGTTAAGCCCGAAGCCTTCCTTCCTCGTGAAGAAGGCAACGACAAAAATCGCAAAGAATGAACGGAAGAACGACAGTTCGAGACCCGAAAGCTTCGTCCACTTGATGAATAGACCGCCCGTGCTCCACAAGAGGGCAGCAACGATCACGTAAAGCAAAGGGGAGAACTTTGTATCAGTCGACAAATCAGTGGCTATGATCGTTAGCGGCCGTCGCGCTTGTTTCAGTTTCCAGTGAAGCAGAATCAAGCTGATTTTCCACAGCGGCTTTTTGTGCGCGCAGGTATTTTCCGAAGACACCATTCCATGGCGGAATGACGATCGAAACGGCACCGTGTGTCTGTGCCTGACAGGCGAGGCGAATTAGTGGTTTTGGCTCACTGGTATCAATGTAACCAAACTCCTTTATCTTTTTTCCTTCACGCGCTGCAACATCCGATAACTTCTCTGAACCACCGAGGACGCCGACCCAACAAGTTCCGCAAGACGCCGAACGACATTCCACAGGTATCGGTCCCTCACCTCTGCGTGGATCGATCTCGCGCCAATTGCGGGAGCGATCATCCGCAGCGCCCCAGGCGAGGTCCTGGATATTGTTCATCACGTAACGAGCTTTGTCGTCGTTCTCGTCGTGCGTCACGGTCCACTTCTTGTTAATGGTCCTTAAGAAACCAAGCAACCCCTGGCTGTCATCCTTTGCACGTTCACGCAGAACCTGCTCGGCTGATTTTCGCGCATGCTTTTTATCGATGTGGAGCTTGCCCGGAGTACCGAACGCTGCTAATCCAGCCTGCTGAACAGTCATGAATGCAACGGCTGTTATGGCGACGAGTAACGGGCGATCGATTTTCAAATCCCTGGCAACGCTCTGAGCAACAGAAAGTATTTGATCAGACAGCGAAGGCTTTTCATCTCCAAATGTTGTCCCATGTTTTTGAACGGCGGCTTTCACCGGGGGCCAGTAGCGATGTCCATAGAGAAAAGTATGCGATGAATCGATCTGATCCTTGAGGTTGAAATTTCCCTGCATCATTAGGCGTTGCGCGAGCGTGTCGGGGTCGTCAGATTGCGAGAGAGCTTGAAACAATGCAAGCGGATAGAAGGCAAACCAAATTTGTACAGCGTTGCGATCTACTTCATGAACTGATCGGAGTAAGGTCGTGATCGTTGCCGACCATGCTTCTTCGTCGTGCTGATTAAGAAAATTTTCAAATGTGATCTGGTTAGACATAAAACAAAAATATCGTCCTTCTTAATGTTAGTCGGTTTTGATGAGCGCTCATTAAAGCACAAAGCTCCTGCGGTTTCATTCCGCTGCGACAATGTCAATGAACTTTAAGAAGACGCGGAAGAAGGATGCTGCGACGGAGAGACGCGGCGACGCGGAGAAATGAACCGCGTCCCTCCGTCCCCACGTCCCCCGTCTCGCCTTCCTTTTCCGTGTGCAGCACATGAGGAAACACAGCAACAATACTCTTCGCACCCGTCTCCATTGACACAACGTCTCGCAACGGAGTAAAAGTCAATCCTAACCCGAAGCGATCTTCCCAGATTTTCCCAGTACCTAACGGAGGTGTTTTGAAATGGACGCCAATCGACCGGAAACTGCGAAGTCAGGACGCACTTTCGACAGTGCCTACAGTTTCTCATTCAGTATTGCGGTAGGCTTGATTCTATTTATAGCCGGCTTGGTAATTAGTCTCACGCTCGGACAAAGTGCGAGCATCGGACTGATCTTCGGCATCCCACTACTCATCGCAGGTCTCGTGCTCCCCCTCATCATGATGCGGGATCTTTTCCATCACAACGAAGTTAGTGGTGACTGTCCTTTCTGCGGTGCGTCCATCAAAACGTCAGACGCAACCATTCGTCTGAACTGCCCGGAATGCAAACGACTGATTGAAGTGCGGGAAATGAATCTTCTGCGTGGAGAGTGAGCGAGGGTCAGTAACCGACTGGTAGCCAACCTCGGGTCCAATAATCCGCGAAAGTCAGCGCGAACATTATCGCCAGCCAAAAAAGCGCTGAGGTCACAATTACCCAAACAAGCCGCGAGCTGTAACGAACGTGCATGAAGTAGAGCACGACGAACGTGGCTTTCGTCACCGCGATCGCCAAAGCAATCACTGTGTTCAACTGTAGTTCGTGGTTGCCAATCCGGTAAGAGAAATCCTGAAACGCCGCAAGAACGGTCAGCGTGGTGCCTACGATCAGCACCAGAAAGATCGTCACATAAACTCGAACTGGAACTATGTGTTCGCTCATCTATATGTGCTCGAAATGCCTCCCCAGCAAATAAAGCAAAGGAAACAAGAATATCCAAACGATATCCACGAAGTGCCAGTAAAGTCCTATTACTTCGACCGGACTATGATACTCGGGACCATAGCGACCCTTGATCGAGAAAATGAGCAGAAAAGTCAGAAGACCCGCACCGATAATCATGTGCAAGGCGTGCATTCCTGTCATCGCGAAATAGATCCAGTAAAACATCTCAACCTGTTTTACCGTTGCGTTCCCGAGAAGATGCAACTTGTGTGGGTTCGTATCACCTTCATGCGCGACTTCCGGACCAAATGGACGATTGGGAAACAAGTAACCCGGAATCAGTTTGTCGTCGTATTTTGCTTTGTACTCGACCGCCTTCACACCCAGGAACGTCAGCCCGAGGATTATGGTCAGCACGAGGCAAAAGATCTGTGGCCGCTGCTTACCAACCTGTGTGAAGTAAACCGCCATCGCCATCGTAAAGCTGCTCAGGATCAAGACGCCGGTATTCAATGCTCCTAACGTGATGTCCAAATGATTGCTGGCGGAAGCGAAAGCCGCGCCATACGTCCCCCGATAAAGCGTGTATGCGAGAAACATCCCACCGAAGAACATGATTTCAGTCACGAGAAAAACCCACATGCCGAGTGTGCCAGCTTCTCGCTGCTGCTCCATGTTCTCAAAATGGTGCTGCAGTGCCGGATGGTGACCGTGGCTTTCTTCTGTTGCGGCGTGACTCAAAACGCTCTCCTTCTAGTGTCCGACAAACTTCAGTTTGTCGATACGTCAGCGTGACGTACTACCAACGGCTAAATTTCTGTGTGGTTGCTGATGCACGACAAACTAAAGTTTGTCGGACATTCGAACACATCAAGCCAATTCCCGGGCAAATTTCCCAACCACTTCAGTCTCGTCTGGTGGTGCGAACTCGTAAGCTTCCCAGGTCACGATCGGCGTCGAATCAAAATTTTCCGTGATTGGAGGTGATTGTGATCTCCACTCGAGACCCGGCAAATGCCATGGGTTAGCTTCAGCGACTTTGCCGTATCGCATCGACCACACGAAATAGATCGCTGGTATCAGCATCCCAAATCCAAGGATCGATGCGCCTGCCGAAGACAAAACATTGAAGACCTGAAATTCCGGCGGGTACGCGTGATACCGACGCGGCATTCCCATGTAGCCTGCAACAAACTGCGGCAGAAAAGTCAGATTGAATCCGACAAAGATTACGAGTGCACTAAACCGGCCCCAGCCCTCTGGATACATTCGTCCACTAATCTTTGGCCACCAGTAGTGCAGTCCACCGAGATATCCCATCAAGGCACCGCCAACCATGATGTAGTGGAAATGCGCGACGACAAAATAAGTGTCGGTCAGGTGAACATCGACAGCCAGCGCTGCGAGAAACAACCCGGTCATGCCGCCAATAGTGAACAATCCGATGAAGCCCAACGCATAAAGCATCGGTGTGTCGTAGGAGATCGACGACTTATAAAGCGTAGCGGTCCAGTTAAAAACTTTCACCGCCGATGGAATCGCTACCGCAAAACTGAGGAACGAAAAGATCATTCCCGCATAGACCGACTGACTCGTAACAAACATGTGGTGGCCCCATACGAGGAAGCCAAACACTGCGATAGCCAAACTCGAAAAGGCGACGAACTTGTAACCAAAGATATTCTTGCGCGAGAAGTTGGCGATAAGTTCACTCACCACTCCCATCGACGGCAGGACCATAATGTAAACGGCCGGATGAGAGTAGAACCAAAATAGGTGTTGAAAGAGAACCGGATCCCCACCGAGCCCGGGATCAAAAATGCCGACGCGGGAAACGCGCTCGAAGGCGAGCAACAAGACCGTTATTGCTATTACCGGCGTGCCGAGAATCATTACCAGGCTGGTTGCGTAGTGTGCCCAGATGAACAACGGCAAACGAAACCACGTCATACCCGGGGCACGCATCGTGTGGATGGTGACGATAAAGTTCAGCCCGGTCAGGATTGACGAAAATCCGTTTATAAAGATTCCAAGCCCAGCGGCGACTACGTACGAATTTGAAAAGGTCGTGCTATACGGGGTGTAAAAGGTCCAACCAGTATCTACACCACCTGCGAGCAATGCGTAGATCGTTATCAACCCGCCCGCCATGTAAATGTACCAACTCAGCAGGTTAATTCTGGGAAACGCCAGATCTTTCGCTCCGATCATCATCGGAACAAGGAAGTTTCCGAGTGTTGCCGGTATTGATGGAATCAAAAAGAAAAAGACCATCAGAATGCCGTGCTGAGTAAATACCTTGTTGTAGGTTGTTGACTGAAGCAGATCGCCTTGCGGAGTTAACAACTCCAGGCGAATCATCATTGCGTAGAGTCCACCAATAAAAAAGAAGAAGGTAATAGAACCCAGGTACAACAAGGCAATACGCTTGTGGTCCTTGGTCAACAGCCACGATTTCAAGCCATATTGGGCATTGATGTAGTTGACCCTGGACGGTGGTGGTAATTCAAATGTCTCAATTGCTTTCATAACGTCACACGCTTGATACCGAAAAACCTATTGCGACCTCGGAGAAGCTAACGGCGATGGCTGTGGCCTGTTTGCAGGTTGATTAGCCGGAGTCGCTTGTTGCGGGTTGTTGACCTGCAACGATTTAATAAATGCCAACAACTGCACCAGCTGATCTTCACTAATCTGCCCCTGGAACGTAGGCATGATTGGCCCAAAACCGTCGACCAGCTTTGCCTGCGGATTCACAATCGATTCGCGAATGTAAGCTTCGTCGGCGACCACGGTCTGTCCGCCAGTGAGTTGAGTTTTTCTCCCAAACAATCCGGCGAGGGCTGGCCCTCGACCTCCTTCACCATTTGCTCCGTGGCAGGAGACGCAACCAAGGGTCTGAAACAGTTGTTGTCCAGCGACAGCCGGAGTGGTATTGCCTGCATTGCCGCTCAGCCAGTTATCAAATTCACGCGACTCCATCACGACCACTGAGCCGATCATTCCCGAGTGGTTCATTCCACAGTATTCAGCGCAGAACAGGTGATACGTTCCTGTTTTTGTCGCTTCAAACCACTCCGTCGTATACCTGCCGGGTACGACGTCAGCTTTCATGCGAAACGCCGGAACGAAGAAGTCGTGAATCGTGTCCTCGGTGGTCATGATCAACTTGATCTTCTTTCCAATCGGCACATGTAGCTCGTTGATCTCTCTCTGACCAGTAGAGTGCTGAATCTTCCACATCCATTGTTTGCCAACAACGTAGATCTCAATTGCATTCTGCGGCGGAGAGGACTGCTCAAAATAGACTTTCGCCGACCACCCAAAGATGGTCATGGCAATAAGGAAGGGAATGACGGTCCAAAGTGTTTCGAGCTTATGCGACCCAGCCACGGGACGTGGGATTTCGTAGGGAGTACGCCTGCGATAACGAAGAACAAAAAAGATCAGCAGCGACGAGATCAGCAAGGCAAAGAACAACGTGACGCCCGAGAGGTAGAAATAGAGAGCATCTACTTTCCACGAAAGAGTGGACGCACTATCAGGAACAAATGGAAGCCAGGACTGCATTAACTAGCGGCGCCTCCGGTCTTTAATCTCCAGGCGGGGTTACGTCTGCGCAACAAGAAGAACATCGCGACAATCGCCAGCATCGTCGCTACCCCACCAGCCCGCACGATGTTCATCACCACTGCACCGTATTTACCCGTGGAGGGATCATAGTGATAGCAGTAGAGGAGAAGCTGATCGACAGGAGAACCGATTTTTTTTTGCGCTGATTCGATCAGTCCGAGTCGCAAGTCACGAGCAGGGTATTCAATTCCGTAGTAATAGCGAGAAAGCTTGCCTTGTGGTGTGGCCACCACGATCGCGCTGGCGTGAGCAAACTGCTTCGTTGATTCGTCGTAGTGATAACGGAAACCGACTGCATTGGTGATCTGCTTGATACTCTCGGCGTCGCCTGTTAGAAAATGCCAGCCCGCATTTGCACTTGCTTGCATCCTTGCTGGCAGATAACCGACGTAAACCTTCTTCTTCTTGTCTGCTAACTGTGGAGTTTCTCGTGGGTCAAAACTAATCGTGACGACGTCGTATTCCTTTCCCAGTTGAAAAGGAAGCACGCGGAACGATTCCACCATCCCATTGAGCACCTGGGTGCAAAGCATCGGGCAATCGTAGTAGACAAGTGCCAGGACAACAGGCTTCTGTCCAAAATACTGACCAAGCTTTGCCGGTTGACCTGATTCATCGCGAAACATCAAATCAAGTGGCAGTTGCTGGTTAAGCTTTTGCTCGATACGAACGTCGCGGAGTGCAGTTGGCAATCCAGTAGAAACTTTTCCAGTTTCAGGTCGGGCACCATACAAAGGTGAACTCGGTCCGGGGGAGCCCGGCTGAGCGACTACTAAGGCAGGCAATAACCAGAAGACAGCAATCACGAGAGACCAAAGTGTTCGCCTCACCATCGAATGGAGCACGCGAGAATCTAAAATGAGTTTCGTGTTTAGCATGACTACTTATTGCAACCTCTTCTCTGTTACACGACCCGAGCTCGCTGCCGTCGGCATACTGATCGCGTAATCCGCAAGCTTTGCCGGCGCCTCCTTTGTTCTCGCCGGCAGTCCTTCGCTGGCAACTTTTTTGATAGCCTCCGAGATCGGAATACTCACAGGTGCGCCGGAGGGATCTTTGAGCTCGCCCTTTAGATTCTTGTCCCACTCTTCAAGAACGGTCCGATACTCGGCTTGTGGTTCTTTCGCTGCGAGATCAACCTTTCTGCCATCAGCGAGCGTAACGGAAAAGCCCGGCGCGGCCTGCAACCTTGGTTCAGGAGGTAGACGTTGTCCCTGCCGGAGCGCCATCGGACCAGGCTTTGGCTCTGCCTGGGACTGACTCTGAAAGGTATTGAAAAGCAGGAGCATCCCGATATAGACAGCGATCGTCAGAATTGTTAACGCCACGACGAAGGTCAAGACCCCATTGACACTGATGTCGCTCGCTTCATGAGTGACCTCGACATTTCGAATATGCGAAACGTCCGGCGTCTCTCTCTTATGTCCATTTCCAGAGTGCTTAGCCATTGCTCTTATTTAGTGCCCCGATGAATGCTGCTGTTCCAAAACCGATTCGAACTGTGGATCGTTGATTGGTATCAACGACCGTTTACTCAATTCCCAAAAGAAATACGCGAGCCACAACCCGCCCACTGCCAGGGGCGAAACGACGTACATCCAAAGCGACCTCAGTGGAAAATGTTCTTTTGAAAATGCCGGTACCAACATCCACCACAAATCGATCACGCGCATCACCAACACCAGACCTGCAATGATCACCAGCTTGTGTGGATCACGTTTCAAGTTGCGCGACAACAAGAAGAGAAACGGTGCAAAAAAGTGGAGAATTGCTACCGTGACGATGATCACGCCCCACGCGCCATGCATCCGAACGAGGTACCAATGAATCTCTTCCGGAAGATTGCCGGACCAAATGATCAAAAACTGTGAAAACGCGAAGTAGGCCCAGAGCATCACCAGCGCCAGCAGCAGCTTGCCCAGATCGTGAAAGTGGAGCGGCGCAACAATTCGGTTCATGGGCTCTTCCTTCGACAGGTTTGCCATCACGGCGATGGTGAAGGCCAGCGCACTCAAACTCCACGAAGCGACAAAGATAAAGCCGTAGATCGTCGATGACCATTCCGGTTCCAACGACATGAACCAGTCGATCGCGGCAAATGTCACTGAAAAGATCAGAAGCACCATTCCCGGACCGCTGAGCAGACGCATGTTCTTCGCAAAGCGACGGTCACCAGTGCGATCCTGCTCAAGTGACCACTTGTTTAGGAAGAAGGCGAGTCCAAACCAAATGCCCAGGTAGATAACTGCACGCACCGAAAAGAATGGCAGGTTTAGATACGGAGTCTTGCCCTTTACGACAGGGTGTTCTTCAAGCGCTTCCTTGTTAGTCCATTCGTATAACGAGCTCGCCCCGATTATGATCGGTATGAAGAGCAAGACGACCAATGGGAGCGTACGCGTCGATGCTTCCAGCACGCGACGGATGACAAGTCCCCAGCCGCCACCGGTCAGATGTTGAAGCATCAACAATGCGAGCGAGCCGACAGCAATGCCGCCCCAAAACGCAAATCCAACAATGTAAGCCTGAAAGAATTGTTTCCGATCGATGATAACCGCGCCTATCAGCAGTAAAACCATGCCAACGCCACCGACAATTGCTGCGAGCCTTCGAAATCGTGAAAGGTCTGGAGGATTAAATGAAGTGATCATTTGTGTCCTCCGGCGGGCGTTGGTGTTGGAGTAACGGAACCAGCCGGCGCTGACGTCTTGATGTTTTGGCTAGCCTGTAGCGCGCGGACGTAGGCAATGATCGCCCAACGATCCTGGACCGGAATCTGCGGTGCATACGATGGCATCGCGCCCCAGCCGTTTGTAATAGCGTCGAAGAAATGGCCAACAGGTGCTGTACGAAGACGGTCATCATGGAATGAAGCAGCCCGCCGATAACCTCGACGAACAATCATGCCGTCGCCGTATCCGGTCTTTCCGTGACAAACAGAACAGAAGATGTCGTAACGTTGCTGGCCGCGAAGTACTGTCTCTTCCGTGATTGGGAATGGGAAAGTATCGACGTCGTCTGGATAAACGTTCTGTCCTGAAAGCGAACCGGCTGTAGGTTGCGGACCGGCTGGTGTAGTTGAGGCCGGGCCCGAAATGTTCGAGAGATTCTTGTTCTTCTTTCCTGTAAACAACGCCGTGTCTGTTCGTAAAAAACCGCGCGGAACTGTCCCTTCAACTGGCGGCCGGGCTGAGAGTCCATCACCAAAAAAGTTCGAACCACGATATGGCTTCATCTTCGGTTGATCCTGCATATCGCGACGGCAACCAGGGAGAGACAGAAGGCAAAAGACAAGCAAGAGTATTGCTGATTGCTGATTGCTGATTGCTGATTTGTTTTCTCTAACTGACATGAAATTTACTTTTAATTGACAGAATCTCTTCTTCCTCAAATCAGCAATCAGAAATCAGCAATCAGCAATGATCACCCGATCAGATCAAACCTCGACATCCACCACTTCCTGCGCATTCAAACTCTTCAACAGCTCCGCGACCTTGTCGTGGTCATACTTTGGGTCATTTGCTTCAACCACGAGAAAAAATTTGTCGCGTGTGGCAAGAGCAAAATTCGGAGCATTGAACACTGGGTGGTATGGCTGTGGCAGTTTGTTCAAAACAAGCATGCCAAGCACTGCGGAGAACGCAGCAACCAACACTGTGCACTCGAACGTAATTGGAATAAACGCAGGCCAACTGTTGTAGGGCTTCCCGCCTACATTGATCGGATAGTTAATGACCTCGATCCAGTACTGCATTAGGAAACCGCCAA
>DATEXA010000362.1:0-13111 GCA_035257465.1 Pyrinomonadaceae bacterium | reverse complement strand
AACAGACTTGTAGTCAGACTCATTGAGAAAACCGTCGAGCGGGGAGTAGCCACCAATCGCCAGCATCAGTAGATCTGAAACCTGACGACTACTGAGATGGACCTTTGGCAACGTGGTCGCCTTACTTACAAGTTCTTCGCGATCACTACCCTGAATTTCGCGATTGATTAGGGTGCCTCCGTGGGGGTTTATCAGTTTCATCTACTATTTCGTTCCTCTGAGTTGAATTAGGGTCTTAAAAAAACTTAACTACTCATGTAGTCCACATTCTGTCTTTGCGCTGCCGCGCCAACGCCCGGCTCGTTCTTCTTCGCCGATTTGGACAAGCGTCGTACATGGCTGACAACCGATGGAGCGATAGCCCAAGTCATAAAGCGGGTTGTAGGGAACATCGTGCTCCTTGATATAGCGCCACAAATCGCGACGGGACCAAGCGACCAGCGGGTTAATCTTGATCAGCTCAAACTTTCGATCTCGCTCAACAACACGTGCACTGGCACGAGTAGGTGTTTGCTCACGTCGAATGGCTGTGATCCACGCTCTCAGTCCAGACAACATCTCTCGCAACGGATCAACTTTTCGCAGCTGACAACAGACGTCGGGCTCCCTTTCCCAGAGTCGTTCACCATAATTGGCAGCCTGCGTAGCAAGTGACAGTCGTGACTTGCGTTGTTCGAAACGAACTCCATACCTTGCTTCCAGCTTCTTTATGAGTTCATACGTCTCTCGAAATAGAAGATCGGTATCCAGGTAAAAGATTCGAGCATTCGTATCGATCTCGGCGAGCATTCGAATCAGCACGCAGCCTTCGGCGCCAAATCCCGTTGCCAGTGCTATGTCTTGACCAAACTTCTGAAGCGCCCAACGCAGAACAGCCTCGGCTGACTCGAGCTTGAGTTCGTCATCGACTTCAATTAGCTCTTCTGTCGTTTGCATCGGATGAATTAACTGGTGGTCAGTATTGGTTCCAGTTCCATCCTTTCGACGGACGATTCTCCAACCCAGCTAAGAGTTTTCTGTAGACGAACTACTTCGCCAATCACGATTATCGAAGGTGAACGTAGGCGCTGTCCGGCTGCGACGTCGGCGATCGTTTCCAAGGTTCCAGTAACGACCTGCTGCGATTCATATGTTCCCCATTGGATGACCGCTACCGGAGTATCAAGTGATCTGCCCAGGGTTACGAGTTGTTCAGCAATGTCCCGCAGATGTGCGATACCCATGAGCACAACGATGGTATCGGCGGCTCGAGCATTCAAAAGATCTTCAGACAACTTTCCATCACCCGCATTCGCGCCAGTCAAAATCACGACGGACGACGAAAGGCCACGATGAGTTAAGGGAATGCCCGCATAAGCAGGAACTGCCAGCGCAGAACTGACGCCAGGTACAATCTCGAACGGGATACCAGCCGCTCGTAAGGCAAGCGCCTCTTCACCACCTCTACCAAAAAGAAATGGGTCGCCGCCCTTTAATCGAACAACCAGTTTTCCTTCGACCGCTTTTGAGATGAGTAGCGCATTGATTTTTGATTGGCGAGTTTGAGTAGCATGACCTACTTTCCCGACAAAAATTCGTTCTGCTTCTTCTTTCAAGTGAATCAACAAATCAGGGTTGACGAGGTAGTCGTAGATAACCACGTCTGCTTTGCGCAACAGTTCCCATGCTTTCACCGTCAATAGTCCCGGATCACCCGGACCTGCCCCGACGAGATAAACCTTTCCAAGTCGGTCTTCGATTGACGGTTTTTTCGCTTCCAGAATTCGTTCGATGGATGCAGCGATGACTAAGTCGTGGGCGGAGAGTGGCTCGGTGATCTGATAAGTGACCCCTGGATGATGACTAGCTGCAGCATGAACCTCGAATGGAATATCACCACGTGTATGCCTGCCCGGTGAGAGAAAGTAAGGATGAACGATGACGTGCCTAACACCGCGCCCAACCAATGTGGCAAATCCTTCTGCAATCGTTGGGCTTACGATCTCTAAAAAGGCCGGCTCCACACACGCGAACGGACCGCGCCTGGCAATCTGACGCGTTGCCTCGCACACATCTTCATTTGCTTCCTGTCGTCGGCTACCGTGTCCGACTACTAAGATGCCAACTAGGTTTTCAGGAGATTGATTGAGTGGGGTGAGATTTAGATCAGGCGCCAGAAGAGACACGCCCCAAGTCGCCGCTTGTTTGATGTTGTTTTGTGAATTCCTGGTGACCAATCTAAACCCCTTCCACTATGGAGTACCTGTTTCGAACTGCACGCGCGGCATTCCCTGCCGCAACAGCAGCAACAACAACAAGCAGCTAGTGAAAGGAAAGATCTCTTCATGTCAGGAGCGTGACTCTAGACAACGCGCCCCAGTCAATCAAGTCAATTCGATTTACGACTAGTTAAATAGAATTAAATAGACAGTACCAAACGTCGTTCATATAGTGCCGCTCAGCCCCTAAGGCGAAACAAATGTAACTGATTGAGCCTTTCCGACAGCTGAAATACTCGAATGCCAACCGCAGTCCAAACCAGAATCTCAGCCAGACATTCGCTCGAGGAAGCTATTGGCAACACGCCTTTGATACAACTGCGTCATGTCACTCAAAGCGTTCCAGCGGGCGTGCAGGTTTTTGCGAAGGCCGAACACTTGAACCCAGGCGGCTCTGTAAAAGATCGCCCGGCTATCGCGATGATTCTTGAGGCCGAGCGGAAAGGCAGACTCCGCTCAGGCAAAACGATTCTCGATGCAAGCAGTGGTAACACCGGCATCGCCTACGGGATGATTGCGGCTGAGCGAGGTTATGACCTCACACTGTGCTTGCCGAGTAATGCAAGTGCTGAACGCAAGCAGATCCTCCGCGCGTACGGAGTGAAGATAATCGAGACGAGTTCCTCCGAGGGAACCGACGGAGCCCAGATTCTTGCCCGGCAACTCGCCGAGCGGTTTCCCGACAAATACGTCTATCTTGATCAATACAACAATGACGCGAATTGGCGTGCGCACTATGAAACGACGGGAAATGAGATTTGGGAACAAACCAAAGGCACTGTTACCCATTTCATAACTGGACTCGGAACCACCGGCACGTTCACCGGCGTGACTCGAAGACTCCGAGAATGCAACGCGAGCATTCGAGCTGCAGATGTTCAGCCTGACTTACCGCTTCATGGCATTGAAGGACTCAAGCATTTACCCACGGCGCACGTCCCAGGTATCTACGATGCCTCACTTGCAGACGAGCAACTGACTGTCGACACTGAGTCATCATTGTTGATGACCCAACGACTAGCCAAAGAGGAGGGATTGTTCGTTGGTCCAAGCTCTGGAGCGAACGTATTCGCAGCGGTGGAACTCGCGCAACGGTTATCACCAGGGTCGGTAGTTGTGACGATCTTATGCGATGGAGGCGAAAAGTATCTCAGCGCGAACCAGCAATTACGCGCGCGTTTGACCGTTCCCACGGACCACGTATTTGTAAGTCGTTAACTGTTCGGCTCCAACTGGCCCGCGCGCATGAAGCCGTCCAGTTCCGATACCGATCTCGCCACCCATCCCAAACTCACCTCCATCCGCAAACTGCGTTGAAGCGTTGACCATGACGATTGCGCTATCGACTTCGTTGAGGAACTTCTCGGTTGCTGCCAGATCGCCGGCAATGATTGCGTCGGTGTGGTGAGAACCATAACGATTAATATGTTGAATCGCTTCATCCACGTTTGAGACTGTTTTGACTGACACTACCGCATCGAGATATTCGGTAGACCAATCAACCTCGCCCGCTGCGATCACCCGCTTGTCGCTTGCACAGACCGCCTCATCTCCGCGGACTTCACAGCCGCTGCTAATCAAAGCCTCCAACAACACCGGCAACCATGTTCGCGCAATCGAGACATCAATGAGTACCGACTCAGTGGCGCCACATATGCTGGTGCGACGCAACTTGGCGTTCAGTAAAACCTCTTTCGCCATTTTCGGATCAGCAGTCTGGTGAACGTATGTGTGACAGTTTCCATCGAGATGCTGGAGCGTTGGGATCTTGCTCTCCTCCATGACTCGTTTGGTTAAAGACTTCCCTCCTCTCGGGATAATGACGTCAATGTAATCCGACATTGTCAGCATCTCACCGACGATCGAACGGTCGTTGATGGGAACTAACTGGATTGACGCTTCAGGAAGTCGCGCGGAATTTAGTCCTGCGTGCAAGCAGCTCACTATTGCTTTCGATGTTTCAAAACTATCTGAACCCGGACGCAAGATCACCGCGTTGCCCGACTTCAAGCAAAGCGCTCCAGCATCAGCAGTCACGTTCGGACGCGACTCATAAATGATCCCAATCACTCCGAGCGGCACGCTTATACGCTGGATTTCGAGACCATTTGGTCGTTCCCATTGCGCTAACACACGTCCGACTGGATCCGGCAGAGAAGAGATCACTTCTAATCCGGTCACCATCGCTTCGATCCGATCGGGAGTTAAGCGCAAACGGTCAAGCAACGCATCACCTAAACCGGCACACGCGGCGCGCTTCATGTCTGAGTCGTTGGCCGCTACGAGTTCTTGTGCAGCCTGACGAATTGAAGCTGCAGCTCCATGCAACGCCGACTCTTTTTGATCAGCCGAAGCAAGAGCAAGTATTCGAGAGGCCCCGCGAGCCTCTTCTCCTACTCTCTGCATCGACTTCTTGATATCTACAGTTTCTTGTGTCGTTGCTTCCATCGTTTTACTCAACCGACAATTCGACAACCATGTCGTCGCGATGAATAAGAGTGTCGCGATATTTAAAGCCGAGTATGTTCTCGATCTCGTGAGACTGAGCGCCGATAATGCGCGCGGCTTGTTCAGATGAATACTCCGACAAACCCTTACCGATCTGCTGACCTTGGAGTGTCACAATCGTTACGGCATCCCCCCGACCAAATTCGCCGCGTACCTGTCCGACGCCAGCAGGCAGCAAGCTTTTTCCTTTCAAGAGAGCTTGGGCCGCGCCATCATCCACAACATAGGTGCCATGCGAGCGGAGCGTCCCCGAAATCCAGTGCTTTCGTGCGCTACTCGGATTTGCTTTTGCCTTGAACCAGGTACAGTCCGAACCGTTAAGTAGTGCATCAATCGGATGCGGCTCTATCCCGTAGGCGATGAGCATATGACAACCAGCAGCCGCTGCGATCTTTGCGGCTTCAATTTTGGTTCGCATTCCACCCGACCCAACCTCTGAACTTACCCCACCCGCCATCGATTCGATCTCTGAAGTGATTTGGGCCACCTCATGAATCAATGTAGCCCGATCCCGGCTCGTGGACGGATTTAGTGTATAGAGTCCTCGCACGTCAGATAAGAGTACCAGCAGATCAGCACTGATCATCTGGGCTACACGTGCGGCGAGGCGATCATTGTCGCCTACTCTGATTTCGTCGGTTGCCACCGAGTCGTTTTCGTTCACTATCGGAATCACGTTGAGCTGGTTGAGCAGAGTCTCGAAAGTGCGACGTGCGTTGAGATATCTGCGGCGACTCTCGCTGTCATCTAAAGTTAAAAGAATTTGGGCCAGCTGAAGTGCGCCTTCCTTAAACTCAAACGCGCTGGCCCATTCCGCGCACAGCCTGATTTGCCCACACGCAGCCGCGGCTTGTTTCTCTTCGAGCTCAAGCTTTCGCACGCCCCACGCGAGCGTTTGTCGACCTAGAGCAATTGCGCCTGACGAAACGATCACGACCTGCTTCCCGCGGCCGTGCAAGTCGGCAATGTCTTCCGCAAGAGCCTTTAGCCAATCGCGACGCGCAGTGTTCCCAGAGTCAATCAATAGCGACGAGCCGATCTTGATAACGAACCGCCGCGAAGCTTCAAACAGTGCTGGAACGGAGTTCATAAAATGCTGGTGAACAAACTAAAAAGCCGCCTCCAAATCTGGATGACGGCCTTGCTAGTAAGAATAAGCGCCGCAGTCATCCTGATGCCTTATGCGGCGGGACGACTGGCGAAGCAGTGATAACGATTGCGCTTACTGACGAATTCATTGGAAGTTCTGATAATGCGAAAATCTAATGCGCGAAAGCTTAGTCTCATTGATTGGGAAACACAAACTGATCGTTCAGTTAGTGTTGCCTGTTTCAACTGCATGTTCAGCACATTTTTGTATGCCAATTTGTGTGCCCACTTTAGCGTGTCTTGGCGTTAGCGCCAGAGATTTTGCGGCAAGGCCCCGCCCGATTCTGTGGCTGGCCTGTCCTTATTATATATAGGAATGAAAACCCGCCTTGAAAAACACGTTCCCCTTCCGGGTCAGTGTGTTTGAAACCCCTCAAACTTCGAGGTTGCTGCGGAGCCTTGCAATGTTCCGCTGCCGCGCGGAAGAGCCTCCAGTAGTCGCGGCTGAAGTACGAGGGTCCTGGTAGCCCAAGAAGGCAAATACTTTTGTGCTTTTCGTTGCTCGGTGTTGAAGATTAGAGGTAGTACGCATGTCGCTTTATCCAACTATATTTGTCAAAGCGCCGGCGTGTGCCGCACTCCACACAAAGTCGGTAAGGTTCGTCGTTTACGGTAAAGGGTCGGCTCATATGCGAGTGGCGGCATCCCACCAGCAGCCTGAAGTTACGCGCAATCGCTTTCGTTGACTTGCGTAACTGTGTCATCTCATATCCTTTAACTCAAGCGGTTCGGAATCGTCGGACTCAAATGTGACCGTGATCTGGCTGCCATCTACCGTCTTTATATTGGCCGTAAGTTTTCTGAACGATTTGCCGTCGCTGGTCAGCAAGAGCTTCCCAGATCCGTTCATCTCTCCTTTGACGACGCCACCCGTAATCTTCAGAAGAATCTCGTCAGGCGACGAGGCATTGGCCTTCCATGTTCCCTCTGCTTGGAGCTGCAGCTCTGCAGTAACTGTAATTAACAGCGTGCCGTTTTTCCTTAGGACCACGAGCGCCGACGTAATTGCTAGTTTCTCGACTGCCAAACTGATCATGCCGTGTCCCTTCGCCGTTGCAGTCAGCGACTCTAATTGTTGTGATTGCGCGGACACAGGAAGAAGAGATCCAACGAACAGCACCAGCCAAAGCGCGTTGTATGGTCGTAGTATTCGCTTAAGTCTGTACATAATTGCCTCCGATATACCTATCGTCACCCGGCAAACAAAACCAACATTGTTCACGCTGCTACTTTTTCTCCACGACAAACTTGATTCCTAACTTGCGACCGACTCCATTGTAGAACCCCCCGAAATTGTCACTCGCGAGGTTTCCCTGGAAATCACGGGGATTGAAGTGATTCGTCAGATTAAATACTTTGACTCCCACTCTGAATCGATAGTTCTCGCTAAATCGCCCAGGCGCTGAGACACTCTTTAGCACTTGCAGATCGAGCGAAGCGAAATCTGGAAAGCGACCTGCACGATTGCGTGGCCCAACGTAGTTGCGATCCTCGTCGATGACTGAAAGCGGAAAGCCGTTGCGAACGTCGAGCACGGGCGCGACGGTGATCCCATACTTCACGCCGAAGTTACCCCAGAACAACAAACGGTTTGGCGCATCAAACGGTAGGAAGGAACGTTCATTCTGGCGAATAATTGGATTCTCGAAGTTGGAATAGTAGGAGTTGAAATCGTTCAAATCGCCCATGGCTCTGGACCGTACATAAGACGCATTCAACTCATCGTGCCCACGAAACGTGTAGCGCGTGGTGACCTGAAATTCCCTGTAGCGCGATCTACCGCCATTGCTGAGCAACAACGAACTGCCGCTCGTTTGCGAATCCAGTGGGTCCAGGATGTATTCACGCGTTCCCTGGCGTTGTTGATAACCGACGCGAACCAGAAGGTTCTTTAGCCACTCGCGGTCAAACTCAATGTTCCAACTCACACTACGTGGCGTCAGAAACTGCCCGTTCTCGACAGCCAGGTGCTGCAGCTGACTTGTCTGCTGTCCATCCAGCCCAAAGCTGGTGATCAATCGATCCTGCAACTGCGAGAAAGTAGCTGTGTTCAAATTAATACGGTCGTAGAACAATCCGACGCCGCCACGTACGACGGTTCTGCCATCGCGTATCGGCGTGAAGGCAAACGCAAGCCGTGGCGCTAGATTGTTTTCGTATGCGATTGTGTCGCGATCCAGACGGACGCCGTATTCCACCGTCAGGCGATCGTTGATGGTCCACTTGTCCTCGAAGAAGGAAGAGAACTCAGTAGTGTTGCGACTCAGAGCACCGTCGCCGCGAAAGTCGATCTGCTCGCTGATCGTACCGTCGCGTCGCAGGATTCGGACGGTGTTGCTTCTGTTAGTCCCATCAAACGTCGTGTGGGTCAGGCCCAAGCCAAACTTCATGAAATGCGTGCCGGCGAAATCGGGTGGCGTGAAGTTGTAAATCTCGAGGGCCTCCGCGCGTGTACTGCGACGATCCTGCTGGTTGAAGTAATTGCCTGAGTTCACATCCGGCGCAAAGTTCATCGCTTGCTCACCAGAACTTGGGAACACGTCCGCCTCGAATTTCTTCACGTTGAAATACGATTCAAGAAACGCCTTATCGCTCACGGTCCATCGCTCGTTCAGTCCCCCGAAGAAACCTCGCTGTTTGTAATTCGGCGTGACTTCCTCCGGATTGAAAGTATTTAGTCCAACAAACCTGAGCTTCTCCGGGAACAATGAAAAGATACCGGTAAGATGGTGCTTGGGTTTGACGTCCCAATCCATCTGCGTGACAGAATCGAAACTCTCAAGACCCGTATCACGCTTGTCAGATGGCAGGCTCTCGACTGGCGTGCGGACGAAACGATACTGGAAGGATTGCATGAACCAGAGCTTGTTTCTTTTTAGCGGACCACTGAACGCCAGCCGCGGAGTATACGCTTCGATTCCACTCCACTTGGCACCGCGCCGCCGGAAACGCGGGAAAAAATTCTGAACTTCTACGTTGAGTTTGTCTGTTCCCGAACGCGTCGCAACCGCAGTCACGCCGCCGGTGACTTTGCCATACTCCGCCGCATAGGGATTCGTGAGCACCTGCACCGATTCAATGGCTTCAATCGGAAGGTTGAACGCAAACTCTCCCGTAACCGGATCAGTTACATTGGCGCTATTAACTGTCATTGAACTTTGGCTCGAGCGCGCGCCTTTGACATCGATCTGACCGTCCGGCCCACGCACAACTCCCGGCACCAGCGGCAACGCGTCGACCAACTGCTCAGTTACCAATGGCAAAGCTTTTAGTGTGTCGTGTTTGACGGTACTGCCAGGAGCTGCGTCTGAAGTCTGTAAGCTCTCGTCCGCCGACGTGACTGAGACCGACGCGGTTATATCAGCGACTTCCAGGCTGATGTTTTGGACTAAAGTTTCAGCGGCGTGGATCACGATCGTGTTGCTGCTTGTCTTGAAACCCTCAGTGGTTGCTTCAATCGTGTACTGGCCTGGCAACAACTTAGTGAATTCATACTCGCCTGCCTCGTTAGCGGAAGTCTCGGCGACTTGTGTCCCACTTTTCAGCTTTAGGTTCGCGCCGGGAATGTTGTACGACTGCCCGTCCGGCGCTGAAGTCGCAACCACACCCCGCACAGTTCCTGTTTCACTCTGCGGGTTCTGCGCATTTGCAAGGCTGCTAAAGATCAGGATTGCGAGAACTGATACCAGCATTGCCGGATATAAATATTTGGTTCCTGGGCTCGACATCGTGGTGTATTCCTCCGGTATCGTGAAGTGCAACAGACGTTCCCAGCGAAAACCACTGAGTTGGGGCCGGAAACGATTAGAATGGGAGTCGTAATTTTACGAGATCTCGTGGAACCACGACTCGCGCGCGAGTTGAGGTGGAGATTATTTGAATTGATGCTTCTTAATGCTTAGTGCGCGGATTTGCGAATCAAGCGTAGTTGCCGGTAGTCCTAGACGAGCAGCAGCGCAGCATGGTCCGTAAACCTTGCCACGTGTCTCACGCAACATCGCTTCGATTTGAACTTTTCGATCCGTTCTCAAGCCACTCGGAAGGGTCGTCGGGACGATGGATAGAGGCTCTTCTGTCAGCATAGCCGCGTCAACCTGCAAAACTTCACCATCAGCGAGAATCACACAGCGTTCAACCACGTTCTGAAGCTCGCGAACGTTGCCGGGCCACGAGTATTCCTTCATTGCAGAGAGCGATCGCTTCTCGATGTGGGTTATCTTCTTGCCGGTGCGGTTCGCAAAGCGGGCCGCAAAGTAATCAACGAGCGCCGGAATATCGCTCACACGATCGCGCAAAGGTGGAACGTGAACAGGAAAGACATTCAGACGATAGAACAGATCCATCCGGAACCGGCCCTCACTAACTTCACGTTGCAGATCTTTGTTGGTGGCTGCGATTACGCGCACGTCAGTCTTGATCGTGCGGTTGCCACCGACGCGCTCAAACTCCTTCTCCTGAAGCACCCGCAGCAGTGCCACTTGAATCTCCGGACTCAGCTCGGCAATCTCATCGAGAAGGATCGTGCCACCATTCGCAATTTCGAACCTGCCAACCCGTTGTTGCACCGCGCTGGTGAAAGCGCCTCTTTCGTGACCGAACAATTCGCTAGCGATCAGTTCAGACGGCAGCGCTGCACAATTTACTTTTACGAACGGGCCATCGCAGCGTGTAGAGCGCTGATGAATGGCTTGCGCAACCAGCTCCTTGCCCGTTCCAGTCTCGCCGAGCAGCAAGGCCGTTGAATCGAATGGAGCGACCTTTTTCACCAACTCCAGTACACGTTGTAACGCCGGACTGTTCCCGATGATCTGCTGGCAACTTGTTTCCTTCTCCAACAGACACGATATTTCGGTGGAAGCATCAGCTCGCATATCGCGACGCGGCTGTAGCAACGAGACGTTGGCACCGAATGAAAATTCCCTGTGCAAAGGAGCATCACTTATACTCTCAACCGAAGCCAAAGCTGTACTCATTGTCGTCTGGTCCTTTCCTGTCGTTGCTCAGGATTGTGCGGCCAGTTTCACTCGACGACAATTTCTAAAGGGTGCCGGGTTGCACAAAAACGAGAGGCCAATGGCTCTCTTTGGAGTTACAGCAGAGACTCTTTCGGGATGGTAAGGTGGAAGGTCGAAATTGCTTAATTGTCAGGGCGTCGAATCTCAATTCGTTTCCATCCGGAACGCCGCGCGTCCACGGACCAGTTTCCTGAGCCCAGCAGCGCCAAGGCGACACCGACGCTGGCCAGCAAAACGCTCAGCCACGGATCATGATTGTGTGAGAAAGCAATAAAGAGTTCGATGATGGCTACAACCGCTCCCGCAACAGATGTCCACAATCCAAACAAGACGAACAAGCCCGCTCCTGCCGCAATCACGTGCGGTGTAATGGTCTGTAGTGACGAGCCCTCTACGAGTTGGACACAATGCGCAATTAGCGTTATTGCGACAATCACTCTGAGGAGCAGAAGCCCATGGCTGGGTAGGCGATCTGCAAATGTGGAAAACACACCACGCATAACCGGTTAAGGTTATGAGGTACCAAAGCCGGCCGCAAACCCGAAAGGGCTTTTCTTAAGGCCATTTCGAGTGGCTAGAGTTGGAGGATGCCGCGCTTAACGCCGATCACTGCCGCTTCGGTGCGATCATTAGCACCCAGCTTGGAGAGGATGTTCCGAACGTGGCCTTTCACGGAGTCTTCAGTAACCGAGAGCATCGCTGCAATCTCTTTATTACTATTGCCGTCGGCAATCAGGCGCAGAACGCGCACCTCCAGTGGCGACAGGGTCTCCTCCGCGGCATGCTCGGCAAGCTCAAAAGAGACCTCAGGTGAAAGGTTCTTTCTCCCGGCGTGTACAGCCCGGATCGTGTCCAGCAATTCGTTATGCAGGCTATTTTTTAAAAGATAAGCGCGGGCACCCGCTTGCAGAGCGCGCCGGGCCTGGACGTCCCCAGTGTAGGTGGTGAGTACGATAATTCGCGCATCGGGGAATTCTCCGCGAATCGCAATCATCGCATCCAGACCGTTCATTTCCGGCATCTGCAAGTCCATCAACGTCACGTCAGGGCGGTGCGCGCGAAACTGTTGAATTGCTTCGCGGCCGTTAATGGCTTCAGCCACCAGGGTCATGTCCGGCTCATCGGCAATTAGGGCGGCAATGCCCTGGCGCAGGATCGGATGATCATCGACCGTCATAATCTTAATCTTAATGGTGTCGTCACTCATGGCTCACTCTCCCAGTACTTCTGCTTTTCCCTGAAAATACTCTCGAAAACCACGACCGTTCGACAGGGGTTCCATAAGCGACCGCGCCAGGAACGATCAGTTCCACCTCGGTGCCCGTATCGCGTTTGCTCCAGACCTCCAGACGCCCGCCCACGATTTCAGCCCGCTCGCGCATGCCGTGCAAACCGAAGTGGCCGCGGGGTTGCTGGAGCATAGCTTCGTCATCGATGCCCTTTCCGTCATCGCGAACCGTTAAATGGAAATGGCGCTTGTCGTAGCGGATCTCGACGGTGATCCGCCGCGCCTGCGCGTGCCGGAAGGCGTTGCGCAACGCCTCGCCCGCGATGCGGTAGGCCTCGTCGCGCACGATCGGGTTCAGATTGCGCGGTGCACCTTGTACCTCCACATCAATGGCAGGAGACTCAATGCCCGCTGAATCGCTGTTGAGTTCTGTTGCAATAGCAGTTATTCCGTTGGCGAGGTCATTGGTTTCAAACGCCGACGAACGCAGACCCTGCACGGCGTCACGACCTTCGGTAATCGCCTGAGCCGCCTGATCGAGTGCGCTGTCAAGCCTCTGCTTAGCTTCGACTGGACGCGCAGGAAGTATCTTTGAAGCCGACTGAAACCTGAGCAGAAGACCCTGAAAGCTTTGCAGCAGAGTGTCATGCAGATCGCGCGCAATGCGTATACGCTCGCTCACTCGCGCCTCCATGGTCATGTTGAACTGGTGCGCTAGTTGCCGAACACGCAGTCGATAACCCGCCCAGAGCAAGAACAAGAAAAGAACCAAAATGGCCAAGCGGAACCACGTGGTCTGGTAGAAGGCCGGGGCGATGGAGAAATCCAGCAGCGCACCTTCCTCGTTCCACACGCCGCTGTTGTTCGAGGCCATCAAGCGGAAGCGGTAGGCGCGTGGCGGGAGGTTCGTGTAGATCGCCTGGCGACGGTTGCCGGCATCCTGCCACTCGTTG
>DATEXA010000361.1:0-29651 GCA_035257465.1 Pyrinomonadaceae bacterium | reverse complement strand
CCGGCGAAATCCCCAACGCCATTCCCACGTTGATAAAGATTTGAAAGGCAAAGCCACCCACCACCGCCATGATAAATAACATTCCCGAACGGTCTGACGATCGCCGCGCGCCGGTTATCAGTCGAGACAACAAAATCGCATACGCAAACAGGACTAGTACGCAGCCGATGAAGCCATAATTTTCTGCGGTCACCGCGTAAATAAAGTCCGTGTGGGGTTCCGGAAGAAACTTAAGCCCACTCTGAGAATGTTCAGCAGAAGATCGAGAGCCAAACAGACCACCTTCACCGACAGTCAAAATTGATTGCCAGGTGTGATACCCGATGCGACGGCGATCGGCGTTTTCGGGATCGAGGATGACGTTGATGCGTTCCTGTTGATAGTTCTTGATTAGATTTGTCTTGACGCCAACCCAGTAGGCTACCGGAATCATGACCACAGACAGTGCGACGGCTGCCAATACCAACCGCATACGGATGGCAGATAGAAAGAGTACCGCGGCGAGGATCGGAACATAAGTGAGTACTGAACCAACATCGGGCTCCAACAGGATGAGCCCACAAGGCAAAGCGAGGATCAAGCCTCCTACGATCATTTCCTTCACAGTCAAAGCCTGCGTTCGATTCCTGCCAAAGTAACGCGCGAGCATCATTGCTGTCGTCACTTTCACAAACTCTGAAGGTTGAAACTGTCCGATGCCCGGCACTTTGATCCATGCGCGTTGGCCGTTGATCTTCAACCCGATGCCTGGTACGAGAACTACCACCAGGAGAACCAGACCAAAAATATAGAACGCCGGCGCCCAGGTCAGCAGCTTTCGATAGTCAGTGAACGCGATGGCTAACATCGCAACCAGTGCGATGCAGAGGCCGATGATTTGTTTGATCCAGAAAGGCTCTGTTGGTTGAGCGTAGCGAATTTGAATAGTGCCGAAACCAACGATGGCTATCGCGAGGAACGCGAGTACCCAATCAAAGTCCCGCCAACTACGTTTGTGAATGATAGCTACCAAGGAATTTAGTTGCGGATTGCGGAATTCGAATTTCGGATTTTAAGATTGCCAATGCCGAGTGCCGATTGTTTTCTGTTACCTCTCCGATTCCTTCAATTGGCAATCGGCAATTGGCAATCGGCAATACGTTCACTGCACATTACTAGCCACATTTGGCGTCGTTTGTTTCTTTGCGATTTGGACTGCGCCGGGAGGTTCTTCATGTCGAGTCTTGCGATAGTAGGTGTCGTACACGCGACGAATCGCTGGTGCTGCGTGCATATTTCCAAAGCCAGAGTTCTCAATAAGCGCGACCATGGCGATCTCGGGCTTATATGCAGGCGCGTAGGTTACAAACCACGAGTGGTCTTTGTTCTTGCCGGTGTCCTTTCCTAGTCCAACGACCTGCGCCGTTCCGGTCTTTCCGGCGATGTCGAACCCAGCCATCCGAATTCCTGCTCCAGTTCCTCCGGCATTCACAACGCTCCACATCCCTTCAACCACCGCATGGTCAATGTCGGCATCAATGGGCACGATCTTCGGATTTGGTTTGGCAGGATCGAGCGGCTGGAAACCTGTACTGGCTTTGTAGTCAGGTGTCCCCGGATTTCCCAGCGGTCGAACCTCCTTAAGCAAGTGCGGAATGTACATCCGCCCGTCCATACTGACCGCTGAGACAGTTCTCAACAGCGCGATCGGAGTGATGATGTCGTATACCTGTCCGAACGACGCGTAAACAGTATCGATGTCTCGCCATTCGGGATCTCTCGGTTGCATGCGTCGTTTGAATTCCTTCGATGGAGTCCAACTCACAACTTCGTTCGGTAGATCGATGCCGGTGCGTTTGTTCAGGTCAAACTCGTCGACCATCGCGACAATTCCATCGATGCCCATCTTTAAGCCAAGACGATAGAAGTAACCGTCGCAAGAATGGGTAATGGCCGTCTTAAGATCCGGAGTACCGTGATTACCCATGCAGCGCGTGAATTTGTTGCCGACCTGGATACCACCGCCACACAAGAGAGTTGAATGATCGAGTGTGATGGCGCCTTCCTGGAGTCCGGCAACCGCCATCGGAATTTTCCAGGTCGACCCCGGAGGATACCGACTTTGAATCGCGCGATTGAGCAAGGGAGTTTGAGGATCATTCAACAAGGCAACGTACTCGGCTCGACCTTCTTTCGAGTTGATCCGTTGCGAGAAAATATTCGGATCAAAAGTCGGATAGGAAGCCAGGGCCAGGATCTCACCGTTATTTGGATCCATAGCAACGATGACTCCGCGTTTGGTAACAGATGCCGCCAGTTGTTCTTCTGCTGACCTCTGCAGATCGAGATCGATGGTTGTTACCAGATCGCGACCGGGAGTTGGCGCTACTGTTTCGATCTCATCCTGGATGCGACCGCGACTGTCGACTACAACCTCTCGATAACCGTCACGTCCTCGCAGATAGTCGTCATAGATTTGTTCAATGCCGCTTTGTCCGATGATATCTCCCGGCTTGAGACCTTTGTCCTTGAAGCTCTGCTGTTTCAACTGTTCCGGACTGATTTCCCCGACGTAGCCAAGCACGTGTGCCAGCATTCCATCAGCCGGATAGCGACGCTGCGGTTGTTGCTCAATTCGCAGTTCCGGGAATTCAAGATTATGAGCCTCGACCCAGGCTATGTCGTTTGGGTTGGCGTCCTGTTTTATGAGAATCGATTCAAAAGCAGGGGTCACCTGGTCGAAACGTTCCTTGAGAATGTCGCCATCTATAGTCAAGCCTTCCGCGAGCGGCGGAATCAACGAAGCGAGAGGCTTGTCCTTCACATCTTCGCGCGAGAGGATCACGTTGTAGATCGGTCTCGAGTCGACAATCACGCGGCCTTCACGGTCGAAGATCACTCCGCGGGGCGCCGGGATCGGAAGGCGCCGGCTTCTCTGGTTTTCGGCCATCTCTGCGTAACGCTCGCCACGTACGACTTGCAGCACGTATAGGCGAACTCCGAGAACCCCAAGCATTACCACTACGAGTACTTGAAGGAACCGGAGTCGAGCGCGAAGGTTTTGAGAAGTATCTTCGAATTTCATAGGCAGAGCCGAACTTTGTACTTTGTGCTTAGAGTTTTGAGAACGCCATAAAGTTGTCGCTCTTCAGAACGCACTTCCAAATCGAATCTTGACATGCAAAGCACAAAGATCAAAGCACAAAGTTTATCCCGTCCGGGTTCATCTTTCATCGGCGGCGCAAGGACCCCGTCGACCTGCGAGCCACGCGCCGTCGGGTTGCGAACTGGCGGCGCTGAGCCGATCTTTCCGCAATAACCGAGTCGAGCATGTACAGCACAACCGTGCCGACAGTTGTGGTGGCGATTAGTTTGTAGGAAATGGTTTGCATCACCGGGACACTTGTGGCGTAACCCAGGACGCGATGCCAGAAAACGTAGATTCCACTGTCCACAATCGTTGCGGCAGCCAGGACAGGGATCCGTAACAGCGGGTTCTCGAGGTTTACCCGTGTGGCTGCAAAGTAAATGATGTAAGCGGTAAGTGTTTTGGAAAAGCCGCCGGCGCCAATCAATCCACCGCTTGAGGCGTCAACAATTATTCCGGCCAGCGTGCCGACAACAAGTGCCTGCCACGCATCGCGCTGGAGAGCGATATAAACAACGACGACGAGAGGGAAATCGATGTATGACAGCGGCGGCCAAACGATGCGCAACGAAAGCTGCAGCACGATTGAGATTGCCAGGACTGCTGCTATCTTAAGTTGAGGCATAAGGTAATTTTAGATTGCAGATCTCAGATTTCAGATTTGCTGTAATCAACGCTTGTAAGTCTCTCGAGGAAAGATGAATTGCACTGAATTCTTTAAATCTGAAATCTTCAATCTGAGATCTGCAATGGTTTCACTTCTTCGGTTTGTCTACATTCGGCAGGGCTTGTTCAGGGGCGGTTCGTTGTGGGGGACGATATAAGAGCACCGCTACCTCTTCCAGTTTGTCCAGTCGGGCTCCCGGCCTGATCAAAATTTGATGGGGCTGTGTTGCGGTTCCATTCTTCACGTCGACGACATCACCGACATTCAGTCCTGGTGGATAGATTCCATCTTGACCAGTGGTCATGACGTAGTCTCCAACCTCTACCTTTTCCAAACCAGACACATAACGCATCTCGATCAATCCAAGGTCAGGTCGTCCGCGCACTGAACCAAGAGCGCCGGATTGGCCCAGCTGGCCAACAACTGCACCAGCACCGGCCTTCTCGTCAGTCAGGAGCATGACCTGGGATGACCATGGGCTTACGCTAATCACACGACCCACCACACCTGTGCCTGAGACAACCGGCATGTTCACCGCAACTCCAGAGCTGCTGCCGCAGTTGATGGTGATCGTATTGAACCAGACCGACGGGTCTCTAGCGATGACGCGTGCCGCGACCGTGTCAAACTCCTTCTTCTCTTTCAGATCCAGCAGCGCTTTTAGGCGATCGTTCTCGACCTCTTGCTGGCGACCGGCGTGGAGTTGCTGTTCTGCGGCGGCAAGTCGTTGTCTTAAGTCTTCGTTTTCGCTGGCAATGCTCCTGAAATTCAGGATTTGACGAAAGAAACCAGAAGTTGCGCCGGATGCTTTCGACGAAGCATTCTGAATTGGAGAGGCAAACGTTTGCGTCCAAATGCGAAGAACTTTTTGCCGGCCGTTACTGTCGCGTGCATCGACAGCCATGATTACGAGGTTGGTGAAGAGGAGAACCACGAGCCAGATAGGTGCCCGCTGCCTAATCTCTCTTTGTGTCCGCACCGTTGCCATTTGTAAATCGACCTACATCCCGCTGGTCATCGTGTTTTCCCACTTCACTCGTTTAAGGAGATCAAAGTCAGATAGCATCTTGCCGGTGCCGAGCACAACTGAAGCCAGTGGATCATCCGCGAGCGAGACCGGTAATCCGGTTTCGATCGACAACCGCTTATCAAGATTCTTGAGCAAAGCTCCTCCGCCGGTCAGTACGATTCCGCGCTCAACGATATCAGCCGAGAGTTCGGGTGGAGTTCGTTCCAACGCCACACGAACCGCGTTAATGATTGTCGAGATCGAATCAGCCAAAGCTTCACGCACTTCTTCATCTGTAATCGTGATCGTTTTGGGAATGCCTTCGATAAGGTTTCGTCCACGCACTTCATAAGACAAGGGTTCATCAAGCGGATAGGCAGAACCGAGTTCAATCTTGATGGCTTCAGCGGTTCGCTCGCCAATCAGCAGATTGTATTTTCGTTTGATGTACTGAATGATGGCTTCGTCCATCTCGTTACCCGCGACGCGTACAGCGCGGGAGTAAACGATACCGCTCAAACTAATGACCGCGATGTCAGTTGTGCCGCCGCCGATATCGACGACCATGTTGCCGTGCGGCTCTGTGATCGGTAGACCCGCGCCGATTGCCGCAGCCATCGCCTCCTCAACCAAATAAACTTCAGAGGCCTTCGCACGATAAGCAGAGTCTTCAACTGCGCGTCGCTCGACTTGTGTAATCTCGGAAGGAATACCGATAACGACTCGTGGACTAACCCACGTCTTCCCGTTGTGGGCTTTCCGAATAAAGTGCTGAAGCATTTTCTCAGTGACTTCGAAGTTAGCAATGACGCCGTCCTTCATAGGCCGAATTGCGACGATGTTGCCTGGTGTACGTCCGAGCATATCTTTGGCATCACGACCGACCGCCTCAACCTGATTTGTCACCTTATTAATAGCTACAATTGAAGGCTCGGACACAACAATTCCGCGACCCTTCGCATAAACCAGCGTATTTGCAGTTCCTAAATCAATGGCAAGGTCGCTGGAAAACAGACTGAAAATAGATTTAAACGCCATCTAGAATGATTCACTTCCCGTGGTTGTAGTATGGAACTTCGGGTGGGATCGGCGGTAACTGTCAGTAACTAGCAAAACCCCTCACACTCGGAATCTGTTCAACCTCACCGAAGCCCCCAAACTTGAAATTCGACATCGGCATTGGTTTGATTCGCTACTGTCGGGCTGCTCTTTACCCCCCAAGACGCACGAAACACGTCCGAAGCCTTAAGATACACTGTGATTCGTCTACCGTAAACCTGAAACTTAGACCGTTACGTTTGAAACAAGTGTCCAAACTTCGCATTTGGTTGGATTTGATGGTGAAGGTCTAACGGTAGATCTTCGATGAGGCACTAGCCGGCGTCTGACTGACCTTTAGCAACTGGTTGTTCTGAGTTTCCAATTTCGCGAGTCGCCAGGCCAGTCGCAAACCTGACACAGTTCTTGTTAGCCGCTTTGGCTTCATACATCGCTGTATCAGCGCATGCGATCAGTTGTTGCGGCGACGACGCGTGCAGTGGAAACGCCGCTACACCAAAACTTGCCGTGAGTGAAAGTTGCAGCCGCCGCCCGCCCGTGAAACGGTATCTGCCAATCTTCTGTCGAATACGTTCCGCGACGGCGCCTGCCAGTTCGGTACCGGTGTCCGGAAGCACGATGACAAACTCGTCGCCTCCGTAGCGGGCAACTGCATCAGTATCACGAACAGATGAAAGGATTACGCTAGCCATCTCCATCAGTACGTGGGAACCGACGAGGTGGCCGTGTTCGTCGTTGATGCGTTTGAAGTCGTCCAGATCGAGAAACAAGGCTGCCACACTATTTCCGTAACGTCGTGCACGTCGGATTTCGTTTAAGAGAAACTGACGAAGGTAACGAGCGTTGTGAAGTTTGGTGAGGTCGTCTGTTTGCGAGAGCCGTTCAGCTTCAGCAATGCGAACTGCGTTTGCGAGTGCGGAGGCAATTGGCAGCGATAGCGAGTCGAGCAGAGCTACATCGGATTTTTTGAAAGCTCGCGCTTCTTTACCTTCGCGTATACCTTCGATCACTCCCAGGATTCGTTCTCCACAGACAAGCGGAACCGCAACTACGAATTGTCCATTCTCCTTGCGCTTGACGATTCCCATTCCCGCTGCTGCTCGCTTCGTTGCCTTTGTCTCCGAACCCAGAGGCAGATCAGCTTCACCCGTTAGCATTCGGTGCCAGTGTTCTTCGGAACGACTTCCACTTGGTTGGTTTGGAGTACGTACGGCAATCGCTTCGAGCGTAGCGCCTTCAAATCCCTTCGCTTCAGAGAAGAGATAGATGGCCCAACGATCAGCATTGATGAGCTGCTGCATACCAGCAAGAGCGCTATGAGCAGCACCACTTTGATCTCCGATGAAGTGCAGAGAAGAAACGAGCTCAAATGCAGCTCGGAGATTGTTAGCTTTCAACTTTGCAGGCAGCGATAACGAACTTGATTCTGAAGGTTGCTGAACGATGTCCGGAAGCCGAAGCTCTCCAGTTGCACCGTGCCCGTCTATCTCGCGTAACAAGGCGGGGAGCTGCGCTGCTTTGTCAGCGATCGCTCGAAAGCCAAGCCTCTTCAGCGTCGCGCCATCCATGCTTCTTAGATTGAGCGTTTGATACCCGTTGGAATGACGGCGACAGGCTACGAGCGGAGCAGCTGGCCAGAATGTACGTGCGTGATCGATTGCCGTGTGAAGCTCGACCATGTCGGCACCCGGCACAACTTCATAAAGAACCGCGAGTGGGGGCGGATTCTGGTCATCCGACTGAACCTGGTTCCTTCGTTTTTGAGTTAGCGCAGCTTCAACTTCAACCTCTCGCAACCCTTCGATGAGAGTCTTTACACCAGCCGCGCGTAACGCCTCGATTAATTCGTAGGCGGGAGCCTCATGCGCATCCGTCAGGAGTATTACGTAGTTCGACATGCCTCAAGTCTCTTTGCTTAGGCCTTACGTCCGCGTCCGAGTGACAACTTGTATTGGCTGCTGTTGCCCTGTGCGTCCTGCGCTTCAACTACAATCTCGCGCATCGCCCCCGAGGTTGTTATTTGAAGTTGAAAGTTTCCGTCCGTCGGAACAACCGCCTCGCGGCCAAGTGCATGAATGGTTGTACCCGGATCTGCCTTCCCCCGAATCAGGTAAATGTTACCGCCAAGCAGTTCAGCGGTTAGGTTAGAAACTGCAATCTGCGAACCGGTGCCACGAGTGGCGACAATAAATTTTTGAGGTTCACTCCAATCGCTCACCTGACCACTCGATGCAGTGCCGCGTACGCGCCAAAAATAAACGCCTGGACGCAGATCACTAGCTCCAAACTCAGTTGCTACCAATTGATCCCGCTCGATGACTTTTCCGTCAGCGACAAAGAACGGAGAGGTCGCTACTTCAACGCGATAAAAAGCCGCCGCGCCAGACTGAGGTCTTTGCCATTTTAGAAGCAAACTTGCTGAACCATTTCCGCCCGTGAAAACTTTTTCGAGATCGCGCGGCTCCGACGGTAATGGGACATCCAAGAGCCTCTGCGGTGCAGACAGTCTTCCGGAGTTGTTAACTGAGACATACTCACCGCCGTGAATGGCAGTCTTGTCGCCTGCTCCATTCGTAGTTTCGATCACACCAGCATTGACTCTGATCTCTTCAGTACCTTCCGGGTTTACTCCAAAGCTCACACCGGTTTGCTCGCCCATCTTGTTTTTTGTCTTGGGAGTTTCGACGACGTTGGTGGTGCCTTCCGGAAGCTGTTCAGTGCGGACAAACATTTGCCCGCTATTTACCTGGACGTGCACGTTTGTCTTCTTGCCATCTTCGTCTCGTACGTTATCACGAATGATGATCGTGCTGTTTGGCTTTACGATTAGAGTCGAACCGTCTGCCAATC
This sequence comes from Pyrinomonadaceae bacterium, assembly GCA_035257465.1. GTDB lineage: Bacteria > Acidobacteriota > Blastocatellia > Pyrinomonadales > Pyrinomonadaceae > PSRF01. The sequence goes on along the minus strand of DATEXA010000361.1, from coordinate 20,939 downwards.
CAATTCGAGCACGGCCGTTCGCTTGTGTTTGCACAGTGTCTCCAGGGAACAGCTCAGTATCGCTACTTGCGGTAACTGTTTCGCGGGTTGCAGCTCGAACTACACGAACCTCGCCTTCAAAGGATATAAAGCGAGCGCCGGCAAGGCTGTTCAGTTTTGCGACGTTCCTGAGTGGGTTACCGTATTTCCAGACATAAACCGCCGCACCGGTCGCCAAGCCACAAAGGATCAGAAAGGTGATTATCAGATAGACGACACGCTTCTGAATAATCCACCAATCAAAAGCAAAATGACTGGTTCTATTCGACATGTTTGAATCGACTTACCAGGGGAACTACCAAAGTTGAGATGCTCGTGTGCGGACTCTTGAATCCGCACGTTCAAGGGTATGTGGAGGTTTCGAATCGTTCTGCGGGCTATAGTGCCGAGTGAGCAGTCAGAAACTACCTAATTAGGAATTTAACATATGGTGGGAGAGTCGTTCAAGCATGTTTAATTCTGGGTTCCTAAGTCGACTGCCAGTTCTCAAAACCGGGTTATTTCCTGGATTCCAGGGCCTCGTTGGGCTCCTCAACGGTGGTCTCTTCCGTCGAACTGCTTTCAGAGTCGTCCACGGTTTGATCTGATTCTTGATTGGGTGGCAAATCGAAGTCTCTAGGCAAATCGACATCGAAGGTGGATCCAGTGTCCTTGGGGAACATTAATGAGGCTGCAACTGAGCCAAGCAGAACGGCCGCTACGACGACAAGCGAGATCCCCGTATGAATGTGTATCTCAAAGGCGGCGACGAGCATCTTGGCGCCGATGAAAGTCAGGACGATGGCGAGACCGACGCGGAGGTACTGAAACTTCTCCACAACCCCCGCAAGCAGGAAGTACATCGAACGCAAACCCAGAATGGCAAACACGTTGGATGTGTAAACGATGAAAGTATTAGTCGTTATCGCGAAGATTGCGGGAATCGAATCAACGGCAAAGACGAGATCGGTTACTTCAACCACAACGAGAACCAGCAATAGCAATGTCCCTGTTCGCTTGCCATTAACCTTGGTAAAGAACTTTTTTCCTTCGTAGGTATCGGTTATCGGAAAGTTCCGGCTTATTAGCTTAACTACGGGGTTCTCATCTGGTCGCAAGTCACCGTCCTGCTCCCTGAACATCTTGATGCCCGTGTAAACGAGGAATCCGCCGAAGATGAAAATTATCCAGTGAAACCGGTTCAGGAGAGCTGCCCCAACAAAGATCATTGTCAGACGCATGCCAAGCGCGCCCAGGACGCCCCAGAACAAGACTCGATGTTGGTACTTAGCAGGAACTTTGAAGAACGAAAAAATGAGGATGAAAACGAAGAGATTATCAACCGAGAGCGAAAGTTCAATGATGTAGCCGGTCAGAAACTCGAGACCGCTCTTAGAACCCTGATAACGGAAAACCAGGTAGGCAAAGACCATCGCCAGGGTCACCCAGACGCCGGTCCAGATCCATGCTTCTCGGTATTTAATTGTGTGAGCTTTGCGGTTCAGGAGGCCGAGATCCAAGCTCAGCATTAAAACGATAAAGAAACTAAACCCCACCCAAAGCCATGTTGAGCCGCTGATCGCGTCCATGTGCGAGCTTAAAATAGCATCAGCTTTCGAAACGAGCAAAGAGGACATCCAACAGTGGTGAGTGACTTAGAAATTAGTTCTCGCGTAGTAGTTCACTTGTAGAGTTGCGACAGTTCCTGAGTCTCCCGTACAATCCGCGATTTGCTGGAAAGGTAGAAATAATGCTTAAACAACTAGGACGACTGGAAAGAACTCGGAACGTCATCATCCTTGGATTTGCCGTCTTGATGGCTGTGAGCTTGATCATTTTTTATGCTCCCGGACGGAACGGAAGCACACTTGATCCCGCCAAAAATACGGCTGTTGTTGCCAAAGTTGGCTCTGCGGAAATCACAGTTGCTGATGTTGCCCAGATTCGCGAGAACTATCGCCAGATGTTTGGAGGCCGAATAAGCCTGGCTCAATTGGGTGGTAACAAGCGCTTCCTCGACGGATTGATAAGCAAACACGTCATTGCCCAGGAAGCTGAACGACTGGGATTAGGTGCCAGCGACGGCGAGCTCAGGGAAAAGATAATGAAGCAGTTCTCCGACGCTTCAGGCCAGTTCATTGGATTTGATCGGTACAAAGAATCCGTCACGGCGCGCTTTGGTGATATTGAGAAGTTTGAGAACGATCTTCGGGCGGAGATTGCACAGGATAAACTGAAGGCGTTCGTTAGTTCCAGTGTCAATGTCTCAGACGATGAAGTCCAGCAGGAATACAAGAAGCGCAATACGACGTTTGATGTTAGCTACGTTGTTGTAGCAACGGATAAGCTTGAGGAAAAAATCCAGCCGTCGGATTCGGACTTACGTGCTTATTATGACGCTCACAAGACCGACCTCCGCTACTTAGAACCTCAGAAGAAAATCCGATACTTATTCATCGATACGGACAAGGTTGGCTCCAAGCTGCAGATCTCCGATAAGGAACTTAAGGACGAGTACGACAAGCTTCAACCTGAATTCAAACAAGCCGGCGTGAAAGTGCAGCAGATCTTTCTCAAAGTTGCTCGCAAAGATTTGGATGCCCAGGTGGAACAAAAGGCAAAAGATCTGATAGCCAAACTTCGTGGACAGACTGGCCAGGCTACGGAACAAGCTTTTGCCGATGTTGCCCGCGGAAATTCTGAGGATCCGGTCTCAGCCAAGAACAACGGTTTTGTCGGTCGACTTATAAAGAAGAATCCAAACAAGGTTGATGCTTTGTATGACCGCGTACTCGACATGCAGCCAGGCGATGTTAGTGACATTCCGATCAGGTACGCAGGTAACTTCTATATTCTTCGCCGTGGTGATGCAGTTCCAAAAACGTTCGAAGAAGCGAAACCAGAGTTGTTGGTATCGCTGCGCAATCGCAAGGGTTATGGCGTAGCGTTTCAAGTGGCAAATAAAGCAGTGGCTCGTTTGAAAGAGACGAAGGATCCTCAGAAGGTCGCACAAGAGTTTGCAGCCGAGTCAAACAGTACGGCAGCAGCAATGGTACGCGAAACACCCTACATCAAACCTGGAGACGACGTTCCTCAAATCGGCAACAACCAGCAGTTTCACGACGCCATTGCAGCTCTTAACAATACCAATGACGTCGGCGCAGCGACGGGAGTGAAAGGCGGTTTCGCCATACCGATGCTGGTCGACAAGAAAGAGCCTCGTATTCCCGAGTTCGATGAAGTAAAGGACAAAGTTACCGACGCGCTTAAACAACAGCGTGCGAAAGAACAGGTCGAGCAGAAAGCGAAAGACTTGTTAGCTTCAGTGACCAGTCCTAATGCGCTAAAAGCAGCGGGCGAAAAGGAAGGTTTCGACGCAGGAGTGGAGGAGGCTTTCAAACTCGGTGCCAGCCTGGGGAAGGCTGGCACCAGTTCCGCGCTGGATGAGCTGATTAATACGATGAAGGCTGGCGAGATGATGAAGGCTCCGGTAAAGGTAGACGACAAGTGGGTCATTGCTGGACTCATCAAGCGCGATGAAGCGAATCTCGCTGAGTTTGCGAAGCAGCGAGATCAGTTGAAGACATCAATGATGACTGAACGGCAGAGTCAGGTATTCGAAGACTACGTAATGGCTGTTCAGCAAAAGATGAAGAACGAGGGCAAGATAAAGATCTACGACGCTGTGCTTGAAGCCCTGCCGGAAGATGAAGAGCCGACGTTGCCGGGTGGCTTGAATCTGCCGCCTGGTTAGTAGTGGTCACTCATGGGTATTCATTAGAAGGGGCGTCCCCTGGAGGGACGCCCCTTAACTATTAGGTCCTGCTATCGTCGCTCTTTAGTTTCCCATCAATGGACCAATGTCGGACTGCGCTACTGCTGTGCGAATTTGAAGTTCGTTTGTGTTAGTAACGATCTTCAAGTTAGTGAGGGCGCTCTTAGCCAACACGCCTTTTGCGCCGGTTAATCTTCCGACAAACAATGCGCCAAACTGTTTTAGTCCTTCCAACGTGTCACTGAGATTTCTAGCGGAGTCAGCGTCGACTGTCTTGGCGCCAATAAACAGCTCAACGTCTTTCTCGTTGGTGTTAACTGAGCCATATGCTTGGCGTATACCAGATAGATCTCCCGCGAAAGATACGTTGCCAAGATCGAGGTTCTTGATTACTTGCGGCGACACATTACCGCCAAAGCCGATAACAGCGTTCGGGTCACGCGTAGCAAGAGTGATGAGCTCTGAATTATTACGCTTTCGTCCGGCGAAGGCATCAATCGCAAACTTCACGCTTACTGGATCTCCCACCGCAAGGATGTTTGTATCCACTGGTGATGCCGCGAGTTCCCCTACTTTAAGATCGATGATACCGAACACTTTGATGCTGTCATCGATCGAGAAAATATAAACACTCTTGCCCGCGTATTTTTCTTCGCGATACTTTCCGTTTGCAGCCAGTCTTCCAGCGGCCACCATCGCTCCCGCGCTGAACGTGCCTCGAGCCAGCGCTGCAGTCACAAGCTTGGTTATTCCCTCTGTCGGGTAGGTGTAGCGCACGCCAATAGCAATCTGATCAAAGGAACGGGGATCGAGACCAGTTCGGGTCTTAAAACTATCGATCCTTGTGTTCAGCTCTGCGAGCTTTGAAGGATTATTTGCCAACACACGTGGCACGACATCAGTCAACAGGCGATTGACCTGCACTTGAGCGATTGCATCCGACTCCGGCAGCGAAGACAACAGACTTGACTGAGCTGTCGCCGCGGAAGGGCGCGAAGCAGTTTTGGCCATGACCATCGTTGCCAGCGTTAAGCTTGATATCGCGATGACTGTTATTAACTTGAGCGCTGTTCTTGTCACTACAAAAAGCCTTTCTTCCGATATGTCATGATTCCAGTGCATCAGGGAGATGTGGGGCAGGTGATTCTTGCCGAGCCTTTTCTCGGATGCCGTGGTCGGCCCGACAGTTTGCTTATGGGAGGCAATTTAATTCGTCCTCAGTAGTTGCTGAAGTTCGACGATCGCAACTTTTTTATAACCTGTAGGTATTTGAAAAAGAGTCTTGTCCACGTCCAGCAAAATATCCGATAACTCCATCAAGGTCTTACTACCATCGTTGCCTTTTGCTTCAGACTTGATCGGCATTCCTAAGTTCTCATCGATCCACAGTAGTGTCTCATTGGTGCTGACGTTTTCAGCGCCAGAAATGTTAACAGTTATTCGGTATTTAGTTGCGTTGCGACCGGAGACAACTTCGTCACCCAGCTTTTCATATTTTGTTGCGATCGCTTCCTGATGTAAAAGTCGCTCGGCCGAAGCATCCGTTTCCTGATCGCCCGCAATGGACGTTGCTGCGGTTGAAGGTTGGGCTTCCGCATAGATTCTTGCGTGAGGCAACAACAAAAACCGACCTTTATCGGTTTCCAGAACGACGAGTTCGTTATTCTCTTCACGACGGAAGGCACCGTCTCGTGCAATCAGTGTTTTGGTTGCTTTTGGAAGACCGGCTGAATTAATAAATGTGGTCGTTCGGAGCGCTCGGTACTTGTCTGGTTCTTTGGTTCGGAATGGCGGCGTTGAGGAGACGATCTGCTCGGCAGCGTTTGTATTGGTGGTAGGGGAGGGTCTGGAACTACACGAGTAAAGCACTCCGGTTAGCAGACAAAGAACCAGTAAGCGGGGTAGCTTCTGCGCAATCACACTCGCTCCACTAAGAGTGCGAGACCCATACCACCGCTTACACACAGCGTGGCCAAACCGAGTCTGGCGGAACGTTTTTCCATCTCGTGGAGAAGGGTTGTAGTGATGCGGACCCCGGTGCAGCCAATCGGGTGGCCCAACGCGATCGCGCCGCCGTTCACGTTTAGTCGTGACTTATCAAAGCCCAGCTCGCGATCGCAGGCGATCACCTGGGCAGCAAAGGCCTCGTTGAGTTCGATAAGATCGATCTCATCGAGAGTTAACCCTTGTCTTTTCAGCAGAGCTCTGATTGCCGGAACTGGTCCGATACCCATGATCTCAGGAGCAACACCAGTGATCTCATAATCGACTATGCGGGCTAACGGGGTTGTTCCGAACTGTTTGATTGCCTCTTCGCTGAGAACTATGAGGGCCGCCGCACCATCAGTTATGCCTGACGAATTCCCTGCGGTTACTGTCCCTTCTTTGAAAAAGACGGGCGGTAACTTTGCGAGATCCTGGATGGTTGTATTTGCCCGAGGATGTTCGTCATTAAAAAAATCCTTCCCGGCTGAGCGGCTGTCAACTTCAATAGCGACTACTTCCGACAGGAAGCGTCCGGATTGAACTGCCGTCTGAGCGCGTTCCTGTGTGCGCAATGCGTACTCGTCTTGTTCGTCACGAGATATCGAATATTGTTTTGCCAGGTTCTCGGCTGTTTCTCCCATAACGAGTCCCGACAATGGATCGTTAAAGCCATCGCGGTACATGCCATCGACCAGCTGCGTGTTTCCCATTCGCGCGCCCCACCGGGCACCTTCTGCAAAATAAGGAACTCGCGACATACTCTCCGTGCCACCCGCAAGAACAGCGTTGGCTCGACCGAGCATGATTTCCTGTGCAGCTAGAATGATCGCTTTCAACCCTGAAGCACATGCCTGGTTTACAGTGAAAGCTGGCGCCACTTCAGGTACACCACTGAGATAGGTGATTTGTCGAGCAACGTTTGGTCCGCCACCGGCCTGACGAGCACAGCCCCAGATCGACTCGTCAATTTTTTCCACCGGTACGCGCGCGCGTCGTAAACTTTCTTTGGCTGCCGCAACGCCTAGATCAGCAGCTGTCCAGGACGTGAGTGTTCCACCGAACTTACCAATCGGCGTTCTTACAGCCCCTGCGAGATAAACATTCTTCATTATCTTAGTAGTTTGTTGGTTCAACTTTAGTTGACCAAAAATGGTAGCACACGGTAGAAGATTGGTCAGGTTCGCTCCAAATCACGTAGTGACGTGGTTGGGTTCTATTCCTCACAAGTTATGTTTCAGCACCTCACATCTTCAGCAGCAGTTGAATCCGCTCGCCAACATATCGCCGCGTTAATCAGAGAACATGCCGAATGGTTCTGTACACAGAGCCCGAACGAAACATACGCACTTCGTCGAAACGAAATCGATGTTGCAATTTCACAGGGCCGATTGATTCTTTCCTGTTGGACAGAGAAGGGAAGTAGATCATGGCGAATTCTCTCATGGTCCTGGAACGGTCAGACACTCATTCTGAAAGCCTCGCGGAAGATGGGAGCCGAACAACCACTGATCGAACTTGTACCGCGCGCCTCAGCAAAAGCAGTCGGTGCCGTCATCAAGGCCGCTCGGCAAGTTCGTTGTCACAAGTTTGCGGAGATCGCGGCTGCACTCCAACGCGATACTCGAGTCGAACGGTGCGCGCTGAGCCCCGGAATCAGACCGGGGCAACCTGGTCGTTACGCGAGAATTCTGCTTCGCCGCAAACAGATGCGAGTTGCCGTGACCGGATCAGTAGTCCCCGGTCAGCCTGGGACGGTTGATGCGTTTTTGTCATCGGCGCTGCTTTGGTTCCAACGTACTGCGGAAAGAATCAAACCACCCTACATCACACAACTGTGGCTCATCGTCTCAAACGACGCGCTCAAATCGCTCTTTCATCGAATCGTCCTGTTGCGACCAGGGCTTCGCGAGCTAATAAAAGTTTTGACCGTCAATGATGAGTTAAGCGAGCTCACTTTGTTGGATTGTCCGGAAAGGCGTGAGTTATGGAGAAATCGACTTGCGCATTTTCCGCCGGTTCCAGAGGCCTCACTCACTCCGCGAGTTTCATCAATCATCGCTGAAGCGCCTGAAGCAATTGACGTTGTGCATGCTCGACATGGTGAGACTCTTAGATACTTCGGACTTCCTTTTGCACGCGTACGCGCGATGTTGGGAACGGAAAGAGTTTGGTTTGGCATTGATTCAAACCGACGATTGCTCGAGACGTCGAGCTTTAATGCCTGGCGTAACTTGCTCCAGGATCTTCATGAGTATCGTTGTGCGAGTGCTTCCGATCACCGTCATGCTTTATATCGAAATGCAGCCGAAGCATGGCTCGAGTCGTTGCTCCGAAAAGACATCACGAAGCTCGACCCTGGTTTGATCATTGCGCCACTGCACGCGCAGTTTCGCACCGCGCGCGGTGGCAAACTTGGTATTAGACCCATTGACATGCTTGCGCTACGACAAGACGGCCGTTTAGTTGTGATCGAGTTGAAAGTTTCTGAGGATCGCGAACACGTACTTCAGGGAGTGGATTACTGGCGTCGAGTAGAAGCGCATCGAAGGCGTGGACACATAGCAAAAGCCAAATTGTTCGGCGAAAGAAAAATTCAAGATGAGTCGCCGCTTGTTTATCTCGTGGCACCGACGCTTCGGGTGCATCCTTCATTTCAAGCACTCGCGCGTTGCATCGACAGCGACATTGAAATCTATCGCTTCGACATTAATGAAGACTGGCGTTCAGGTGTGCGTGTTATGCGCCGGATGCGTGTGAACTAGTGAGAAATGAGAGCCCTCTAGTGCTTGACGAAAATGCTATCGCGTTCGTTTGCGCCTTGTTGCAGATGCTGGTGGGAACCTGCCGGCGTTGTCAGATTTATGTCAGAGTCGGCCGAATAAATTCCCGAAACGCGCATCCTGAACTCGTCTGGATTTGTCGCGTTGTGAAGTGCTTCCTCGAGAGAGATCAATCCGGACTGCACGAGGTGAAACAGCGACTGATCGAAGGTTTGCATCCCGTATTGCGAAGTCCCTGCGGCAATCGCTTCGCGGATCATATACGTCTTCTCTTCGTTGATGATGTGGTCGCGAATGAAAGCAGTTGAAACAAGGACCTCGATGGCTGGTACACGTCCGGCGCCTTTTGCAGCGCGAACGAGTCGCATTGAGATTACGGCTTTAAGAATACCCGCAAGCTGAATTCGGACGGACTTCTGCTGGTGCGAGGGGAACGATGAAACAATACGAGTAATCGTTTCAGTTGCGTCAAGCGTGTGTAGTGTTGATAGAACGAGGTGACCTGTCTCGGCCGCAGTCAATGCTGTTTCGATTGTTTCGTGGTCACGCATTTCACCAACAAGGATCACGTCAGGGTCTTGTCGCAATGCGCTGCGTAAAGCTTCTGCAAACGAACGCGTGTCCACATCGACTTCGCGTTGCGTGAGAAAAGACATTTTGTCGCGATGCAGGAATTCGATCGGGTCTTCAATCGTGACGATGTGTCCACTTCGAGTCGCATTGATCAAGTCAATCATCGAGGCGAGGGTTGTCGACTTTCCAGAGCCGGTTGCTCCGGTGACCAGAATAAGACCTCGTCGCTCTTCGGCAATCTTTTCGACGACCGGCGGCAAACCGAGCTCCGACACACTTCGTTGCTGATCGGGAATGACGCGCAGAACGATGCTGACTGAGCCGCGCTGCTGAAAGATGTTTGCACGAAAACGACCTAGCCCGGATACACCATAGGCAATGTCAACTTCAGATGTTTCTTTGAATCTCTGCTTTTGCCTGTTTGACATCATTGAGAACGCCATGTCGAGCGTGTCTTCGGGTTTCAGACGTGGAGCATCGGCAACGGGGTGCAGTTCCCCGCCAATTCGCATTACCGGGAACGCGCTAACTTTCAGATGTAGGTCGGAGGCGGAATGCCCGGCGGCAATGCGCAGGAGATCGTCAATTTTGGCGGCCATGAAATGCTTACGAACCTTTCGTAGCTAAGTAAGTGGCGTGTTGTTGAAGAATTGAGCACCGGAAGGGGTGCTGAGATTCTGGTTGGGGCGAGATGTTCGTTAAGAACCCTCGGTTTGAATATAGCTTGGGGGGGTTGAGCCAGTCAATAAAGTTGTTTTTATGTGCGATAAGCTTCAGCTTGTCCCAAAAGGAATGAGGGTTAGGGCCGACTCTGGACCGACAAGCTGAAGGTTATCGGACACAAAAAAGGTGGACGGGATTTACCCAGTCCACCGTTTTATAACTTGCCGGTTCAGGCGTTACTCGCCGGGCGCTGTTTGATAGGTCAAGACGGGTTCGTTTTCACCTGCGGCCTCAATGGTTCCCGAGTATCCATTGGTACCTGCAGTTTGCTTTGCTCCGTTTAAGTAAGTCAGCCAGTCACCCGGTGCCTTACGCTCGCCTTTGGTGATTTCGAAGAAGACCTTTTGAATCTTTGCAGTGATAGGTCCGCGCTCGCCATTGCCCACTGTGATGCGATCGACCGATCGAATGGGGGTTATCTCAGCAGCGGTTCCGGAAAAGAACAGCTCATCAGAGACATATAACGCAGCACGTTGAATCGTTCGTTCCTTTACCGTGAGTCCCAATTCATGACAAATCTGAACAACGCTATCTCTCGTAATGCCTGGCAGGATTGAAGACGAGAGCGGCGGCGTAAGCACCACGTCGCCTGAGACCATGAAAATGTTCTCACCGGAACCCTCCGATACGAAGCCGCGATCGTCTAACGCAATTCCTTCTGCAAAGCCGTTTAGCAAAGCTTCCATTTTAATGAGCTGCGAGTTCATATAGTTCGCGCCGCTCTTGGCCATGGCTGGCATGGAGTTTGGAGTCAGTCGATTCCAGCTTGAGACGCAAACGTCAACTCCGCGTTCAATCGCTTCGTCGCCTAAATACTTGCCCCAGTCCCAGGCTCCGATGTAGCAGGCGAGCGGATTAGGAAACGGATTTACACCGAAGGCTGGATTCTGTTCGTCGAGACTGCGAAACAGGATTGGTCTTATATAACACTGATCCATGCCGCTCTGTCGTACCAGTTCGACTGCGCCCTCGCTCAACTGATCCAACGTCCACGGGTGCTCCATGCGATAGATTTTCGCGGAGTTCAGGAGTCGTTGCATGTGCTCCTTCAGGCGGAAGATCGCCGGTCCACTCTTTGTCGAGTAACACCTAATACCCTCAAAGATACTCGAGCCGTAGTGCAGCACGTGTGACATCACATGCACTCGCGCATCATCCCACTTGATAAACTCTCCATTGTGCCAAACGACATCGCAAATGCGTGGTGTTGCAACGTCCTTCACTTTGCCCTCTTTTGAGAACATATCTGAATTGCTCCTTAAAGAACCTTCGAAAACCGAAACGAGAATGCCTTCAGTTAACGGCGACATTCAGCACGTAAACTGGTCCTGTTACCCTTGTAAGTGGACACGGCACAATACCGTAGTTGCACTTTCGTTTGCAAGACGCGCCTTGCCGGCCGGAAGTTGCCTTACGTAACATGAAAAACCAGTGTCCCACAGAGTTAATAATATTAAATATCACCGCATTCCATTAAACCTTCATGAGCGCCTGACAAGGTGTGTTTTAATTACCTTTTGTGTGCTTGTAACGTTTCTGAATGGATGCCGCCAGCATAAGATGACTCAGCAAATCCCAAACCAATCACAATCTACAGAATCGAATAACGATCCTTTGGCAATCCACTATCGTGCGATTGCGGTTGATATGCACGCGGACACCGTCCAGCGCGTGCTTGATGAAAATGTTGACCTTCAAAAACAGTTGAGCGACGGTCATCTTGATGCGGTGCGCGCCAAAGAGGGGGGACTCGACGCACAGTTTTTTTCGATCTGGGTCGAGCCGCAACTGTTTGGCAGTGGTGGTGCGCGCGCCATCAAGCGCGCCGACGATCAAATTGAAGCAGTGCGAGCTCTTGCAGAAAACCATCCGGAGACGTGGCAATTGGCAACGACGGCCGCGGAGGTTCGCCGGGCTGCGGCTGACAGAAAGATTGCCGCCTTGCTGGGGCTCGAGGGCGGATACGCAATTGATGAACGTCTGGAGAATGTTGAGAGATATTACAAAATGGGTGTTCGCTACATGTCTCCCGCGTGGAGTGTTAGCACCAGTTGGGCGGGATCATCGGGCGACGAAGTGGGTGCCACGCGAGGCCTGAACCAGTTCGGTCGAGAAGTTGTTCGTGAAATGAATCGGCTGGGAATGATGGTCGACGTTTCGCACGTGTCGGACAAGACATTTTGGGACATCGTTAACACGTCAACGAAACCAGTGATCGCAACACACTCGGCTTGCAGAGCTATTGCTGACGTCCCGCGAAATCTTACGGACGACATGATTCAAGCATTAGCCAAAACAGGTGGCGTCGTGAATGTGATCTTTTATCCGGAGCACATTGAGCCGGGCTGGAGTCAGAAGAAGAAGCAACTCGATACTGAGATCGCCGGATTGGTACAAAGAGCTTCTGAGAACGAGCCTGGCGACGCTGTGCACAAGAAGCTCGCGCGTGACCGAGTGAGGCAAGAGCAGTATGCGAAGCGATTACCGAAGGTGACTGTTTCCCGAATCGTTGATCACATCGACCACATTGTGAAGCTCGTAGGCATCGATCACGTGGGGATTGGTTCTGACTTTGACGGTGTTCAAGCGACGCCGGCGGATCTTTCGACCGTTGCCGATCTGCCGAACCTCACACGCGAGTTGTTGAAGCGAGGTTACTCCGAGAATGACGTGGACAAGATTCTTGGTGGAAACATGTTGAGGGTGATGGAACAGCAGGGCGGCGGGAATAATCAATAGCGGTTTTGTTTTGTGCTTGGTTCTTTGAGCTTTGTGCTTTGAACTTTGTTTGGTAGTGATAGTAAACCTGTATGAGTACGAAAACGACGAGTACAAAGCTCAAAGTTCAAAGCACAAAGCTCAAAGTTCCAAGTACAAAGATTAAAGCTCGCCTCGCCCCCCGCATCGGTTTCCACGCACCAATAAAAGGCGGTCTTCATAACGCTCTCATCATAGCGAAGGAAACTGGATGTGACACCGTTCAGCTCTTTTCCCGAAATCCCCGAGGGTGGATGGCAAAGCCTCTCACGGTCGATGATGTTCTTCAGTTTCGCAACACACAAAAGCTAACCAGAATTTCACCCGTCCTGATTCATTGTAATTATCTTGTTAACCTGGCTTCGGCTGATGAGTTCTTTCTGACCAAGTCGCGTGAGTCTTTTCGTGAAGAGGTGGAACGTGCTCTCGTTCTTGGTGTCGACTATCTTGTCGTTCATCCCGGCAGCGCACGAGGTTCTTGCGAAGCTGACGGCATCGCTCTTTGCGCACAAAGTTTAAAGATTGCTTGCAAGGGATTAAGGCTCCGTTCGTTGAAGATTCTACTCGAGAACACAGCTGGCCAGGGCGAGTGCATTGGTCATCGGTTTGAACATTTGAAGTCCATTATGGATGCATGCCCAAGACTGCCACTCGGTGTCTGTTTCGATACGGCGCACGCGTTCACAGCGGGTTACGACATTCGCGAAGAAGATGGACTCGCAGCGTTGATTCAGAAAATGCAGCGAACCGTGGGACTCAAGAATGTTCGCGCGATTCACTTCAACGATTCCAAGGCCGTTTACAACTCGCGAGTCGATCGACACTGGCACATCGGCGAGGGACATATTGGTATGGAAGCGCTGAGGCGTGTGGCCCAACTCCCGAAACTAAGACACTGTGCGTTCATTCTTGAGACCCCTTATGATGATCCTCGCGCAGACGTTAAGAATTTAGAGATGCTGAGATCGTTTGTGAGGTAGTCTCCGTGTCTGTGTGTTCTTTGTTCCTCTGTGTTGAAAATCGGAGCTGAGTGTCTAAGCCCGCACGTTTCAACACAAAGACACCGAGAAACCTTAGACATCCATACCGTCCTTAGGTAAAATCGCATTGCACATGTTTGCGAAACGACCTCCAACCAAACTCCTCCTAACGGTGCCGCTTCTGCAGCGCGCTTGATGGCGCTTTTCTTGCGGAGCGGCGAATCCCTACTTACAAAACAAGTTCTAATCGAAATGTCGGAATTGCCGTGACTTTGTCTCGGCCCGACAAAACGTGTTAACTGTAAATGGATAAAGTTATGGACGAAAAATACTTTCCTGAACAAATCGAACATAAGTGGCAGCAGCACTGGAACGACTCGCACTCATTTCAGGTTGACGCAGGTGACCAGCGACCGCGGTTCTACTGCCTCGAGATGCTCCCGTATCCGTCAGGTTATTTGCACATGGGTCACGTTCGAAACTACTCGATCGGTGACGCTTTAGCCTGGTTCAAACGTCTCCAGGGATTCAACGTTTTACACCCGATCGGTTGGGACAGTTTTGGTCAGCCGGCGGAACAAGCGGCAATCAAACGCGGTGTCAATCCTCGTGACTGGACCGAAGAGAACATCGCGCACATGCGTGGTCAGCTGCAGCGACTCGGAATCAGTTACGACTGGTCACGTGAGATCGCCGCCCATCGGCCCGATTACTACAAGTGGGACCAGTGGTTCTTCCTGAAGATGTTGGAGCGCGGCCTCGCTTACAAAAGGGTGTCGCAGGTTAACTGGTGTCCGAAGGAACAGACCGTCTTATCGAACGAACAGTCATCAGGCGGAGTTTGTTGGCGTTGTGGCGCTGCCGTAGAAAAGCGAGATCTCGAACAGTGGTTCCTGCGGATCACTGATTACGCGGAGCAACTTGTCGCCGATATCGATCAGATTGAATCCGGTTGGCCTGAGAAAGTGCTGAAACGTCAACGTGATTGGGTTGGTCGCAGTGAAGGTGCGTTCATCGACTTCGCGATTAAAGACAGTGACAAGAAGATCCGCGTGTTTACAACTCGCATTGACACTATCTACGGAGCGACTGCGGTTGTGTTGTCGGCTGAACATCCATTGCTCGCTGAATTACTCGAAGGCTCCACGCTGAAGAGTGACATTGAAGCGTTCGCGGCGAAGGTGAAGAACGAGCGCGCAACTCGCGGAGAAGCTGACGAAGAGGAGAAAGAAGGACTCAACACCGGCTTACTGGCCATCAATCCGTTCAGCGGTGAAAGTGTACCTGTATGGGTAGCGAATTACGTTCTCATCGAGTACGGCACAGGCGCAGTAATGAGCGTGCCTGCGCACGATGAACGCGATTTTGAATTCGCACAAAAGTACTCGTTGCCAATACGGCAGGTAATCGCGCCGGTCACACACGACCATGCCAAAGCTGAGCCAACGTCAGTAGGCGGAATGGAACAGACGGCAGACATGAAAGAGTCATTCACCGACTATGGAGTTTTGATCAATAGCGGTGAATGGGGAGGGAAGCTCTCGACAGTAGCGATTCCCGAAATGGCGGCGTTCGCTGAAAAGAACGGTTTCGGCCAGGCTGCTGTGACGTACCGCATTCGAGATTGGGGAATCTCACGCCAACGCTTTTGGGGTGCGCCGGTTCCAGTGATCTACTGCGATAAGTGTGGAATGGTGCCTGTGCCCTACGAGCAATTGCCGGTTGTGTTGCCGGAGACAGCGGCGTTCACTGGAACCGGTGAGTCACCGCTCGCAGGTGTGGCGGAGTTTGTGAACACTGAGTGTTCTAACTGTCATGGGCCAGCAAAACGTGAAACGGACACAATGGACACGTTCGTCGATTCGTCGTGGTACTTCTTCCGTTATTGTGATCCGCGGAATGAATCTGCTCCGTTCGATTCAAACGTCGTGAACCAATGGACGCCGGTGGACCAATACATCGGTGGTGATTCGCACGCGGTGATGCATTTGATCTACACACGCTTCTGGACGAAGTTCATGCGCGACCTTGGCCTGGTTGCTTTTGACGAGCCGGTGACGAGACTGTTGACCCAGGGCATGGTGACCAATCGCGTAGAGGGCACGGACGATTGGAAAGCAATGTCGAAGAGTCTCGGCAATGGAGTTGATCCGGATGAGATGATTGCAGCGTTCGGGGCGGATGCGACGCGCTTGTTCGTCTTGTTTGCCGCGCCTGTTGAAAACGAGTTGCGGTGGCTGGAGTCTGGAATCGAAGGTGCTGTTCGTTTTTTACGGCGTGTCTACACTCAGGTTTGGAAGTGGCAACAACAGTTGGCGACTCCTGACAACAACGTAAAGCTTGAAGCGATCAGTTCTGAAGCTCGTGCGTTAAGGCGCAAGACTCATCAGACAATCGCGAAGATTACGAGCGACTTTGAGCAGTTGCATTTGAACACCAGTGTTGCCGCGTTAATGGAGTTGTTCAATCAGTTGAGTGAGTTCAAGACTGATCCGGACACGGCATCCTCTGAGGATGTTTTCGTGGTCCGTGAGGCTCTCGAATCGTTGGTCGTAATGTTGACCCCGTTTGCTCCGCACATTGCAGAGGAAATGTGGGAAGGCTTAGGCAACTCGGGCGGTTTGTTGAGTGCTGGTGCGAAGTGGCCTATTGCCGATCCTGAACTTGCTCGGAGCGAGGAACTGGAGATCCCTGTGCAAGTCAATGGCAGACTGCGCTCGCGATTGATTACCTCGCCGGAAGTCTCAGAGACAGAACTGCAGGCGGCTGCACTTGCTGACGACAAAGTGAAGGCTCTGATCGACGGACGCGAGATTGTGAAAGTGGTCGTTGTGCCTAAGCGACTCGTGAATGTCGTGATCAGATGAAGGTCTTAAAGGTGCGATTGGGCTAGTTGCCGGGTCGTCCACGGAGTGGCGCCCTCCAAATCAGCTTACTCCAAAGAACTTCACGGTTGCTTGAGGTTCTGCAAGCCGTTAAAATCAGTTAGCGTCTGGTTTTAAACCAATTTGCGCCACGATCGGCCCCTTGTTCTAGTCCTTGAGAATTAGTCACAAACGCAGTTGCTGCTTAGACCACGTGAGTGAGAAACCCTTGCGTCTTGATGCCGGGAGAGCGGCGGCTAATGCTTATCTGAAGTCCCAACCGACACCAGTTGAGAGCGAGCCTGGCCGAAGTTCTACGAGCCACTGAATGAAAGAATGCCCTGTTTGTAGGCGCTGCTTCCCCGACGAAATAAATCACTGTCCCCAAGATGGTGATGCGACTACTCCATCTCTTCATGGCGAACCTACGTTAGACGGTCGTTATCTCCTTGAACGTCGACTTGGGCAGGGCGGCATGGGCGTGGTTTTCAAGGCGCGTCACACGTTTCTTAAGACGGCTCACGCAATCAAAATCATCTTGCCGGACCTGGTTGGAAACGATCCGATGCTGGCCACACGTTTCCGCCAGGAAGCCCTCGCAGCGGCCGCGATCAAACACCAAAACATAATTGCAGTAACCGACTTCGGAATGATTCGCGGAACGATGCCGTTCCTCGTTATGGAGTTTGTGAAAGGACGATCCCTTCAGGAGATTCTTACCGACGAAGGCAAGATGAAGCCTGAGCGAGCCTACGAGTTGATCACTGCTGTTGCATCTGGAGTGGGTGCCGCACACAGGCAGAACATAGTGCACCGCGATCTGAAGCCGTTGAACATTATGGTCCAGGACGACGTTCCGGTTGCAGAAGGTTTGAAGATTCTTGACTTCGGGTTAGCAAAAATAAAGTCCGGCGAATTGCTGGGTTCATTCGTTCAGGCACAGACGAGCGGTCTGATGGGCTCGCCATTTTATATGGCACCTGAACAATGGTCTGACGAGGAACCGGATGCACGGGCCGACATCTATAGTCTTGGAGTGATTCTTTATCAAATGCTCGCGGGCGAAGTGCCGTTCAAGGGTTCGACAATCCCATCGATAATGAAGAAGCACCTGACGCTTCCTCCTCCCAGTTTCCAATCGATGGGCGCTTCTGTGCCGCCGCAACTCGAAGCTGTTGTTCGTCACGCTCTCGAGAAAGAAGTGAAGGATCGCATCGACTCGGTCGAGTCATTTCTAAAAGAAGTGAATGGTGCCATGAGCGCTTCGCCAGTGGTTGTTACCGCGGCGCGACCAACGGGCTCACTCGATCCGAACAAGACCATGGTCTCGGATACGCCGCCGCTCCCGACCGACACGCGACCGCCCGGGTTTTCAACAACGGCGGTATCACCTCCAATCTCCAACGATACCAACTTCGCTGCGTCGTTCGACTCGATGCCTGGGACGGTTCATGTTGAGGGAGATGCCCAGCAAGAACTTTCAAATACCGCGGCTGAACTTCTGCGGGAAAAAGAAGACCGCCTGGCACAGGAAGCTGAACAACGATCAAAGGCTAGACAGGAGGCGGAGAAACAGCGGCTCGAGGAAGAAAATCGCGCGAGGAGAGAACGTGAAGAGCGCGATGTCCGAGACCGCGAGCAGCAAGAAAAATTCGAGCGGATGGCCCAGCAGGCTAAAGAACTCGAAGACAGACTGGAACGTTTGTCCGTCAGCATTCCGCCAAAGACTCTCGTAGATCCTGAAGAGACTCACATTCAGAAAATTGCGGCAAACACTTTTCCCGAACTTTCAAGAAGCCAGGCACCGACGATCGTTTCCGAGGTTCCAACTGGACGTAAGAGTGGTGTCCTACTGATCGTAGCTAGTCTCGTCATTCTTGGCCTGGCAGGAGTTGGCACTGGCGCTTACTTCATCTTACGTCCCAAGCGCCAAGTGGTAATGACACCGGCTCCAGAGACAACTCCTACAATCAAGGCCGACATGGCGGAGATCGAAGGTGGCACTTTTGAGATGGGTCGCAGTGGCGGCACACTTCAGGAGAGCCCTCCACACCCAATCGTAGTTGAAACGTTCTTCATGGATAAGACGGAGGTAACTAACACGGAGTATGCTGTCTTCGTGCGAGAAACGAATCATGCGGCACCAGGATATTGGTCAGGAACGAAGCCGCCATTTGGTCAGGAACTCTGGCCAGTAGTTAGCGTTTCCCAAAACGACGCAAATGAATTTGCGGCCTGGCGCTCAAAGCGTGACGGCGTTAAGTATCGATTACCCACTGAAGAAGAATGGGAGTATGCAGCTCGAAACGGTACGCAAAGTGACTTGTATCCCTGGGGTAACCAGTGGCAAATAAAGAATGCCGTGGTTAAGGAAGCGACTCCGTCTCCGGTAGGGTCCAGACCAGGTGGCAGGAACAAGTGGGGTGTGTCGGATTTGATTGGTAATGCGTGGGAGTGGACCTCGTCACACATCTCTGCATATCCAGGCAACAAGACAGTAATCCCTGACGCAACGAAAGATCTTGTCACAATTCGAGGAGCCTGTTATGTCAGCGATCCTGCCAAAGCAGATGCTCCGATTACCGCAGCCCTGCGTGATTTTATTCCGGCTACGTCGAAAAACACGTTACTGGGGTTTCGGCTTGTCCGAAGCGGCTCTTAAAGTTGAGCTTCGCTTTTCTGTGCTGCTCGCATGCGCGATCCGATTAGCTCATGCACCAAAAGCTGCTACAATCCCCAGTGCCCGTTGACGATAGAATTGTTTCAGCAAAGAACCGGTCGGGAAGGGACCTCCCAGACTCCGACCTTTTATCTCGAATATTCGCAATTCCAAGCACTCAAGCTGTAGGAGACCCTGAGATGATACCCCGAGTAATACTGCGCGCAGTTTTATTACCGGCTGCGCTTTGTGTCGCCGTTTGTTTTGGTGCTGGCGAAGTTTTTAGTCAGGATGTTGGGGCGGACGTCGGTGGTGGAGCCGGCATATTTAGGCCTAAGAACCCCGAGTCTAAGCGAAAGGGAAAACCCGCCACCCCAACCACGAAGCCGTCAAATAGAACCAGAGCCTCGACCGCGGGTACTGAAGACCGAGCTGAGGACTTACTGGATAGCGGAAACAACTTTCGTGACGCACGCAAGTTTGCGGAAGCTGAGGAAGCCTATCAGGGTGTGCTGAAGCTTAAGCCAAAGGATCCGCGAGCAGCGTATGGTCTTGGCAATGTGTACTCGGACCAGCAGCGCTGGGAAGACTCTGAAGCCGCGTATCGCAACGCAATCCTTTGGGCGCCGAATGATGCTGATGCTTACGTCGCCCTGAGTGTCGTGCTTGTCCAGCCTCATTCTGGAGCAGATAACGCCAAGCGTTTTACTGAAGCTTCTGACTTCGCTCGCAAGGCTGTTCAAATAGATCCGAAGATGGCGGTCGCATGGGACCGCTTGGGTGTAGCGCTTCAAGCTCGTGGCATCTTCAACAGTGAAACTGAGCACTCACATCGTCGTGCAATGGAACTGGATCCGCAGTTCGCAGTTGCCTACGTTCACCTGGCAAGGGTGTTGAATCGATCAGGTCGTTCAGCAGAGGCGGTGCCGCTGTATGACAAAGCGACGGAGCTCGCGAAGGATCCGGCGACGTTGAATCTTATTGCCGAATCGCTACAGGGCGAACAACTCTGGCCTCAATCTGAGCCCGTGTTGAAACGCGCGTTAGAGTTGGATCCAAAGAATCCCACGTCTTTGGTATTAATGGGCCGACTCTTGATTGTCTACAAGAGATTTACGGAAGCGGAGCCGTATCTGAAGACAGCTACTGAAGTCAGCTCGAGAGCCTTTCTACCATTCATCCTTCTCGGTCGCACTTACCTTGCGCTTGATCGTTTGACTGAGGCTGAAACGAATTACGAAAAAGCTTCAACACTTGCGGTTCTCGGCGAAAAGAAACAGCTGGCAGGGGTTTTTGGTTTCGAGGGAGTCGGTGACAGTTATATGAAGGCGAAACAGAAAAACGATGCCGCTCGTGTGTACCAGCGTGCGCTCGAACTCGACCCGGGAAATAAGGGACTCGAGCAGAAACTCGCCAAGGCACGTCAGAACTAATTTCAACTTAACGCTGGTATTCAATTGCTGAGAGGTCTTCTGTATGAAGAGTTGTCCGAAATGTAATCGTACTTTTCCGGATGAAGGTCAGAAGTTTTGCACGTTCGATGGCGGCCTGTTGATTGCCCCGCAAACCTTCGATCCAAACGTGACGATACGCCAGACCACGGGAGAGATTGCTCCACCCGCGTCGGAAAAGCCAACTAGTCGCGATCTGCCCGATCCCAACGCCACAATAGCGGATTCATCTTATGCTTCGACGATCGCGCTACCGCGGAACACGGGCCCTACGGGTCCCCAAACAACAAGCGATTTCGGACAGGTCTACAACCCCTCTTCAGCTAACCCAACTTCTGCACTCGGGCAGGAGCAAACCGTTGCGCTCGGCCAG
>DATEXA010000360.1:0-4731 GCA_035257465.1 Pyrinomonadaceae bacterium | reverse complement strand
TTCTGCTCGACGGCAAGCCAGTCTACTCGTGCATGGTCTTTGCCGTAGACGCCATCAACAGGAAAATCGCAACCGTTGAAGGCCTTGGGACTCCGGAAAAACCAAATGCAGTTCAGGCAGCATTCGTCGAGAAAGATGCGTTGATGTGCGGCTTCTGCACGCCGGGATTCATCACAACGATTTCGGCCTATCTGAAAAAGAATCCGAATCCGTCGCTTGCTGACGTGCGCGAAGCATGTAAGGGAAACTTCTGCCGCTGCGGTACATATCCGCGCGTGTTTGAGGCAGCCCTGGCCGCCGCGAAGAGCGGCAAGGTCTAGTAACGTTTATTGAGAATTCGCGGAGATGCTCATGCAACAACAAACACCAGCACCCAAACCAAAAAAGAAAGTTAAGGTCACTCGTACAGTCAACGGCATCGAGCAGGAAGTAGAGATTGAGGTCGATGCTGATAGTGGACCGGGATGGGGACCCAACGACAAACATAGGCTGCTAAACCATGCGATGACTCGTGTCGATGGTCCTCAAAAAGTTAGCGGAGCTGCACACTACACGCACGACATGCGTCTTCCGGGAATGTTGTACGCACGGATTCTCCGTTGCCCGTATGCTCATGCTCGCATAACCAAAATCGACAGTAGTGCTGCCGAAAAGATTCCCGGGGTCGCAGCGGTGATTCCCGGACCTTTAACAGAACTACGTTTTGCCGGTGCTCCAGCTGCGGCAGTCGCGGCTACAACTCCGGAGATCGCGGCAGATGCGTTGAAAGCGATCGTTGTCAATTACGAGGTTCTGCGCCACGTCGTTTACGCACAGGATGCTATAAAACCAAACGCACCGCAGGTCGTTGAGCAGGAAGGGAACCTTCAGGAGAAAGCGAAGCGAGGTGAGTTACCAAAAGTTGAAGCAGCATTCGCAACTGCTGACGCGGTTGTTGAAGCTGAATATATTTCCGCCCGCATTCACCATGCATGCCTGGAAACACATGGCATGGTTGTCGATTACAACGGAGGCGACACAGCTACTGTTTATGCTTCAACTCAGGGAACCTTCACAATCCCGGGTGATGCCGCTCAAGCGCTTGGTCTACCTCAGACTGCGGTAACTGCAATTGTGCAGCACATGGGTGGCGGTTTCGGATCGAAGTTTGGTATCGGTGTCGAAGGAATGCTGGCATGCAAACTTTCAAAGCAAACAAAGGCGCCGGTCAAACTAATGCTTACTCGTAATGACGAGTTTGTGATGGCTGGTAATCGATCCGGCTCATGGCAGAAATTGAAAGGCGGTGTGAAGAACGACGGCACCATAGTGGCTTTCCAGGCGCGACAGTATCGACTCGGTGGTGTCGGCCAGGGATCGCAGGCAGGTCAACCTTACATCTATCGCGCAGGTGAGTCTTATCGAGAAATCTATGCACTCCATACAAATGAAGATTCATCGATAGCGATGCGCGCTCCGGGTCATCCGCAAGCTTCCTTCGCGATGGAATCCTTAATGGATGAACTCGCCTACAAGATCAAAATGGATCCGGTTGCGTTTCGGAAGAAGAACCTTGCCGACGAGGTCTATCACCGCCAACTTGATAAGGGCGCCAAAGCAATCGGCTGGGAAAGAAGAAACCCAATCGCAGGCGGAAACACTGGCCCGCTGAAACGTGGGCTTGGTTGCGCCGTTGGTACATGGGGTGGCGGCGGTAACAATCAGTGCAAAGTTGATGTAACGATCGCTCGCGATGGTTCAGTTACCGTCGCCGTAGGAACCCAGGATCTTGGTACTGGAACACGCACGTTTACCCGAGCAATTGTCGCCGAGGAATTAGGACTGCAGTTAAGCAACATCAAGGAAGAAATCGGTAATTCAAAATTAGGTGGTGCGAATTCTTCCGGCGGATCCACGACTGCAGCGTCTTTATCGCCATCGGTAAAAGACGGCGCCTACAAAGCTCGTATGTTGTTCGCCGAAAAAGTCGCACCGCTGCTCGACAACGCCAAACCTGAAGAGATCACTTTTGCAGGTGGCAAAGTTAGCGGCAAAGGAAAAACGATCGCCTGGAAACAAGCTTGCGCCGCACTACCCTCCGCCGGTATCACCGCGCACGGAGAGTGGCGCTCCGATCTGCAAGCGACCGGCATTCACGGCGCTTCGTTTGCGGAAGTTGAAGTCGACGTCGAGACTGGCCACATCAGACCGATCAAGATGGTGCACGTTCAGGACGGCGGACTACCACTCAATCGTCTGACACTCGAGAGTCAAATCAACGGCGGCATGATTCAGTCACTCGGAATGGCCTTGTGGGAAGGGCGCGTGATGGACGCGCGGGTGGGCATGCAAGTAAATCCAGGTTTCGGAGACTACAAAATACCCGGCACTCTTGAGATCCCCGAGATGATCCCGATTATCGATGACGACGACAAACGTGAAGTAGTGATCGGTATCGCAGAAGGTTGCATCATTCCAACGCTCGGGGCTGTTGTGAATGCGGTATTCAATGCCTGTGGCGTTCGCGTGCGCGAAACTCCGATCACGCCCGACAAAATTCTGATGGGGTTGATGAATAACGGACCGATGAGCGCGTAGAACGTGAATGTCCGACGAACTTTAGTTTGTCGAAGTTTGAGTTAAGGATCATCGACAAACTAAAGTTCGTCGGACACCCAGAGAGGACAAGTAAATGAAAGCCTTCGAGTGGACAAACCCAACGACAATTAGCGAAGCAGTTAAGCTGCTGAATCCGGATGCAGCCCGCGACATCGATGAAGCGCCCCGCGCGCTCGCCGGCGGTCAGGACCTTCTCACCACGATGAAGGATTACATGACGCAGCCCACGCGAATCGTGAATTTAAAAAGTATTAAAGGACTCAACCGTCTTTCACTAGACTCTAAAGGACTAACAATAGGCGCGCTCGTAACCTTGACTGAGATCGAAGAACACCAGCCGATACGCAAGCAGATGCCTGGTCTCGCCGAAGCAGCTCAATCAGTAGCCACGCCGCAGATTCGAAATCTCGGAACTGTCGCAGGTAATCTCTGCCAACGTCCGCGTTGTTGGTATTTTCGACTCGAAGAAGTTCAATGTCTGAAGAAAGGTGGAGACGAGTGTTACGCCTCGTCCGGGGAGAACAAGTACAACGCGATTCTCGGTGGTGGTCCGTCGTTCATCGTTCACCCTTCGGATCTCGCCCCGATGCTTGTCGCGCTCGGTGCAAGCGTCACCGTTGTTGGTCCTGACGGCAAGAAGGTGATTCCACTCGACAAGTTTTTCACTTTGCCGTCGCAAGGAAACATTCGTAGAGAGAACGTGCTGAAGAATGATGAAATCATCACCGAGGTTTTTGTTCCAAACACTCCGCTGGCCGCGCATTCAACTTATTTGAAATTCAAGGAGCGCGAGTCGCTCGACTTCGCAATGTCAGCTGTAGCAGCAGCTGTCGAGTTGTCTGGCAAGACGGTGAAGGACGCTCGAATTGTTTTGGGAGGCGTGGCGCCGATACCCTGGCGCGCACCAGCAGCTGAAAAGTTTTTGATCGGCAAGACTCTTAGCAAGGATGTTCTTGCAGAAGCCGCTAAGTTGGCATTGGACGGGGCGAGCCCGCTTGAGAAAAACGCTTACAAAGTTCCCCTAACCCAAACGCTCGTGAGACGCGCGCTCGCAAAGGTTGGAGGAGTCAACGCTTGAGGTTTCGCACAAGGACTTCTAAGGAGATATTCATGTCTGAAGACAAATCACCTGAAGATAACTCACCAGATAAATCACCAGATAAATCAATAGACACGATCACGTCAGAAACCGCTCCAATTCAATCACCATTCTGCGGTCAACTACGTTCCAAGAAGTACTTCATGCTCGATCGGCTCGCCACCAGCCCCGAAGACTTCATCGACGGTGCCAATCACGTTTGGTGCTATGAAACGCAGGAAGTAATAGGTCCGGATAACCGGAGAGTCAGCACAGACAATTGCCGTCCGGGTCGAGCGTGCTACAGTTCTGCGCTCAAAGGCGTATAATCGATTTGCCAAGGAAATAACGGAGGTAACGAATGATGAAAAAAGTTCTATTCACCCTGATAGCTGTCGCCGTAGCTGTTAGCGCTTTTGTTTTTAGTTCTCGAGCCGAAAATGTGAGCTTGCGAGGCGACTATGTTGAAGTTCGCACCGCCAGCGTTTTCGCCGGCGCATGTCACTACAACGGCGAAGTAACCACCGCCGGTCGCGAAGCGATGATGGCGTGGAATGTTACTTCCGGCAAATGGCAGGGTATCGATTTAACTGGTGTGCGAGTGATGGCAATCATCAGCTCCGATTCGAATCTCGGTGACAAAGATGCTGCACGCCAGTCTGAAATAATGATCGACAGTCCTACGCGTTCACAGTCGTTGGCGATGCTGAACGCAATCAAGGAGAAGTACGCCGCTTCGCTCGGCAACATAGTCAAGGTTCGTAACGCGCCAATTACTTTCGTCCGCGAGGGCAGGAGCTATGCAGTCGCTGCAGACGAAGCAACGATTAACGTTGAAGCGATGCCTAATGACCTTTGCTGCGAGATGCCAAATCTCGTTTGGTACACACCTTTCGTAGGACTTGAGAATCGCAAGGTCGGCTATACAACAAGCGCCAGCTATTCAGGCAAGACAGTCAGCGAACAATGGAGTCGCTCTGGTGAGAACAGCGCGTTCTACGGAAGCTTCGCTCTCTAAAGACAAACCATTTGTCAAAGAAAAGGTGCCACCGAGT
>DATEXA010000359.1:0-4384 GCA_035257465.1 Pyrinomonadaceae bacterium | reverse complement strand
CCGCCACAGGTCTCGGGTAGCTGCCGGAGTTCGGAGCGTCCATTGTCGTGGACCCAGGTAATTTTCGATTCCGAAGGTGGCACTTGAACAAATACAGGCTTGGCGTCTGACTGTTGGACCGAGTTCTGTTTTGCTTCAGATACATTTGTGTACCGCGTTATTTCGGCAATGGCGGCGGTTGTTATTAACAATAGGATAACGAGGAAGGATCGCATTATTCTCACTTAATTGGGATACGGCTCACCTGGCTTAACTATACGGATGTAGTGATCAGTGAACTTAAAATGGGCTGACTTTATTTCCACTTTAGGCATGTGACACGACACGCAATCTTTAGTCGCGACTGGACAACTCGGCAAACTGCCCTGGGCAGCCGGCTGCCCCTTGAGAGCATGGCACGCGAGGCACCGTGAATCGTAGTAAGCCGCGTCTTCTCTTAACGTTTCATGTGGATTGTGACAGGCCGTGCAGCGGATATTTCGATCATCTGAATAACACTTACTGTGAAAGATACGATACGGCTGAAAGCGCACGTTGTTGACTTCCATTGCCTGCAACATCGAGAACTCATCGTTGCCCCTGTGACAAGCCGCACAAAACGTTTGAGTTTGTTCGTCTCCACTGAGCCGTCCCGGACTGAATACAGATTTGTACCCCGGTTCACCGGCCTTCACCGCCGCAACATGGGGAGCACCCGGTCCATGACAACTTTCGCAACGAATGCCATGGGCAAGCTTCTCAAGTTGGAGTTTTTGGCCGTTGGTGGAGCCAAGTGAATGACAACTAAAGCAACTCACGACTTCATTTTGTGGCAACAAGCGGCCGAACGCTTCGTCGAGCGACGCTGGAACTCCACGAGGTGAACCTATCGTAAAGTCCAGTCCCTTTATTTCCTTGTAGAAGCTCATTCGGCTTTCGTAGAAGTTTCCGTCACGCTGCAGGACATACGTCTGCCCCATTCTGCCTTGACCAACTGCATATTGTATCGCACCGAGATCGTGTTTTTTCCATCGGTAACAGAATAAAAACTCTGCTTGCCATCGCGCTTTATTTCATAGGTATAGGGCCCGAGTTGCAGAGTGAGTTTCGGATTCTCCGTGAGTACTTTGGAGTCAGTAATTGGCTCCATCGCCAGCGCCATTCCAGTCTGCGCAAAAGGAGCGAACGCCCTCTTGTGACACTCGTTACAGGCCTGATCCCCGATGAACTCCGTACCTGGGGCAATACGGCGTGGATTCCATTTTTGACGCACCTGGCCGCTAACCAGCGTCGGCCAAAGAGTAACAATCAACACCGCCAGCGCACACAACGTGATGGCAGTCAGTATTAGAGCGGAGCTTTTAAAGCGTGGAGTCATCACCCGGGTTCTATGTCAGTTCGTCTTATTCTGGATTTGGTTTAGCTGTATTGGTGGTGGGAGCACTACCAGTTTTGGCAGCGTCATCCTGTTGACTGTTCTTTTCCTGTAGCTTCTTGAAGAGTTCGCGCTCGCGATCTGCATCTTGCTTTCGGCCCGCGCGCGTGTAAGCTCGCGCTAATGCAAAGTGCATCTCCGGAATATTGGGCGCTAATCTAACACCTTCTTCCAACTCTTTTATAGATCGATCAATCTGATCGAGTTCAAGCAGCACGCGACCCAGCACATTCCGTGCTGGGTACATTTTCGGTTCAAGTTGCACAGCACGCTCCGCCAAAGGAAGTGCATCTGTGTATTGGGCGCGCTTTAAGTACTCAAAAGCGATTTGCACCATCGCAGGTTGATGCTTGGGGTCTAGCTCCAGTGCTCGCTGAAGTTCTTTAAGGGCCAGGTCTGCGTCCTGTGACAATTGAAAGACCCCGAATGAATAATGAACATTCGGATCATTGGGATAGCTAGTCAGCAAAGAGTCGAACGCCTTACGCGCATCATCTAGTCGTCTAGCACCCATTGCGATGCCTGCCTGGCCGGCAATCATTACTTCCTCGCGCTTTTCAGCCGGCACTTCGTTTGGCAGAAACGGCATCCGCAGAATAACCAGGCCGAAAGCCTCAACGATTTTCGGACTGTTATTGCCGACGCGTAAAAACTCTCTAAGTATCTGGTATGCAATCTCAAACTGCTCAAATCGAATATAGAGCAGCGCGGTGTGATATCGAACCACCGATTCGAGTTCTTCGTTACCGTCGAAACCAATAGATCGAGCGCGCTGCAGGGAAATAACTGCTGGTTCATACTCGCGCGTCTGAAACTGACACAGACCCAACATTCCCCATGCCGGTCCTCGCTTTGGATCCAGCGCCACCAAATTGCTGAAGGCATCACGCGCTGGCGCATAGAGATCCTTTTCGTACAAGATCGCACCCAGGTACCACCAACCATCCGGCCACCTGGGTCGCATGCGCATAGCCGTGTTGTACGACTCAATGGCGTCGTCTAATCGACCTGCAAGGCGAGCTTCGTCAGCAAGCTTCACAGCTTTGTCAAACTCGGCGTCCTGTTGCGATGTTGTTTTAGGGTTTGCAGGCGCACCCTTTGCTCTCGAGGTTGCTTGCCCGAGGCTAATGACAGAACAGCCCAATATAAAGGCCAAAAGTAATAGCAACGAACTATGTGAATTCTTCATTGAGGAAGTCAAAAGAGTCTAGCGCCTATCCCTGAATTCTTTGTGATGGTTTTCTGGATTATCGGGTGGCTTGATTGGCACGCTTTGATCATTACCAGTCTGTGCACCCGGTTGTTTGGCCTGCTGCTCGGTTGTCAACTTTTGAACGGCAGCCTTTTCGCGGTCACCATCTTCTTTCCGATTAAGCCTGTAATAAACCCACGCCAGCAATACGCGAGCTTCGGAGAACTCCGGAAACTCTTTTGCCACGCCCTCTAGTAGGGGCAAGGCGTCTTGTGGTTTGCCCACCGACGTATAAACGGCAGCCACATGATAGCGGGCAAACTGGTCGCGAGGCCTCAAGTGAACGGCGCGTGACAAATACCGCAGGGCTTCTTCGAATTCTTTATCCTGTCGGAGCAAAACACCGAGAAAAAGATTCGCATCAAAATCGTTTTGGTTTTGCTCCAACGCTGTTCGGAAAACTGTCTTGGCTTTGACTGTATCACCCATCCGCATGAGCGCGCGTCCGTACCACGCATTCAGTGTCGGCAGCTTTGGATCTAACTGGATTGCTCGCTCAAACTCCCTGATTGCGCCATGCCCGTCATCCGCTAATAGCAGTATCGATCCGAGTAACAAATGAGCCTGGGCGGAATCATCATCGTGGAATACCTTGTCAATTAATGACTGCCCCTGGTTCAACTGACCGTCGCCGATCAGAGCGCTACCTAACAAAAAGGCAACGGTTCGATCATTAGGATCCGCGTTTGCCAGTGGCGACAGCGACTCGATTACTTTCTTGTAATCGCCGGTTCGAACCTGGCAATCAGCGAGGAGCAACACAGCGTTGGGACGTTGAGGTTGATCTGAAGCGGCAATAGCGAGGAATTTTGTGAATTCCTCAGCTGCTTCTGGAAACAAGGCGGCTTTGTAGTAAGCAAGGGCAAGGTTGAAACGAATGGTGTCGTTATGAACGTCAAGTTTGAGCGCTTGTTGGTATTGAGCAATCGCTTCTTCATAACGACCGAGTCGGGAGTATACGGCGCCGAGATTCGATCGCACATCAACTCTTTCGGGGTGCTGTGCGAGAATCGATTGGTAGGCTCGTATTGCACCTTCGAAATCTCCGGATTGGTGCAACTGCGTCGCGCGAGCAAACGCATCTTCAACTGCGTCCGAGCGGGTTTGTGCACCTGCCGCGACTGCAAGTGCGCAGATCGTACAAGCAAGAACTATCGCCTGGAACAAGCATTTCTTTTTTATCATTTATTACTTTCAGCAGACGGGTAATGCTTGGCGAAAAGTATACATCAGCGATGTCGTTGATTTCCAAAGCAACCAGCCTAAACGAAATAATCTCATGCGTTTGCGAGTGCCTCTGACTTGGTTTTGCATATAAACGCCACTATACTTCAGTGCATCCCCGTCCTCATTGAACGCGCTTATAAAGTCGGTCGTGATTGCCGCTGATTCATAATTAATCAAAGGGTGGCTACTGGGTGGGAAGCAGCTGTCAAGACTAAGGAGACGAAGTAATGAAACAATTTGTGAGCTTGCTTCTAGCGATTGGCTTGAGTCTTTCCGCCATCCAGGGCACCAGCGGACAAACACCCCAGGGTCAGGACGAAGTAATTCGAGTTCGCACAAATGAAGTTCGACTGGATGTGGTCGTCAAGGACAAAAAGGGCCGCCCTGTCAAAGATCTTACTGCCGGCGATTTTGAGGTTTTGGAAGATGGCGTAAGTCAGAAAATCGCGTCGTTTCGATTCGTGAATCGCGAAGCTACACCTGAGGCCGAC
>DATEXA010000358.1:0-4865 GCA_035257465.1 Pyrinomonadaceae bacterium | reverse complement strand
GCCACAAATGGAACGAGCCCATGTCGAGGCACAGTGTCACGTCGTCGCCGAGCAGCGGCTGCGGCGCCGTGACGATCCGCAGCGGATGTACCGGTGCACCGCTCTTCGACGCTAATCCGGGCAGGTGAGGATTTGGCGATTAGGGCGACTGACGTCAAGAGGATTCAAACTTACCTCAAGAAATAGACCAATCCAGCAAGAATCGGAAAGAAGCGGTCAGACTCCATTCATAAGATCCCCAGTGTAAGTTGGAAAGATGTCTGAAGCAGTTGGCTTACCAACACCATCGGGGCATCGCGGACGTAGGCTTCAGAGCGTGCGCTTAAAAATGACTGGAGAGAGGATGAAAATCGTAACGAAGTTATTCTTGACGCTTTGTCTTGTTAGTTTGGGAGCAACGCTAACCGCTAACGCGCAGATTAGAAGCGATTCAACAATCAAAGCAAACATTCCATACTCATTCGTGGTGAACGACACCACGCTGCCTGCAGGAAGGTACGTGATCACTGTTGCAGACGCATATGGGTTTGACACGAGCGTGCTGGAGATACGCAGCGTGAATGGTAAGACAACGGTTCTTTTCGAAACCGATCCCGTTACTGTTCCGGGCCTTGCGCCACAGACGGCATTGGTGTTTGACAAGATCGGTGACACTTACTTTCTATCGAAAGTCTTTCTGAAAGACTATCAAGGTGGAAATCAGTTGCTGAAATCAAAGATGCAGCGTCGACTTGAAGAAAACGGCTCGATCGCCGAGAGCCATTCGATCCCGGCTTCGTCCGGCTTAGCGAAATTTTTTAAGCGTGCAGTGCGATAGATAATGAAACATTGCGCGGCCAAATAACCACGGATGCGTTCGCTAATCGATATTAGCGGACGCCTTCGGCGTTAGCGTGATAGGAAAGAAATTGTTAAGGGTTTGAGAAGAAGAACTAAAGTGAAACTAGTTGGAACGGTCTTAGCTGTTTTATTTTTGATGTTGCATGGTTCTTTTATCGCTTCACGTGGCGGTTGCGCTCAGGCGGTTAGCTGCAGCATCTCTCATCTATCGCCTATCCCTAAAAGCTTTAGGCGTGGTCCAAACAAGCTTGCGAAAAGTGGTCGTAAAATGACTCTGGCTGGCAAAACCAGTCCGCAGCGCGATGTCCGCAATCCGGAGATCTGTTTCTGACAGCAATTTCTTGGCCCGCTCAACCCGTTGTTCAGTCATGTAGACGTTAGGACTGACTCCCATGGATTGTTTAAACGCACGCGAGAAGTGTGAGTAACTCATTTGTACTTCATCAGCGACCGCAGGCAATGCGACCGCCTGCTCCTCGTCAAGGTTACTGTTGATAAACTCGATAGCTTTGCGCAGTTTTCGCGGGGCCATCCCGCCACGACTCGTCCGCAAATCCTTGAAATAGCTGTAACGTCTGACAAGCTGCATCGCCAGCACCTTAGCCAGGGAATCCGCATAGAGCCGTCCCACCACGTTCGCGTCTTTCAGTTCGTGATGCAAAGACATGCCGATGTGATGTATGTGCTCGTCTCTGATTCCAAACTGCGGAGCAATAGAAATCTGATTGTACTGAACATCTATGGAGGCGGCGGTCGTTCGCAAAAATTGAGGATCGAGATACAGATGAAGTGCTTCACCCGGCTCGTCATTCCACTGACGCCAATCAATTGCCATTCCAGCTGGCACGATGGTGATCGCTCCAGGCTCCAGACTTTGCTCAAAGCTCTGATCACCGATTTCGGCCGTAACGTCTACCGACGGTCCCAGCTGAATTATGATGCAGTGGTTCTCCAGTGGCGGCGTGGTCCATTCCCATGTCGTGTGCCGCATCTCGAGCGCGCGTAGATTCTGCCATCCAAGTTCCTGACTTGATGCCACGACCGCTTCCGGGTAAATGACCGACAGATCACTGACGGCTGCTGGTGCGATATTGTGACGGCCACCAACTTTAAGTGTGCGGTTGTTCAGCGGCGGTGCTATAGCTGGTTGCACGAAGTAACCCGGTGGTTGTGATAGAACGCCTGTAACGCTACTCATATCCCTCTCTCCCTTTAATCGCCGCACTCTCGATTCGACGAGCTATCAGCTGCCTCGGTCGCGAGCGCCTCTTCCTAATTGTTTCTCTTCTTCCAGACATTTGTGATTCCCTGAACTCGTAGCTCTTCTTATGCCATGGCGCCAACTTGCTGGCTTTGTACGGCAACGCCGCAGCTGAGCACTGAAACACAAACTTCGTGTTTGCCGCGCGCAGGTCCCTTAGAAATCCAACAGCCTCGTGGTCCACTAGCGTTAACTATCGCAAATCCTAAATTATGCCCCGACCCCCCACCTTCTTAGTCGATTAGCTTTTTCAATTCGGCTAAGTTCTCTCCATCCAATCGACCGCTAATCTTAAGAACAAGTTGTCCGTTCGCTTCTCTCTGGATTCTTAACATATGGTCTCGTTTGAAACCTCGCACCGGAGACAGTGCAATTACTTTGCCGTTTGTAAGTTATTGAAAATGAAGCAACGAGAACTTAGCGGAGTGCCGAAGTCTCCGGCAATTAACGAAACTCCGGCAATCACGACCGTCAAAACATGCCGGTTGTTAGGAAGGATTTACGACCTTGAAGCGGTTCTTGTCGATCTTGAGAGCTTTAATTTTGAGTCTAAAGTAGATCGGGCAATACCAAGCTTGGCAGCCGAGCCTGAAGGACCGAAAACTCGTCCGCCGCACTCCGTGAGAGCCGCCTCAATCGTTTTTTCTCCTCAGCGTGAACCCTTTGCTGAAGCTCACGCAAGCTTGTTGGGATTTCCTCGATGCATAACGAACTTCACGTGGCTCCGGCGTCCTCATCCATTTGAAGAGCGTGTTCACCTTTAAATAGTGGCCGTAGAACCAACGGGCCCCCAACCACCGCGCCTGGGCTCGACTTCAGACGCGGTTGGTAGTACTGCGCGAAGCAACGGATAGCAAATTACCGCAACGTTTAGCGAGATGACAGAAGAGTGCGAACCAATCGTGCAATTAAACTATCTGTGACGGGCGAAAGAATGATCGCAACAAAGCGGGAAACAGACTATGCGTGGAATCTTGATCTTGTTGCTCGGCAACGTAAGGAAACACAAGGTGCTGGCATTAACCGTAGGCGTTGCGATGCTGTTGTGTGTGGTCGGGCTCGTTGTAGTAGGTCGCACGAAGAAGCCTGTCGAGGAAGCACCTCAACCCCTCGCCGTCGAAGTATCCCAGGTTGAGCAAAAGGACGTCCCTATCTACAGCGAATGGATTGGCACGACTGAAGGCATGGTAAACGCAGACGTGCGAGCACAGGTCTCGGGCTACCTGTTGAAAAAGGATTACACCGAAGGTGCTTTGGTCAAACAGGGTCAGTTGCTGTTTGAGATCGATACTCGCCCATTTCAGGCCGCGTTGGCCCAGGCGCAGGGCGATCTAGCGAAGTCTCAGGGACAATTAAGTCAGGCTAATGCCCAACTCGAACAGGCCCAGGCGAATTTGGCACAGGCGAACAGCCAGTTGTTGCAGGCGCGTGCCCAGCTCTCTCAGTCCGAGGCGAATCAGCGCAAGACCGAACTCGATGTAAACAAATACACACCTCTGGCACAGAAAAAAGCAGTGACGCAACAGGATTTGGATAACGCGGTGCAATCCAATTTAGCTGCCAAAGCACAGGTCGAGGCGTCGAAAGCAGGTATCGAAACAGCGCAGGCGCAAATCAAGGCTGTGATCGCCGCAGTCAGTACGGCTAAAGCAGCGATCGTATCGGCGCAGGCGCAAGTTCAATCGTCCCAGGCTGCCGTCAAAACTGCCGAATTGAATCTGGGATTCACCAGAATTACGTCTTTAATTGAGGGCATCGCCGGGATCGCGCAAGCTCAGGTTGGCGATCTCGTCAGTCCGACCAGCGGCATTATCACCACCGTCTCAACACTCGATCCAGTCAAGGTTTATTTCACAATCAGCGAGCAGGAGTACCTCGCTTTCCTGGATCGATATGGCACATCGGCTGAGAGAGACGGAGCACTTCAAAATCTCGAACTCGAATTGTTTTTGGCCGACGGAAAAGCATATCCGCAGAAAGGAAAATTCTTCGTCGCTGACCGTCAGGTTGATCAGAAGACGGGTGCAATTCGTCTCGCCGGGATTTTTGCTAATCCCGGAAATGCGCTGCGTCCGGGTCAGTATGCTCGTGTCCGCGCGGCAATGAACACACAGAAGGATGCGTTGCTGGTCCCGCAACGAGCAGTCACAGAACTACAAGGCACCCACCGAGTAGCTGTAGTGGGCGCCGATAACAAAGTGAGCATCAGATCCGTCACACTTGGACCACAGTCCGAATCCTCGTGGATCATTCACGATGGCTTAAAGGCAGGCGAAACAGTAGTCGTCATGGGTGCGCAAAGACTTACACCCGGACAAGTCGTAAAGCCAAAGCCGTTCACAGGTACTGAACAGTAAACGTTTCGGGCTGAGGGATCTCATGATCTCAAAATTCTTTATTAACCGTCCGGTGGTTGCGATAGTGATTGCCATCATAACGGTGATGCTGGGTTTGCTTTCCATGCGTGGGCTCCCGGTCGGACAGTTTCCGCAAATCGTGCCGCCGCAGATCAACGTCTCGACCACTTTCACAGGCGCCGATGCTGTCACTATAGAACAGGCTGTTTCGACCCCTATTGAGCAACAGGTCAGCGGCGTGGACGGAATGATGTACATGCAGTCGACCAATGGAAATGACGGTTCGGAAAGCTTGAGCGTCACTTTCAATCTCGGCACAGATGGAAATATGGACCAGGTCAACGTGCAGAATCGGGTGGCGCAGGCTCAGTCACAACTGCCTGCCGACGTCAGCCAGTTTGGCGTTA
>DATEXA010000357.1:0-5485 GCA_035257465.1 Pyrinomonadaceae bacterium | reverse complement strand
CTCCGTATCTTTTGATTAGACATCTGCAGAGGGTAGCCCGTTTGCAGTGCACTAATTGCAGAGACCGAAGTCCGAAGACCAGAGTCCCAAGACCAAACCCGCAACAATGATCCACGAAGCGCTGTGCTATACTCCGCTGCGCTAAAAATCAAAAGCAGGAGCGAACCACTGCCTCACGGTCGTTCAATTGTTATCGCGTGAACGCAGAGAGACTCGAACATTTTCGTCAAATCCTTCAAGAACAACTTCGGCAACATGTCGCGAAGGTCAGTGAAGAACAGGCCGCAGCGCTGGAATCAGATGATGATGGCGTCAAAGACAGCGTCGATCTTTCCATTATTGATGTGAACAAGGAGATCGCATTTCGCCTCACCGAGCGAGAGTCACAAATCGTGGCGGATATCGATCAAGCGCTGTTGAGAATTCGAGAAGGCTCTTATGGTGTGTGCGCGCGGTGCAGCAATCCTATTGATGAGCGTCGCCTCGAAGCGGTGCCAACTGCGCGATATGACGCACCTTGCCAGATGATCATCGAGAGTCAGAATGGGGACGATGATCTACCGACCTTGTAGATTGCTGATTGCTGATTTCTGATTGCAATGCAGCGGGCCCACCATCAGCAGCATTCCATAACCAATCAACAATCAGAAATCAGCAATCATCCCTCACGCCTTCGGATGTGCCTTGTCGTAAACTTCGATCAACTTTTCCATTGAAACGTGAGTGTAGATCTGAGTCGTAGACAGCCGCGCATGTCCCAGTAGTTCCTGAATATCGCGCAAGTCGGCGCCGCTGTCGAGGAGATGAGTAGCAAACGAATGGCGCAAGGCGTGTGGGCTGATATTGTGCATGCCGGCGCAGATTTTGATGTACTTCTCCACCATTCTGCCAACTGAGCGTGTCGTGATTCGCGTTCCCTGATAATTAAGAAACAGCGCCTCCTCGTCACGTTTGGAAATCGGAGCATTGGCAAGAAACGTGTCGCGAACGGTGAGATAGGTTCGAATCGCCATCGCCGCTGGCTCGCCAAACGGCACGATACGTTGCTTTCTGCGTTTGCCGGTAACACGAATCAACTGGTTGCGAAAATCGATATCACCCAAATTCAGCGTCGTTAACTCGGCGACGCGAACGCCGGTCGCATACATCAATTCCAACATCGCGCGATCTCGCTTACCCAAGTCCGTTTCCGGGTCGGGCGTCTCGATGAATCTGATCGCTTCTTCGATCGAAAGATGCTTAGGCAATTTCTTCTCAAGACGAGGCGTCGAAACAAGCTTCGCCGGATTACTCTCCAGCATTCCTTCGCGAACAAGAAACTGAAAAAACGTTCTCAGCGCCGCGAGCTTGCGGGCAATTGAACTCTTCCTCTTCTGAGCTGTGTGAAGCGCAGAGAGCCACTCACGAATTGTCAGATGATCTATTGTGTTTAGTTCAGGAGTTTTTCTTTTTCCCGCCTCGGGATCCGCGGGTGCT
Source organism: Pyrinomonadaceae bacterium (assembly GCA_035257465.1). GTDB lineage: Bacteria > Acidobacteriota > Blastocatellia > Pyrinomonadales > Pyrinomonadaceae > PSRF01. Next base: position 4,009 of record DATEXA010000357.1, on the reverse strand, counting down.
AAATGATCGAGAAACTGTTCAAGGTCGCTGGCGTAGTTGCGTAAGGTGTGTGCGCTGACGTTGCGTTCGTAACGCAAGTGTTCAAGGAATTGCTCGATGAGTTGCTCCATAGAATGGTGGACAACCGGACGCGTAATCGAGATGGAGGTTTGGTCTTAGGGTTTCGGTCTTTGGTCTTTCGTCTTTGATCTTTAATGTCGAAGGCCCAAGACCAAAAACCAAAGACCTAAGAGCAAGCTACCAATCAGCATTCGCTACACTCTTCGGCACATAATAGCCTCTTCGCGAACGCAGCCGCACATCATTTCTCGATTTGATTTTCAGATCAATCACATGCAAATGACCATCACGGTGTTCAGGAGCCGGGTAGTAGCTTAGGACGTATTGTTGCGAAAGGTCAGCGGCAATTTGATCGAAGGCGACGTCAAGTTCCGGGATGCTCTTCGGAAGGTAAACTGCACCGCCTGTTTGTTCCGTCAGTTGTTCCATTCTTCGTTCGGCGGCGAGTGCTCGCAAGTTTGCACCCTCGTAGAGTCCAGTCTGAACAACATAGATCTGGCAGTCGTCAGCGAGGACGTGTTGCATCACCGGGTCGAACTCAGTGTGATGACTGGTAGTCTCGATTCCATCCGACACGATGACTATGACACGACGGCCCGCGTATGGCCTGAGATACGTTGCCGCATCGAAGATCGCATCAAACAACGACGTGCCACCTTCGGGCTTTCCAAACCCGCCGACGGTTTGCTCAAGTCGAACAACGTCATTGGTGAGTGGCTGCGCAAGGTAACTGTCGGTGGCGATCGAATAGATTGCAGCTTCATCTTTCGCGCGCATCACCTTGCGAAAGAAACGAATGGCCGCGTGCTTTTCGAAGTCCCGGGCGAAGTCCAAACTCCCACTGTTATCAAACAGCATGGCCATCCTGACGCTGGTTTCCGCTCGGGTTAGATCGCTGAGTGGTTGAGGTTGTCCATCAACGCGCAGTTCAAAATCTTCCAGCTTAAGATTGATGACCGCGTTTCCCTTCGCATCAACTGCTGAAACGGGTATCGGTACGAGATTGGAACTGATACGAACGACATCATTCGCCTCAATCTCGTCCGGATCCTTTTTAGAGGCCTTGATTGAACCGCCGGGTCGATTCGGATCTGCTATGGGACCTGGGCCTGGCGTCGGCTTGGTAATCTTTGCTGGTTCCTGTCGTCTTCCAGACTGAGCGAACGTCTGCAGAACAAAGCAAAGACCAAGTACAAAGCAGCAAGCCACCAATGCTCTCGATAGCTTGCGGATAAGTTTCATGATGTCGCCAGACTCTGAGTTGCCGCGAGACCAAAACCGTTTTGTTCGAGCCACTCGTTCCATTCTTTCAGTCCCAACTCAACCTGAAGCTGACGACGTTCACGTTTCTTACGTATGCGGCGTTGTTCTGGTTCATCCAGCGCCGGTAAAAGTGCGAAGGTAATGTTTACCGGCTGGAAGTTTTTAGTCTCTGTTTGAGAGACATAATGTGCCAACGCTCCGATGGCGCTCCGAATCGGAGCTTCAACTAGATCATCACCGCGAGAAAGAAGCGCGGCGTTGACTCCTGCCAACCAGCCCATCGCAACCGACTCCACATAACCTTCGACACCGATGATCTGACCGGCAAAGAAAACGATCGGCCGTTCGTGCATCTGCAGGGAAGGTCGGAGCACACGCGGAGAACAGATGTATGTGTTGCGATGGATTTGTCCAAACTGTAAGAACTCTGCATTTTCAAGTCCTGGAATCAGTCGTATCACGCGTGCCTGTTCGCCGTATCGTAGATGATTCTGGAAGCCCACAAGGCTGTATGCGTCGGCCATTAAATTTTCCTGCCGCAGCTGTACCGCAGCGTACGGTTCGCGCCCTGTGCGTGGATCACGTAAACCGACAGGTTTCATCGGGCCGAATCGAAGGGTATCAACACCTCTCCGCGCCAGTTCTTCGATAGGCAAACAAGCCTCGAACCAACGAGTCTCTTCGAACCTTTGAAGCGGGACCGACTTTGCTTCGAGCAGAGCAGCATAGAATTGCGAATACTGCTCTTCGTTGAAAGGACAATTCAGGTAATCATCGCCGCCTTTATCGTAACGTGCCGCTCGAAATGCGATTGATGTATCGATTGAATCGGCCGCGACGATGGGAGCTATTGCATCGTAAAAATAAAGCTGCTCACTGCCTGTGATCCTCATGACCTCGAGAGTCAGGGTTTCGGAAGTTAGCGGGCCAGTAGCGATGATCGTGATGTCGGATTCACTTGTTGTGGTTACCTCGTCACGAATCAGTTCGATTCGAGGTTCGCTCTCGATGCGTTGAGTTATCAACTCGGCAAATTTCTCACGGTCAACTGCGAGCGCGGCGCCAGCGGGAACTCGAGTGGCAGCTGCAACGTCCATTACTAACGAACCGCCTCTTCGCAGTTCCTCCTTGAGCAGGAAGGACGCGGTTCCAGGTTCGTCAGACTTAAGAGAATTTGAACAAACGATCTCGGCAAGTTTGTCGGTGCGGTGAGCAGGCGTTTGACGGACGGGGCGCATTTCGTAGAGACGCACTTGCGCGCCGAGACGTGCAGCTTGCCAGGCAGCTTCAACGCCTGCGAGACCACCACCAATTACAGTTACGTGCTTCATCGTGATGTCCGATAACCATTAAAGACCCTTGCAAAATCCAATTCTCATTCTCCCCTGGCTTTAGCCTGGGGATCAGAGCTCACATGAACTACTGGAACCGTTTTAACGGTTTCCGAAAGACTTCAGTGTTTCAAAATAAACCGTTGAAACGGTTAACTACTTTTCCGAGTCGCCACGAACCCCAAGCTGAAGCTTGGGGAGAATGAGAGCTTGGATTTTGCAAGACGCTCTCTAGTCGGCTCTCATAAACACTAGTTAGTCTCTTCAATCACCATTTCCGACAAGCTAAAGCATATCGGACATTAGGGTTTCGGAGCGTCAATCTTGTAGTCCTTTACGTCACCTGAAAAATGTTTGTAGTCGCTCCACTCGATCGTCTTGTTGTAATCGCCGCCGCCAAACATCAACACCTTAACCGACAAATTCACTTGTGCGAAGCGTGGTAACCAAACACCATCCACCATGCGTTTTTGCTCCATCACTAATGCCGCGCCCGGCTTGAGGGATACCAACAACCCGCCCGCCATCTTGAAGCCTTCTGCGAGACGTGCTTCCAGCCTGATGACTTGCTTGTCGACCGGATCGATCCAAATGGTGCCGACGAGTTTTGAGATCAAACTCTCTTCACGATTACTCGGCTTAAAGTCAGGTCGCGGACGAAAATCAAAAACGATCGTTTCTCGATCGCCAAACAGTTCGCGACGTGGCGAGACAAACTCGCAGATTTTCAAGAACTGCGAGATTTCCGGATCGTCATCTTCCTCTCTACCTGCCGCCCTATTCTTCTTTTGCTGCTCCGCCCGACGACGCGCTGCATCCTTCTCATCTTTCTCCTTATCACGCTCCGCCTTCAGCAATTCCCCCTGCACACGCTTGTCTTCACGTGCGGCTCGATCCCCCGAAAGAGGAACTCCGTTTTCACTGATGAGTTTTTGGACTGGCTCACGGTTGGGAATTGGAAATACCTCGTAGATTTTTACGGTCTCTTTCTTTAGTTCACCCTTATCGCTGAGCTCTCGATCCGTTTCCTTTTGAGTGAATGCATATTCCGTCACACGCTTCTCGACTTCGTCCTGGTTCTTTCCCACTTCGCGAAGCACTCCGACAACGTCTAGTTCTTCAGCAGCACGCGGGGCATCAAAGAGTCGATCTTCGAGTCCTACGTTGTATGTCGCCGATTGCAGAACAAAAACCATTTCGCCCGAACCTGTTCTTACGCGCATCCGATATGGCTCAAGGACTCCTTTTGCAGGACGATAGTCTTCGAGGATCGTCTGAGACTTTCGTGAGTCGTCAACGATTTTAGTAATAAGCGACGTTTTCACATTGAAGTAGTACTGCAGCTTTGCACCACT
>DATEXA010000356.1:0-2499 GCA_035257465.1 Pyrinomonadaceae bacterium | reverse complement strand
CCGTTGTAAAGTTTGGATAAGAACACCGGCCCGCTGGCGACGAAGCCGAACTGATTCCGTTTCAGCGGATCAACTTTTGTGCTGAAGTAGTTCCGCGCGTCCAGAGCGTCGTTACGCAGAAATTCATATAACGTGGCGTGAAATTCGTTTGAGCCGCGCCTCGAAGCCACATTGATCACAGCTCCGGAATTGCCACCAAACTCGGCCGAGTAGTTGGAGGTCTGAACACGGAATTCGGCCAATGAGTCCAGTGGTGGTATCGCTAGCGGATAATTGTTCAGTTCCTGACCGCTGATTTCCATGCCGTCGATCAGGACCACGGACGTGTTGTCTCTCTGCCCCCCAACCGAGAACGCAGGGCCGTAATTGGCCTGGCGTTGAGTGGCACTGGCACGGCCCGCGTTGATCACGCCGGCGGATAGAGAGACCAGTTGCATTACATTACGCCCGTTAATCGGCAACCCCAGGAGCCGCTTGTCATCGATGACTTGAGACAAGCTCGCATCCGAAGCGTCGAGCAAACCCCGGTCGCCTTGAACCAGAACTGACTCATTTATCGATCCAACCTGCAGAGTTACTCTTAAGTTTTTCGTTTCCGCCACTTGCAGCACGACACCTTCAATCGTCTGTTTCTTGAACTGGGGATGTTCAACTTCGACCCTGTAATTGCCCAAAGGCAATGCCCGGAACTCAAAGAAACCTTCCTCGCTCGTAGTTTGTTCCCAAATTTGATTTCTAGCCTTGTCGACCAACATCACATGAACGTCAATGAGGACAGCACCAGCGGGGTCTTGAACAGTTCCACGAATCACACCGGTGGCGGTCTGCGCGAGCACAAACGACGTCATGGCAAGATACAAAAGAATCCCAGGGATCAAGTGCCTTTGCATCTTTCTCCTTCATCCCAAGCTGTTGCGCGCGATGCTGGAAAACGCTGTCAACCCCTCGCAGGATGGCAAGACCTGTGGCTAAGCCACGAGAAGCCCGTCAGTCGAACGCCACGCTGACGCAACACGAAACGAGGGCCAGAACAGGAACGCAACCGCGCCACTCTTGACAGGGAAGTCTCCGTTCTCTGAATCGACCGCTTCGGCCGGCTGTAAGCGAAAAAGGAAATCATACTCCAACATTCACTTTTGTTAGCGTTGCTAGCTGGAACTGGTCGCCGGAGTGGAACCGAAGTCTCGCACAACTTTGTGGTCACGTATATAGGATGGCCGCCACAGTGATGAGGGCGAAACCGCACTTAGAATCCATGGGATTTTCACAGCCTCAAGTTGAGAGTACTACAATGATGAAATTGATTATCTTCGCCGCTCTACCCTGCGTGGTGACGTGGCTTGCGACGTGAAGGTATTCGCGGTCCGTCGCACACAACCAGTCCCTGATTGTCGCACTAAGCCAGTCTGAATCACCTCAATACAATAGCGCCGATTACGTGGGCAGTGAAGCGGCAGGATGCCACGAAGTTTTTCGCATACCACGCACGGGCGGCTCACGACGCTTGGCAGTTGGAAAGGACGTGTGACTGGTCGTCGAAGGCTGTCACGGACCAGGCAAGGCACTCATCGAAGAAGGCGATCCGAAAAAGATCATTTCCTTCAAGAACAAGCCGGCCAAGGAAACTTCGGAGACGGGTCTCGCTTGCTACGCCAGCCGTGAAGAGCACAAACGAGTATCTTCAGATCGGCTCGAAGAGTTCAAATCGAAGCAGCACTGCGCGAGACGCGTGGAAAGGTCTATGGACAATGCGGTGCTGCAGCGCGACTGGAACTGCCGGCAACACCGCTTGATTCGCAGCGCACTCAATATTAGCAAGCATCAATTCTAATAATCTTAACCTCAAGTTCGTCCATACCACACGGACTGGACCAACATGAAGTCCCGTGATTCTACGAAACATGCTCGTGGAATCACGAATCCTCTCTGGCAGAACACAAAGGAACGGTTATGAAGGCTCGCGTTTTTATTGCTTGTTCCACTCCATCTCCTCCCTGCTTAGCGTGTCCATGCCAGGATCCTGCGCCTTTGCAACATTGGCAAAGATCACCGCTGCGCGACGCGTATGGACCGAAGGATTAACCAGCACGGTACTATGCAGCAGCTACTCTTTGCTGGCTGAGCTGGGCCGCATGCAACCGCGCGCCAAATTCTTCTACCGAAGGTTCGGTGAGAAACAAATTGTCAACCGTCGTTTGCCACGAACGTCTCGCGAACGAAATGTCGCAACCATTGTCGTCCAAATCGACATCGATCGAGTCACCAAAACTTATCTGACCACTCGCCACCAGGTTTGACATCGGCATTACGAGCAGTCGTTCGATCGAGCGCTTCAAGTGGCGCGCGCCATATCTGCTATCCATCCCCTCACGTAACAACAGCTCCTTCACTGAATCAGAGCAGCTAAAGAAAAACTTTGTTTTAGCTGAGCGCATGATCCGCCCTTCTAACGCACGAAGTTCAAGATCGAGAATTTGCCGGAGATGCCCTTGGTTCAAT
>DATEXA010000355.1:0-15521 GCA_035257465.1 Pyrinomonadaceae bacterium | reverse complement strand
CGTGTTCATCGACAACCTGCCCGGTTTTCCAGATGGCATCTTATCGAACGGCAAAGACAAGTTTTGGCTCGCACTCGTAACGCCTCGCGACAATCTGTTGGACACGAAACTGCTTCCGAGTCCTTTTCTACGCAAGGTCGTCGTTCGGCTTCCCAAATTTCTCCAGCCCGCACCTAAGCGATACTCATTCGTCCTCGGACTAAACACCGATGGAAGAGTCGTCGACAATCTCCAAAATGGTGCCTCGGACTGCTATGCAGAGATATCCAATGTCGTCGAGCGAAATGGAGCCCTGTACTTCGGCAGCATTGGCGAGTCGACAGTTGGCAAGTACTCGCTGAAGTAGATCATCCGCAGATTACGCCGATTACGCAGATTTTCTTTGGAGGAGATGATTACCCCCCGCTTAAAGCCGAATCGGTGTAGTCTGCCTAATAAATGGATGGCTCTTAGTTTTTGAGATCTGAGATCTTGAGATCTGAGATCTGAGATCTGGCTACCAGGTAATCACTTGTATATCTCAGTATCAGCACCCTGTTTACCTCACCTCCCGAATCCTCAGTAATTCGTAACCCATTTTCGCCAGCTGTTTACTTCGTATCCAGCCAACTCTACCGTACGTTTGTTCAATCGCCCTCCAAAAGTTTCTAAACGCTTATTCAAAAGAGCTTACGCGTCACTCTCAGTTGCTATTCAATGGACGGCACAAGTGTTGTTATGAAAAGGATCGAACTGAACCAGATCGGAGTTAAGGGCAGAGCGGCAACTGACCAGAACTCCACCCCCTCTTGGAGCACAACGACAATGAACCTCTTATCAGCGGCTACCTCAACGCCTGATCACCTTTTCAAAACCACAGACCTCGTCGGAAGCTTGATGCACAAGCTTTCACCCGAGCTAATCAACACAATCAGTTCCCTGGGTGTCGATCAGCGATACTCAGCGCTCCAAAACTATCCTGACTTTCTTGATGGCAACCAAAAAGACGCGACCAGCTCAACGACTCAACTTGCCGTTAACGCAACCGAGCGTTGTATTCACGAATGGGGCGGAGACCCTGCGCGCATCGGTCTGCTGGTAGCAGCAACAAACACACCCGATCACATGTTGCCGTGCCTGGCCTCCGAGGTAATGGGCAAGACGCATGGGTTGCTTTCCCGGCATCTGCGGACCGTAAGCATGCAAGCCCAGGGTTGTTCTGTTTTACTGAAATCGATCGAAGTGGCTCAGTGGTACCTGTCAGCAAATCCCGGAAAGCTCGCCGTCGTCGTCATGGCAGAAGCACACACGCCATACGTCGCTCCCCTTTTGCGGGAAGAGTACTTAGGGTTCCGTGAAATATTGAAATTGAGGAAGGAGCAGAAACTTGATCCCGAGCAATTTGAGCAACAAAGGTTGGATACCACCTTCGTGATCCAATCAATGCTATTCGGGGACGGTGCAGTGGCTTTGCTCGTAGGAACAGAAGAAGGAAAGCCTGCGTTCGGACCAATCTCCCACCTAACCAACGACGACCCACGCGATATGAACTTGTTGACGATGGTTAGCAACAGCTCACACCCATTCCTGAAGGGACGTCCACAGTATTTTATGCAGCCGAGCGTCCCAACTCGCGGTGCACACTATGCAGTAACCACGGTCAAGAATGTTCTGCAACACCCCGACTCACCGGTGAGAGATCTTGAACATGTCGACGATTGCCTGATTCATACTGGGAGCAAGAAAATTCTTGATGGTGTGTGTTCCCAACTCGACCTTTGTCCTGACTCATTAAAAGTCCACGGGTCTTACAGAGTCCTGCGACAGTACGGAAACCTCTCGAGCGCATCGACAGGTTTCATGTTGGCAGCTAAGCATGATTGGAAAGGGCCAACCATGGTTGTAGGATTTGGAGTTGGATTTACTGCCAGTGCCGGAATAATGAACTTCAACTAAGAAGCACTTCAGTCTTTGTCGTTCTAGGCAGGTATCTCTGTAATTCGAGAGGTCAAAGCGGTCAGCATCGATCCGACCTGAGCAAAGTCGAAAGGTTTGCCGATTATTCCATCCACGAGATGTTCTTCACCCTCTGGAGGAGGAGTGGTTGATCCGTATCCGGTGACCATCACGATTCTCATGTCGGGCCAACGTTTGCGGATCGCTCGAGCTGTTTCCCAGCCGTCCATTTCGGGCATTGCCAGATCAGTGAAGACCAGATCGAAATCACCGGCGTTCAATTTCTCAATCGCCTCGTAACCACTCTCCGCGAGCTCAACTCGATGCTCCACAGCAACCAGCATTTCAGCTAACGTCTCTCTGACTGGCTGCTCATCGTCAACCACCAGGATTTTCAGCCTGGGGGTCGCATTGGATTTATCCACTGCTTCCGCGACTGCCGATTCCGGTACTGCCGCAGGAAGATCAATCACGAATGTAGTGCCACTACCCGGTTGCGAGGTCACTACTATCGTTCCCTCATGCCGCTCGATGATGCTGTAGCTCACCGACAAACCGAGACCCGTTCCGTGAGCACCCTTCGTTGAAAAGAATGGTTCGAAGATCTTTTGACAAATGTCTTCTGGCATTCCAGTCCCGTTGTCGCTGAAACGCAACTCCACCCTCTCTTCATTTCGGCAACAGGCTATGTCGAGCTTGCCGCCGCGTGGCATCGCATCAACAGCATTGACGATTAGATTCACGAAGACCTCGCGTAACTCGGAAGCGCTTCCGTAAGTACTAATCTCCAACTGTGCATCGAGATTTACTTCGTATTCCAGGCCTCGCAACCTGGCTTCGTTTTCCCAACGTGTTCTCGTGATCTCGATTGCGTCAACCAGTAGTCCGCGAACCTCAAGCCTCTCAAACTCTTTCACCGCAGATTTTCTGGCGAATGTTTGAATTCGCCTCACTGTCGCGGCGGCGTCCTCAGCTGCCGTTTGAATAATGTCGAGGTTACGAATCAGTGCTTGATCGTTTAGTTGTCTCCGCAGCAACTGCGCCCGACCCAGGATCGCGGCCAGCGAGTTGTTGAAATCATGCGCAACACCGGATGCGAGCTGTCCGAGTGCGCGCAATTTATCGGCGCGCGCTGCACGTTCACGCTCTTCTTTCTGTTCGGTTATATCGCGTGCGATTCCCAGCACACCGGTTGTTCGTCCTTCAACGACAAGAGGTGAGTTGTCTACTCGGGCGTGACGTAGCCTGCCATCGTGAGCGAAGTAACGCATCTCGTAGGTCTGTGGTACGCCGTTGAGTGCCGCAGTGAGTTTCTCGCTTACCAAATCACGATCACCTTCGTAAACCATGTCGAGCAGTGGGCGGCCAATAAAATCACTAAGCTTGAAGCCAAGTCCTTTTAACGTGGCACTGTTGCACCATTTGAAAAAGCCTTCCGTGTCCACCGCATAGATCGACTCGCGTGCGCTTTCCAGAATGTTTGTCAGGAGCGACTGATGCTCTCGCGCCACTGCCTGAACCTTACGCATCTCTGAAAGATCGCGTGCGGTGCATACAACTGCGAGCGGCTTATTCCATTTGTCGAGCACAGGCTCAATCGTGACGAGCAAAGGACGGTTCAAACGAGTGGGAGTGATTTCGATCGTCACACTGCGACAGTCTTCGATCGCTTTTTCGACAATACACGTCTCGCCTTCTCTGCTCGTGCTCAGAATGTCGCAGCACTTTTTGCCCAACAACGCCCGGGGGTGTAACGCTTCCATCGCAGCACCGGCACGGTTGACGCGTTTCAGTTCGCCTTCACGATCAAAAATGAAAATGCCATCGGACATCGCGTCGAACGTGGTCTCCCACTCAGTCTTACCGCGCGCGACCATCTCAAACAATTCCGCCTGCGCGATACCAATCACCAAACGTTCAGCCAATGCTTCGACCAGTGCGACATCTTCCTCCGCCCAGTAGCGCAATCTGTCCGTTTGGTGAATGCAGAGAACGCCACGAAACTGGCCCTTCACGATCAACGGGTAATTGATCTGTGAACGAATTCCTAATCTACTGGCGTGGTGTCGGACATAAGCGCTCACAGTTGCTGGACCATCCGCGTAATTCAATGAGTCACTAATAATCAGCGGCTGTCCGGTGGACAACAACTGCCGGCCAATAGGATCTTTGTAATTGCTTGCGATGTCTTGAATGCTTTCGACGCCGTCAGCCAAGTATTCGTGTTCCAGAGGCGAACTGATGTCTTCGCTTTGATACAGGAAAAGATGAACCCTGGAGGCTGCGAGAGCCCGGCCCAACTCACGCGTCGCAGTACTCAGAACTTCAGGCAAACTAAGCGAGGCCCGAATAACCATTGTGAGGCGATTTACCAACGCTTCCCTGGTGGAGCTAGTTTCTGCTTTCTGATAAAGCTCAGCTTGCTTGATAGCAATTCCAGTTTGATCAGCGACCGCCTTCGCTAATTCGATGTCTGAATTATTCCAGTGTCGCAACTGCTTTGTGGTCGAAAGCGCGAACGCCGCGGGCACATCGTCTCCCACTCTGATTGCCACATACATGATCGACTTCACGCTTGCCTTCGACAGAATGTTTTCGTACAAATCAGAAATACGTACGTCGTTGGCGGCATCGTCGAAAGGCAACACACCGGTTTCGTCCAGCGCCTTTATCAGGGTTTGGAGGTGAGTCAACTCGAAATCAGTTGCTGCTGGCAACACTCCGTCTGCGTGATACTCCGCAACGTTTCTCGCGCTCCTGGAATTGTCATCTCTCATGAATAGTGAGCAACGATCCACGTTCAAGTGGGTCCCTAGTTCCCTTACTGCCGCTTGATAAATGTCGTGACTCTCCAGGGAACTCCGAATGGCCTGCGATATTCGATGTGACATTGCTTCGCGTTGCGCCTGGTGCGCCAGCGCTTCTTCCGCTCGCCGTCTTTCGCTGATATCCACACCGACGCCTGCTACAAATCGGTTACCGGCTGAATCGATGGTGGGAAACTTAAATACGAGCCAGTGATGAATGGTTCCATCTTCGGTGGGAACTGCTTCGACTATTTCTTCAGGTTTGCCTGATTTGAGAATCTTAAGATCATGCTGGTGAGTTTCCTCTGCAAGTCCAGGTGGCAGCCAATCAAAACTCTTGCGGCCCTGGAGGAAGCTGAGCTTTTTACCAAACAAACGCTCGAACGGTTTGTTCACGTAGACATATCGGCCCTCCGCATCCTTCATGAACGCGACCGCAGGACTGTTGTCCATGAAACTGTTGAAGAACGCCTGCGTCTCTCGTAACTCTTCCTCAGAGCGCTTTCGCTCAGTCAGATCGCGTGCAATGCCCTGCACTCCGATTGGTTTGCCCTCACGAAAAATAAGACGCGTACTTACTTCCAGTCGCACGCGATGGCCCTCTTTCGTGAGGATGTCGATCTCGTAGACTGTCGACACTCTTTCTGATGCTTTGTGCGCAATCATCTCGCGCGCAAGTTTCAGGTATTCCGGTGCAATCACGTCGGCCACGTTCATCGTCGCCGCCTCTGCTCTGGAATAACCCGTCAATAGCTCACCACTACGATTCAGCGAGGTAAAGTTTCCCTTTAGATCGTGGGTGTAGATGATGTCGTTTGCGTTCTCGAACAGTTCACGGTAACGCTCTTCACTTTCTCGAATGATGTTTTCGGCTCGGCGCTGCTCGGTGACATCAATCGCGACCCCGATAACTCCAAGCACATTGTTCTGCTCATCGGTGAGCGGTGAATAGCGAATCTCAAACACGAGATCAAAAACTTCCGTGCGAGATGTGAATGTCTCTCCAGCTAAAGCGCGACGGATGTTCTCCAGCACTCTCGGCTGCTCTGCGTAGACCTCGAAAACTGATTTGCCAACAAGCTCGCCTGGCTTAAGAGAAAGACTGTTGAGCCCTTCGCCTTCTGAGAGAGTAAAGGTGCCATTCTTATCGGTTGCGAACAGAATCAGCGACGCACTGCCAATAACGGTGCGTAGCCGTTTCTCGGTTTCCTTTAATGCTTTGCGAGCTCGCTTCTGCTCTGTGACATCGCGGAAGACAGCTTGAATTGAAGACTTGCCGCCGCTAGTGAAGGGGATTCCGGTTACTTCAACATCAACGAACTCACCATCGAGCCGAACACATCTCTGTTCAACTTGCGAGGACGGCATTTGCTTCCGCAGCATCTGATCAACTCGGTCTCGCACTTTCTGGCGTGACTGGGGATCCACGAAGTCGTAGATCGATCGCCCGATTAATTCTTCAGGACTGGATGCGCCCCAGAGCTTCGTTGCTGCCGGATTGAGATAGGTGAACTTGTCTTCAGTGTGCACTGCGATTGCCTGAGGAGATAACTCAACCAACTGGCGATACCGCTCTTCACTCTCTTTCAAAGCTTGCTCGGCCGTCTTTTGATCGGTTATGTCGCGAACTACTCCGCGCACTCCGATTTGATTGCCACGCCGATCGGTTTCGACCGTGATAACGCCCTCGAGGTAACGGAACTCTCCCTTCGCATCACGCAGACGATAAGTCGAACGCAAAGCAGTGTTCCCGCTGTGGCTAGATGTTTGTTCGATGTCGCTGATGGCAGACGCATCTCCAACCAGCTCACTCAAGTGTTTGCCAATGAGGTCTGTCACAGAGCGTCCAAAAAAGCGTGCACCCGCCAGGTTGATGCTGGTGATGAACCCCTTCATGTCACGGGTGTAAATAATGTCCGCAGCCTGCTCGACAATCTCGCGGTAGTGCTTTTCAATTCGGTGGCGCTCAACGAGCCTGGCCACTTTGACCAGCAACTCCTCATGTCTAAACGGCAGGTCAAGATAGTCATCAGCCCCGGCGTGTAATCCGAGAAGCCCGTCGTCATCCGACCGTCGAATGCCGCTGACTAGCATGACGGGTACATACGTAGTTCGCTCGTCGTCCTTCAACCGCCGACAGAGTTCCAGACCGTCGACAACGGGCATGACTACGTCGCTAATAACTACGTCAGGTTCAAAGGACACGGCTATATCCATGGCCTCAGAACCATTCTTAGCTCCAGACACTTCGTAACCCTCCTGCGTCAGCAGTTCGACGAGCAGATCGAGGATCCTGTCGTCATCGTCGACAATCAGGACACGGCCTCGGTCGGAGGAACTGGCGTTCATTGCAGCAGGTCGGAGTAGCCCGAAAGAGTCTTGGGATTTTTCGAGAGTTTGTAGATGGGTGTTCCTACGGCTTCAGCGTGAGAAAACCCGCCGAGTATGAGGAAGTATAACAGCTTTTGCCAAGGTTTGACACACTGTTGTTTTCTTAGATTTACGGGCGCTTTGGGGGCGGAATTCCACGGAAAGTTTCAGATTGGTAAGGGGATCTACGCTGGCCGGGACAGGTTCGTTTCCAAGCCTGAGGATCTGGTCGTTGATCACGGCCCGCGTTTTCGCGGAGCGGTCTCCAGGGTCAACGTCTTCGCAAAATAGCCCGGACGGTAGTTCAGCTTGAGGTTCTGTTGCTTTAGAGTGGGATTGACCAGCTGGATTTCAATTCGTCGGTACGAGCCATCTCTGGTCTTGTTCGTTGGTGAGTACGCCACCAGGTATTGTTCGCGGAGGTCGCGCTGAATCTGGAGAAAGGCATCTTGGAGGTCTTGTTCGTGTTTCGGAAAGTAGGCGCGGCCGCCCGTTTGTTCAGCGATCTTTCGCAGTGATCCTTCGTCAACATTAAAACTATAGCGGTCGCCAATTCCAATGGCGTAGATGAGAGCGTCAGTCTTCTGAGCACGTTCAATGGCTTCGTGCATCTTCATATGACTACTCGTGTCTTCACCATCCGTAAGAAGAATGATGGCCCTTCGCGTATGCTCGGCCGAAATGCCGATCAATTCCTCACACGTGGCCCAGACCGCGTCCCAAATTGCAGTCGACCCCGCTATGCTTTGGTTTGTACCTGAAATCGGAGGCGTTCCATTTACAACAACGCCACCACCTACGTAACCGGAAGGCGGAACAAACTCAACTCGATCGATCGCTCTTCTGAGCCTGTCGATGCTGCCGGTGAAACCTTGTTCCAGAGTTGTCTCGCCTGTGAACGACAAGATCGCAGCTTCATCTCTCTGCGCCTTCAAAACATCTTCGAGAAAAGCTCGAGCCGCGATTTTTTCATCAGGAAGCGTTCGCTCCTCGGAACGACTCGTGTCAATTAAGATTGCGATGGAAAGCGGCAGATCGATGTTCTGTTGAAACGTAAAGATCTCCTGAGGCTGTCCATCTTCGAGTACTCGAATGTCTTCGGCTTTAAGCGAGCTGATGAATCGACGATTTTTGTCGGCGGCGGTGAAAAACAAATTCGTGAGGTTAGTTTCGACTTTGACTACTTCATCAGAGTCCTGCGGAACCTCTTCACGATTCCGAGGTGTGGGCGATGGAGACGGAAGCGCCTCAGGCAGGCTTCTATCACTTCCTGTTTGATTGTGCGCCAACATGCTGTTAGAGGCAGCAGTAGCAACCACCAACAGAGAAATGAATAACAACAGGGAACGTCTGGATGTTCTTTGACGATTCATCAATTTTCGAGCTCTGCTACGGCGCGTCCGACACTGCCTTGTAACCGCGCTTGGTTCTTACTTTCAGATCCCCTCGACCACCGGCAAGTTTGACATCAATCTTGCGGAATGTGCCGTCGTAGTTTTTGTTTGCCGGGTCGTACGTCACCAGGTACTGTGCACGCAATTCCTTCGAAATCTTCGTGAAGGACCTTTCAAGTGACAGCATGTCTCCAGTGAAGAACGCAATGCCTCCGGTCTCTTCGGCCATTGTTTGCAGCACACGATCGTTAGAGTCAGAGACCTGGCCTGCTTCGACACCAGGCACGGTGCTCAAGAACCCTGCCTTAGTTGAGATCGTAAACACGGTCGTCTCTGTTCGCTGTGCAATGTCAATCGCATCTCGCATGCTGGCACGACTGAACGTGTCTCCACCGTCGGTTACGAGCACAAGCACACGCCGCCCTGGCGCCGATCTCATCTTCTCATCACAAAACTGCCACACCGCGTCGTAGAGTGAAGTATGCGTTCCGGTTTGCTTCGTTGCGTAGACTGCTCGATCCAATAGATCCAGTTTGTCAGTGAAGTCCTGACGCAACTTCACTTCATCGTCAAAGGTTCCATACAACACGCGATCTTTTCGAGGCTTGACGACGGTTTGAATAAAGTTCATCGCCGACTCTTGCTGGAATTTCAGCTTACCCGCAGTTGAAGCAGAGGTATCGATCAGTACACCGATGTAAAGTGGTGTCGTCTGCGAGATGTCGTCGGAAAAAGTTTCGACTTGCTGCGGGACTTTGTCTTCGAGAATGATGAAGTCGTCCTTAGTAAGCCCCGGCACAAATGAACCTTTTTTATCAGTGACGGTGATGGGAAGTCGCACGCGACGAATTTGCGTGACGATCCTTTGCTCATCCGTGGTCGGCGTTGGAGTTGGCGATGGCTTTGGTTTTTGCGCGCTGCTACTGATCGCAGTAGCGAACAAGATGAGAAGTGCCGGCAGCAGCATGGTTGGCAGAAAACGTGATGAACAAAATGGCATACGGTCTGGATTATAGTTTAGGTGATCTCGGGAGTCTGCTAGCTGCAGGCGGTTCGATGCTTTCAAGTGTAAACCTGTTGCCCTTTCTGACTGCTTGTTGAGTGGACGCTTGAGAATTAGAAGAATATTGTTGCCGATTTATTGGTGTATATGGCGACAAATAGTTCAATTTTCTGGGTGGGTGCTACAATGCGATTGACCCGACCTGGCATGACGAGTCGCGCAAACATTCATCCTAATGCCCGACAAATCAAACACGCCCAACCCAGGAACTGATGATTCAATACCTGAGTATATAGCGCATTATCGCATCTTACGGAGGCTGGGCAAGGGCGGGATGGGAGAAGTATTTCTTGCCGAGGATGCAAAGCAACATAACAGAAAAGTTGCCCTCAAGGTCCTTCCCAACGAACTTCTAAAAGAAGAAAAGCGACTGCGGCGTTTCCGACAGGAAGCGCGGGCGGTTCTCACGATCAATCACCCAAACATCCTAACAATCTACGAAATCGGCGACTCGCCAGACATCAATTACATTGCCAGTGAATATATTGAGGGTGAGACGCTCCGCTATCGTCTATGTCGCGAACCTTTGACCCTGGATGAAGCGCTCGGAATCGGAATCCAGGTGGCGATGGCCCTTGAGGCTGCTCACGAGGAAGGAATTGTTCATCGCGACATCAAACCTGAGAACATCATGTTGCGCGAGGATCGTTTCGTTCGCGATCGCTTTGTGAAGGTGCTCGACTTTGGTTTGGCAAAGTTAACCGAACTCGAAACGACGCCAGCGGATCCAGAAGCCATTACGATTCCGGTCACTCAGACCAATCCCGGTGCGGTAATTGGCACAACAGGCTACATGTCACCTGAACAAGCAGAAGGTGGTGACATTGATTCGCGCTCAGATATCTTCAGTCTGGGTGTGGTCCTGTATGAGATAGTTGCGGGCCAGCAACCGTTCAAAGGTCGAACGGACAGTCACACGAGGGTGTCCATTCTGGATCATGAACCACCTCCATTGTTTCATCACTTCCCGGAGGTCCCACGACAACTCGAACGCATTGTATCCAAAGCACTGGCCAAGGACCGGAGCAAACGTTATCAGACGGTAACCGATCTCAAACTAGACCTGGAACAATTGCGCGATGAACTTCATTCGTCAGTGTCAGACACTGCGACGTCGGAGAGAACAGCTGCTCGAACCTTGGCCGAGACAGTGACCAACTCGGCTTTACCAACTCACCATCGTGTACCGCTCGAAACGTTGGCAGAGCACTTTCCAGCAACCAATGCGATCAGTAATCCAAAGACTCGCCTCAACAGGAACATTGTGATCTATTCGGGCTTGGGTTTCCTGATTGTGCTGCTGGTTATCGGATTCCTTTATTTGAGACCTTCGCCGGTCCCAATTAGTTCGGTCGCGATTCTACCTTTCACAAACGAGAGCAATGATCCGAACGCCGAATATTTGTCAGACGGACTAACCGAGAGCATCACCAATAGTCTCTCGCAGCTTCCTGGTTTGACAGTGATGTCACGCAACGCAGCGTTTCGGTTCAAGAACAGCCGACAAGATCCGCAAGATGCCGGGCGAAGCTTAAACGTCGGTGCAGTATTGTCTGGTCGGCTCGTTAAATTTGGAGATCAGGTTGTGATTAAGGCGGAGCTGATCAAAGTCGCGGATGGTTCTCAAATCTGGGGCGCCGAGTACAAGAGCGCGCTAGCTGATATTTTGTCGGTACAGGATGAAGTATCAAGAAAGATCACGGAAAACCTCCGCGTGCGTTTGACTGGTGATGACGAACAGAAGCTTGCGAAGCGTTACAGCAACGATGCCGAGGCTTATCAACTTTATTTGAAGGGTCGTTACTTGTGGAACAAGAGAAATGAGGAGGGCTTCCGCAACAGCATCGACTACTTCAAGCGTGCTGAAGAGCGAGACCCTAGCTTTGCACTCGCATTTTCCGGACTGGCTGACTCGTACGCACTTCTTTGTGATATCGGCGTTGCACGCCCACTGGACGAGATGCCGAAAGCCAAGGCGGCTGCGCAGAAAGCCGTTGACGCGGATTCCAATCTTGCCGAAGCTTACACGTCGCGTGCGTTTGTAAAACTTTCTTACGACTGGGATTGGCTGGGGGCAGAAAGTGATTTCCAGCAGGCGCTGAAGTTGAATTCAAAGTACCCCACTGCGCATCAGTGGTACGCGTCGTACTTGATGCAGATGGGGAAGTTCAACCGGGCAAAGGCCGAAATTGAGGAAGCCCACAACCTCGATCCACTCTCGCCGATCATCAGCTCAAACACTGGTCTTTACTCCTACTACGAACATAACTATGACGACGCAATTGGGAAATATAAGTTGACTCTGCAAAGCGATCCTGACTTCTGGGTTGCGCGACACTACCTCGGGCTGGCCTATGTTCAAAAGGGAATGTACAACGAGGCAACTGCGGAGTTGCGTGAATTAATTAAGGCTCCCCCGACTGGACCACTCCCCGATGAGGTAGTTGCAAATGAAACCGAGGCTTCTTCGTCACTGGGTTTTGCATACGCGATGGCGGGCAAAGTTGCGGAAGCGCATGCAATTCTTCATCAACTACAAGCACTCTCACAGCGTCGCTATGTATCAGGACTCTACTTCGCGGTTGTTTATGCAGGATTGAAGGACAACGACCGTGCGATCGAGTATTTGAATAAAGCCTTCGAGAGCCGGCATCCGGGATTGGTGCTCATCCGGATTGAACCGATGTTCGACGGGCTACGGTCTGATGAACGCTTCAAACAACTGGTGAAGAGATTCGAGCCGATTCCCTGAGAATTTCGAATTACGGATTGCGAATTTCAAATTTTGAGCCCCGAATTCAATCTGAATAATCGAAAGGCGAATCCGCAATCCGAAATCCGACATGCTTCAAGAATCCCTCAATTTCATTGTAGACCAGGTGAACGTTGACTCGCGTCTCGACACTTACCTCGCATCGCAAATCTCAAACTGGAGTCGCGCACGTCTTCAGCGTCTGATCGACAACGAAGATGTTCTCGTAAACGGCAAAAGCGCGAAGGCTTCATATCGACTTCGAGCTGGCGACGAAATCGAAGTCGAGCTCATCAGCGCACCCATTGAGTCTTTTACTCCTGAAAACATTCCGCTCGATATCGTCTATGAAGATGACGAACTATTGGTAGTCAACAAACCTGCCGGCCTTGTTGTGCATCCTGCTGCTGGAATCCAATCAGGTACGTTGGCAAACGCTCTTGCCTTTCACTTTCAAAACCTTCCCTCGGCTACAGGCACAGCGCGTCCGGGCATTGTCCATCGTCTTGATCGAGATACCTCCGGTCTGCTGGTTGTCGCGAAGACCGAGAGTTCGATGGAGAATCTGGCGGATCAGTTTCGCGATCGAACAGTTTTTAAATCCTACCTGGCGCTTGTGCATGGACATCTCGAATCGCAGAACGGATTAATCGACCAGCCGATCGCACGTGACCAAGCTAATAGAACTCGCATGGCTGTCGTTCGTGGAGGCAGAAATGCAGTATCGCTCTACAAAATGCGGCGCCGTTACCAACGGTTCACGCTTGTCGATGTCGAGCTCAAAACTGGAAGGACGCACCAGATCCGCGTTCATCTTGCATGGCTTCGACACCCGGTTGTTGGGGATGAAACTTACGGTGGTGGACGTGACAATACGATTCAGGACGCACATCTGCGTGCGGTGGTGCGAAACCTGGGTCGGCATTTTTTGCACGCCGAGGAGCTTGGATTCAATCATCCGAAGACAGGTGAGGGAATGAAGTTTAAGGCTCCATTGCCG
Source organism: Pyrinomonadaceae bacterium (assembly GCA_035257465.1). Classification (GTDB taxonomy): domain Bacteria; phylum Acidobacteriota; class Blastocatellia; order Pyrinomonadales; family Pyrinomonadaceae; genus PSRF01. The sequence goes on along the minus strand of DATEXA010000355.1, from coordinate 2,200 downwards.
TCTGAGTTATCAAGCCTGATGGAAGAGCTGGAAAGCCAACGTGAGTGAATCAAGGATAGTCGACGATAATCGAAAGCAAATCCGCAATTCGAAATCCGAAATCCGAAATTCTCCCCTACCCATTCTTGTTCTCAAACTCTTTCATAAACATAACCAGGGCTTCTACTCCCTCTCGTGGAAACGCGTTGTAGATTGAGGCACGAATTCCTCCGACTGAACGATGTCCCTTGAGGCCATCGAGACCCTTGGTAGTTGCTTCGGCAGCAAACTTCTTCTCAAGTTCCTCGGATGGAAGGCGAAACGTCACGTTCATTATTGAGCGAGCGTCTGCGTCAGCGTGACCACGATAGAAACCGCTCGAATCGATCGCGTCGTAAAGTAGCTTTGCCTTTTCTTCGTTCTCACGTTCCATCACCGCAAGCCCGCCTTTGTCTTTCAGCCATTTGCAGACGAGATTGAGGATGTAGATTCCCCACGTGTTTGGTGTGTTGTAAAGCGACTTGTTTTCGGCGTGAGTGCGGTAGTCGAGCATTGTGTGGAGGCCGTCCGGAATACGCTGCAAAAGGTCATCACGTACGATCGCAAGCGTGACACCGCTTGGACCCATATTCTTTTGAGCGCCCGCGTAAATCATCGCATACTTATTAAACGGGATCCGGTGCGAAAGAATGTCTGACGAAGCGTCAGCGATAAGTGGCACGTCTCCGACCACGGGTTCCTGCTTCCACTCGACACCTTCGATTGTTTCGTTCGTCGTGATGTGTACATATGAAGCGCCAGGATTCAGATTGATCTCGTCCTGAGCAGGAACGCGAGTAAAGCCGCCGTCCGCCATCGTCGCCGCGACATTTACAACTCCCACCCTCTTCGCTTCCTTTAAAGCCTTCTTGCCCCAACTACCAGTGATGAGGTAGTCAGCGCTGCCGTCCGCGGGAAGAAAATTCATCGGCACCATTGAGAACTGCAAACTGGCGCCGCCCTGCAGAAATAAGACTTGGTAGTTGTTCGGAATATCCAGCAACTCGCGCAGGCTTGCATCAGCGTGGCCAATAATCTCGTCAAATGTTTTAGAACGGTGACTGATTTCCATTACCGACATTCCGACACCCGGCAAACTCAACATGTCGCGTTGAGCTTCTTCGAGAACCGGAACCGGCAACACTGCTGGACCAGCACTAAAGTTAAAAATGCGATCTGTCATATGAGGGCTCCCTTAAAATTGTACTTGTTTTGTGCTTTGACTTGGTGCTTTGTATTTATCAGCAACTTTGCATTTGGTACTTTCCATTCAAGAACAAAGTACCAAGCACAAAGTACAAAGCAACTAACTTCACCCAAACCTCTGTCTCAACACTTTTCCTGTTAACCGCAAAACAATCGATCGCGGGAACAGTCGCACGGCAAAAGCGACTAACTTATTTGTCCAACCAGAAATGATTGAACTCTGCTTGCGCTTAAGACCGCGTAATGCGGTTTCGACTACTTGCTCCGGTGTTTGTGATCCACGCACAGGAGGACGATCCATTTTTGCAGCCGCAAAAAAATTCGTTTCCGTCACACCGGGACACAACGCCATCACGTGTACACCAAACGGCCTGTTCTCCTCCCACAACGCGTCGGAGAACGAGAGCACAAAAGCCTTGGAGGCAGCGTAGGTCGCCATGAAAGGAACTGGTTGAAAAGCTGCGGTCGATGCGACGTTGATAATGGTGCCCTGTTTTCGCTCTCGCATTGGAACGAGAAAGCGCTGCGTCAACTCAACCAGCGACCGCATGTTCAATTCAACAATCTCAACTTCCCGACCAGGGTCGAGGCCGGAGAAGTATCCCATGGAGCCGACGCCCGCATTGTTGATGAGCATGTCAATCTCAAGTCCACGCTTACGTGTCTCTTCGAATAAGCGAGCGGGTGCGTCATGCTCTGTCAGATCGATCGCGAAGTATTGAGCGCGACTCCCACTCATTCGACCCAACTCGTTACAGAGGGTGATGAGTTTGTCTTCTGATCGCGCCACCAGAAATACATTTCGTCCCAGGGCAGCGAGCTTTTGAGCAAAGGCAGCACCAATTCCACTCGAGGCTCCGGTTATGAGGGTAGTATTCATTTGCCAGCCAACTGAATGAGATTCAGCTCTATGACATCCGTGCTCTCGGACCTGATTTTCTCGAGCATAGCTGCGGAAGGAGCGTTGTCGAGATTG
>DATEXA010000354.1:0-3192 GCA_035257465.1 Pyrinomonadaceae bacterium | reverse complement strand
ATACCGCCATCGCCGAGACTGCGGTGCGCCCAAGCCAGGGAAGAAGAAGCAGAAACGTTATGACTATGGTTGCGCTGTCGTGATCGTTCATAGATTTCCATTTTCCTTTCTTTGCTCACACAAGTAGTGCGTAAAGTCCGGTTTGAGGTTACGCGGAAAGATGCGGAAATGCGTTAAATCCGTTAGGGCAACTGTGGTACACGAAGCCGGATGATGCCGTCGAACACGCGAAGTTTCGCAGTCGATCACCTCATGCGCCGGTCAGTATTTAATACCAGACTGCATCCAACGAATATAGTGCCGCAATCGATGAAACGCTTGTTTCACTGAAAGGATTTTGCTGATTATTCTTGTTTTCATCTTATTTAGTTTCCTTTCATTGTTTTGGCCTTCTTTGATTTCTCGTCATTGAGAACTCATTTCTGGCCCGTCACCTGAGGTAATGCGTAAAACCCGGCGCGAGGTTACGCGGAAAGATGTGGAAATGCCTTAAAACCGTTGGGGCAACCTAATCGAGGAGCACGAACAGGCGGGCGATTTTAAGGCTTGGTAGCGCTAAAAATGCTTGCGTTCATCGGGTCAGTTGGACATCTTAAGGCGAACATTGCTGCGAAATAATTGGGCCATGGAGGCACAAAACAAAGATTACAATATGGGTGTGGTCCGCTCCGTGTGGCGCCGAATGAAGAAAGGACACATCAAAGTTCGTGACCTGCAGCCAGAAAAAGACGTCAAAGGTGGTGGCGGTGTTGCCGGCAATTCCAAACCCATCAGAGGGGCCGCAGGAGAAGGTCCAAGACCGAGCGCATAAGGCCAGAGGTAGCAAGAACGGCTTGGCGACGCCGACTTGCAGAAATCTCGTCTTTCCATCAAGACAATTCGCCGCAAGTGCGAATCGCCGCTTCGAGTTCTGGAAATGCAGTCAACTTCTCATCCGCATGCACAACGTAACGCGCTCCGTCGTCGCGATGTGCGTCGGCAATCCAGATCATTCGCCGATTGTCGTTTGTGCCGACTGTGGCGGGACTTGCAAAGGCTGTTAGAGCGCTTCCCAAGGCAGAGACAGGTCACTACTTCCATTCTCGACATTCGAGAATGGTTTATCCATTCTGACAAGATCATGAAAAGAAAAACATTGATCACCGTATTCGCAGTGCTCTGCGCTGCTTGTGCCCAAACTTCCAATTACACCGCTGTAGAAGCGGCAAAACATGTCGGGGAAACTGCAACCGTAACAGGCAGAGTTGATGGCGTTCAGCACTTGAGCAACGGCAACACTTTCTTGAACATGGGTGGCAAATACCCAAATCAGGCGTTTACGGCCTTTATCCCTTCTTCGAGCGCCGGACAGTTCTCAAAGCCGCAACAATACGAAGGACGAACCGTCGCGGTGTCTGGAAAGATTGCTTTGCATAAGGGCAAACCGGAAATCGTTGTCACGTCCCCTTCACAGATTAGCGCAAAATAACTGGGCGAATTTCGCCTTGCCCGCTAAACCAAGCACTTATTACTTTCCTCCAAATGGGCGGTTAGCTCAGTGGTAGAGCATCTCGTTTACACCGAGAGGGTCGGGGGTTCGAAACCCTCACCGCCCAGGTTTTTCAGTGAAAAGTGACTAGTGACCGGTGAATGGTGATTGCCGATCGGTCCTTAACCACAAATGGAGACAAATAAACACGAATTCTAGGAATCTCCTGGCTCCTACTGTGCTGATGGTTTCATTCGTGTCGATTGGTGTTGATTAGTGGTTGATGCTACTCATGACGGCGTTCACGACAGCATTTCAGTCACAGCAGCTTGGACGTGAATCTTTGTCGTGTTGAGAAACTGAATGCCGTTGTGACCGGCGTCGCTTAGAATCAGCGGCAATTCTGTTCCGGCGAGAATCACTCCGTCGATATCGTTCTTTGCTTTCATCCGATCGACAACGGCTAGCAAACCGGCGCGCGTCTCGGGCAGGAATTTACCGGGTACGAGTTCACTAAAGTATTTGTCGTGAATGTATTTTTGATCATTCGGCTCAGGCACAAGAAGCTCGATACCTTCGTGCGAGAAAACTTTCGGATAAAAGCTGGCTTGCATGGTGTAGCGCGTTCCGAATAAGGCAAGCCGTTGTAGCTTCCGCGCTTTGGCAGCTGCACACGTCGCTTCGACGATACTGATCAAAGGAATCGCCGATTTGGTCGCGACCTCATCGAACACAATGTGTGGCGTGTTTGCTGAGATCAGGCCGAACTCCGCACCTGCGCGCACAAGTGTGCCGATCGCTTGAAGCAAGTAATCGGCCATGCCGGTGAAATCGCCGGCGTCCATGAAAGCGAGTCCCCTCTTCAGATCAATGCTGTTGATGATAAACTGCGGATAGCTGCCGTCGCCGGTGCGCTCACGATAAAGCGCGCTGATCTTTTGATAGTAGTCGAGCGTGCTTTCCGGCCCGAGACCGCCAATCATTCCAAGTGTCTTCATTTGATCATGCAATTAGACACCGATTAACCAAATAACGAACACGAATACCGAATGGCTTTGCCATGTTTGGTCGTTGAAGCCACGGCACGCACGGAGTGACGCTCCGTGGCTGTTCGTGTTTATTCGTGTCGATTCGTGGTTAAATGAAAAACAGATCTGCGCTTCAATTCGTTGTCATCATCGGCATCGCGAATTTCTTCGCTGATTTTACCAAAATGAGGGCGTTCGCAGTTGAACGCCGCTGGTCATTCAGAGTCCAAAAGGTAGTCAGAGTTAATGGATCCGTACGCAAAACCAAAAGAGCGAAAAGTGGGCGCGGATCGGCCGAAGATAAAGCACCTGCCGCAGGCTGCCGAACTACGAACACGACGAGAACGCCAAATGGAGAAAGAAGCGGTAGTGGCACAGCGACGCGCAATCAAAAAGGCAGCGCGCCGGCATCTGAAGCAGCAACTACTCAAAGAACTGGAAGATGAATAAGGCCATGACCTCCGATTGTGTAGCCACCTCGCAACGCGAAGCGCGTCGCCCACAGGGCGGCGGCTAGAGGGGGAGCGTTAATGAAGCTACGAACGCGTGATATGCTTTGCGGCTTCTACATTTAACATTACGATTGCGCGGGTGAAGCCAGTTGACTTTGTCGTGATCGGATGCGTGTTACTGGCGCCCGCAAGTGGCATGGCGCAGTCGCCCGCCGGGCGAAATCCCGATGTGTCGAACAAAGCA
>DATEXA010000353.1:0-8678 GCA_035257465.1 Pyrinomonadaceae bacterium | reverse complement strand
CCGCTTTCTACTAGATAAAAACTAGCGGTTGCAGTAACAAAGCGCCGGAGGGCCGCCGCACTCCAAGGAGATTAATCGAGTGGAGAAGATCTTTTGTGTCTTTGTGCATTCGTGGTTAACGCGCTTTCATGCAAGAATTTAATTGACTCTTTCCAGATAGAGTTCTAAAACTTCCTCAGTTGCCGCTTCTTGCTTTCAGTGCAAAGAAAGTACAGGAAGTTCAAAGAGATCAATGGCACCCATCCGTGGCGAAACGTAAGTCCGGATGGTTACGTGGACTATCGCGTCCGCTATCGTCCTCACGGTCGCGTCCTCTTCTTCAATTTTCCTTTAGCAAAAGAGATGGGCTTAGTTAAGACTGAGGCCCCCGATGTGCTGGATAAGGAATTGGAGACTGCAATCCTCGAGACCTTCTCACTCCAGATCATCAACGAGTACGACCTGCAACAGAACAACAAATTCCCCTCGAATTCTGTTCGCCCAAATGCCTACATGGCTACCCGCTACCTGCAGACGCAACATGCGAACAAGCAAGGCAAAACATCAGGCGACGGCAGGAGTATCTGGAATGGATGTTTAAGAAATAAGGGAATGACCTTCGACATCTCCAGCCGTGGGACAGGAGCGACGATCTTGAGTCCAGGGGCACAGGAGGTCGCAGATGGCGTGGTGAAGACCGGAGATGACGAGCATGGCTACGCGTCCGGACTTGCGGAGCTCGACGAAATGCTCGGTAGCGCAGTCATGTCTGAGATCTTTTATCGCCAGGGGATTCCAACCGAACGGTGTTTGGCCGTGATTGGCTTTAGTGATGGCACGGCCATCGGCGTTAGAAGCGCGCCAAATCTCATCAGGCCCGCTCACGTGTTTCGTTACCTAAAGCAAGGTCGCCACCGCGAGGTAAAAGCTTCGGTTGATTATTTCATCGATCGTGAAGTCGAGAACGGCATCTGGAAAATTTCAAAGAGTAATGGCTCCCGTTACGATCATGCTTTGGATTACTTCGCACGTTCATATGGAAAGCTTGCAGCGGTGCTTGAGGAAGAATACATCTTCAATTGGTTAGCCTGGGACGGAGACAACATCCTTGCGAGCGGCGCCATCCTCGACTACGGATCGATTCGACAGTTCGCTGCCAAACATGACAAATATCGTTTCAAAGACGTCGATCGTTATTCCGCATCGCTCCTGGAACAACGGCGCTGGGCACGAACTCTGGTGCAGGTCTTCGCGCAGGCAATGGCGTTCATCAAGTCGGGAACCAAGGAGAACCTGAAAAACTTTAAAGACGCAGAATGTCTGAAAGTTTTCGACGAAGCCTTCGATGCAGAGAGAGCATTTCGCATCCTTTGGCGTATTGGATTCGAGCCGGAACAAATCGAACAACTGCGCGTGCTCGCCAAGGATGAGATCAAAGACTTCCACAAAGCGCTCGGGTACTTCGAAGATCTAAAAATCTCGAAGGGCGTTGAGAAACTTCCAGACGGCCTGACGCACAAACCAATCTTTCTCATTCGAAGTTTGTTGAGAACCTTACCGGCTTATCTGATGGCACAGGCAATCCAGAGCGCTGACGAAGAAGATGCCTACATGCCTCCGGAAGTCTTCTGCCGCGTTATGGCTGCGTCATACGCCCGTAAGAAAGATCTCGAAGTTACGCCCGCGCGTGTCAGCCACGTCAAGAACTTGCAGCGTTGCTATCTGAAGTTGATTGCAGCGTTAGACAGGCCATTCGACGAAGTCCTGAAGATTGTTCAAGAGCGGTCGGCAATCATCAATCATCGACATCGGATCACCGGCGATGCGATGGTTTTTATTATTGAAGAGTGCCTGGCAATGAAAGACCGGATTAAAGTGAAAGGTCTGCAAGAAGCTCTCGACGCGTTTATTGACTCCCAGGTTTTGATACCAGGCAAATGGCAACCTGTGCCCACCGAACATTTGAAGGAAAACACTTTGAAGAGTCAGTTGTTGATAAAGATTCAGGAAAACCTCGAGCACTTCAAGGAATCGATTTAAAAACGCTGGGGCTGGGAGCGCTGGCGTCCGCCTGCTGATTACTTGTTAGTGACGCGAGTGGTCAGCAGCAGGCGAGGACGCCTGCGCTCCCAGCGTCTGCGTTCACCGAAAATCGATCCAGCATCTTGTTCTAACTAAACTCCAAGTGCTATAAGCCCTCGACTCAAAACCGTATTTCAAAAAGCATTTGAACCAATTCGGACTAACCGAGGTCGAAAGATGCGTAGCTATTCGCTTGCAGTGCTCCTTGTGTTCGGCATCATCTCAATCACTGCCGTCGCTCAGCAAAACGTTCCCAATCTGCGTAAGACAGCTCTCAAGTCCTCTTCACCTTCCGATGAAATCGTGAGGCTCGACATAGACAAGGATGGTCGACCTGACATTCTCGAACGTTGGTGGAATGGCAAGCGAGTCCGTTGGCTGGATGAAAACAATGACATGCTTCCAACAGACACCCGTGGGGATCAAGTCGGTGATGTTCTTCAGATCGATAAGAACGGCGATGGACTCTACGACGGTCCGTTGGACATAGACATTAAATGGGCCGATAACGACGGAGACGGCCGCGCAGATCTTGAAGCGTTTGTGACGCAACCGCCCGAATGGGGACCAGATAAGTGGAGCGTGGCCGAAGCACACTGGATGATTTACATCGACGTAGAGAAGGATGGCGTGCTCGGTTGGCTTGATTGGACAAAGTTTGATTTCGCAAACGACAACTGGGGTTACACGGGGACAAATGACTGGCTCCCGGATTACAACGGAAACTCGATCTTTCTGAAGGTTCATCGTCCGCCGCAGTCCTTGCCCGATCCAAGCCTGAACTGGGAAAACCCATTTGCATTTTTTGACTACGACGGCGACGGCGTTAGTGAGATGGCGATGCGTTGGCTCGATCCGGTTCCGCCTCTCGATAAGGATCAAACCAGGTTGTCCGGCGTTCTTAGCGAAGCGTTCGTCACGTTTGATCTCGACAACGATTCGACCAAGGGAAATGAAACCGACTACGACATGTCTCTGCGCGGTGCGGGCGGTCCCGGCGTCCCGTACGAAAACTTCGTACACAAGTACCCGGCCTTAAAGGGCAACCCTAAATTCGACCAGTGCTTTCAGTGGAATAACTGGCGACGGATCGATGAACTCAAGTACATGCCGCACGAGAAAAGTTACGATGCCTTCTTCACAGCAGGATGGAAGACTCTCTACTTCGTGTTTGATGAAGATGACGACGATCATCGTTGGGAACGCGTTGAGATGTATTACGCGATGCATGGTTTCGGTGGACCAAAAGACATCGACATCTATTCAACTAAGCGCTGGCGACGAGACAACTTTGCGCAGCAAGCCATGGTTGGTGAAGGTGAAAAACCGGGACTCGATGGCCACCCTCAATCTGACTCATTGGGAGATCGCGGTGAATTCGACGAAGATAATTCCGGCGGCGGCAAACTCTATGTCGGTGTATTTGACCGCAAGCTACATCTTGCCGGTGCAGAATGGGGCGCGTGGACAGTCGATAAGAACGCTGAGTACCACGGCGGAGTTAAGACTCCTTCTCCAAAACCACTTGCCCCACGCGTAGAAGAAGTTGTTAAGTACACCGACACTGACAACAACGGATTTCTTGATACGGTCGAGTACGACTACGACGGAGATCGCACTATCGATTTCAAGTTTTCATTGCTTGATTATAAGAGTGCTGCTCAGCCGCACCCAGATGTTGTCACGCTCATCGACACCCATAAGGAAGGCTGGAAAGGTCTTAATTCCATCTTCACTTCGATCGCAAACCAATCGTTCCAGGAGGCATTGATTGTTTACAGGGCTGCGTGGCGACGTGGCTTAACAACTCCGGAGATGGACAAGCTCGCTTCGGCAGGAGCAATTGGCGAGCGATACGATCATGGGTACTGGTTGAAAGAGAAAGTGTTCAGGCAAATCAGAACGCGACTGCAGCAAGTGAAACAATCAGAGCCCGGCAAAGTTGCGGAGTTGAATAAACTCGAGAAAGATCTGGCGCGGCTTTATTACATGGGCCAGTTTGACGAGTACGCAAAACGAATTTCGGAAGTGCCGGGGTTGTAAGACAGTTTCGGCCACAGATCTAACGGATGAAACGAATCAAGAATGTTCTATGATTTTGAGGCTTGATCCGTTTCATTTGTGTTATCTGTGGCGCCAGATGCAACACCTCCAAGGTCCTGAGCAAACAACACATGTACACAGACAAAGTAGTCATCATCACTGGCGGAAGCAAAGGCATCGGCAAAGGCTGTGTACAAACTTTTGTTCAGGCCAGAGCTAAGGTTGTCTTCTGCGCTCGCAAAGCACAAGAAGGTGAGTCAGTCAGTGAAGAACTGAACGGAGCAGGACTAGGCAAAGCCACATTCGTTCCCTGTGATGTCTCAAAAACTTTCGAGATCAAAAACCTAATCGATGCAACAGTCGAGAGGTATGGCCGGATCGATTGCCTCATAAACAACGCTGGCTGGCATCCGCCACACAAACCGATAGACAACTTTTCTGTACACGACTTCCGTGACCTACTCGACCTGAATCTCGTCAGCATCTTCGCGGCCTGCAAGTTCGCACTGCCTCATCTACGTCAGACCCAGGGAAACATCATTAACATCTCGAGCCTTGTCGGTGCGATGGGCCAGCTGCACGCGACCACATACGTCGCGACTAAGGGTGCAATCACAGCGTTCACCAAAGCGTTGGCCATTGACGAAGCCGAAAATCGAGTACGGGTGAATTCAGTCTCACCAGGAAACGTCTACACACCGCTCTGGCAAGAAGCGATCGATGCATCAAGCGATCCGGATCAGTGTCGCGCCGACGGTGAAGCGGCGCAGGTGCTTGGACGGATGGGCACTATTGAAGAGGTCGGCAAGCTGTGCTTATTCATTGCGTCGGAAGCGACGTTTACGACGGGAGTTGATCACATCATCTCTGGCGGCGCTGAGCTTGGCTACGGAAAGAAAAGCCGCCGGTCTTAGCCACAGATCCACACAGATTTGACGGATCAGAAAGCTAACGTCATGCCATTTTTTTCCGCTCTGTGTCATCCGTGTCTATCTGTGGCTCAATTGCTTCCCTTTGCGACTCGCAGGAATGCCCGTGCTGCATGCGATAGCGTCGCGCCTTTGCGAAAGATCAACTGTAGTCGTCGCTCCAATCGCATCTCCTTCACGGTCAACGCCACAATTTGTTTTCGCTCAATCTCGATCTGTGCTGTTAGTCGCGGCACAAAGGCCACTCCCATTTCCTGCTCCACTAGTCTCTTAATTGACTCGAGGGTGGGCATCTCCATGGAGATGTTCAGCGGTGTCTTGTACTTCTCGAAGGTCTTAACAACTCGATCGCGATAAGGCGACGCGACGTTATGAGCAATGAACGACTCCGCACCAAGTTCGCGCACCGACACAACAGACTGATCCGCCAACGGATGCGTCGGCGCAACGATAAGTGCCAACTCATCCATCACCACCGGTATCGAAGCAATCGCCTGATCCGTCGGCTTAAACGACACCACGCCAATTTCGACGCCACGTCCCAAAACCTCTGAGGCAATTCTGCTCGCCAGGCTGCGCTTCACTTCGACCTTGATGTGCGGATGCCTCGCACGAAAAACCGAGAGCACCGGCAGCAGGTACATGACCGTGTACTCGTTTGCGCTGAGTGAAAGCTTTCCGTGCTGAAGGTCCTTGAGTTCTTTAATTGCCCGGTGGGCTCCGTGGCGCAGATTCAGTATCTGCTCGGCAAAATCAAACAACACTTTTCCGGCGGCGGTCAGGGTTCCGTCCTTGGATGATCTGTCAAAAAGCGGTTCTCCGAGTTCGTTCTCAAGCCGCCTGATTGCCTGGCTTACCGCGGGTTGGGTCCGGTGGAGTGACTGGGCCGCGCGCGAAAAACTCTGCTCATTGGCTACTGCAATCAGGACTTCAAGCTGGTTAACGTCCAAATTCAAACCTCACTCAAGGTTATTCAGAGGAGCAAGTTTGGTTATCTTATCACACATGCTTATCTTTCTATAAAGATTATAACTTTGACTTCGCAGGGGGCAGCCTTTACCATTGCGATGCGTCTTGCCCACAGGAGGAATCCCCATGCCAATTGATAGAGTCACAGTTTTCGACACAACGTTGCGCGACGGCGAGCAGTCACCGGGCTGTTCGATGAACCTCAACGAGAAGGTACGGATGGCTGTGCAGCTTCAGGAGCTGGGTGTTGATGTCATCGAAGCGGGTTTTCCAATCGCTTCTGAAGGTGACTTTGCCGCCGTCAAGGCCGTGGCAACTCAATGCCGTGAGGTCACGGTAGCTGCGCTCTGTCGCACGGCGGAGCAAGACGTTTCGAAGGCAGCCAAGGCATTATCCGGCGCGGCACACCCACGTATTCACGCCTTTTGTGCAACTTCCGATATCCATCTTGAACACAAATTAAGGAAGACTCGTGCAGAAGTAATCGCAATGACGCGCGCGGCTGTTAGCCACGCTAGAAGCCACGCTGAAGAAGTCGAATTCTCAGCCGAAGACGCAACCCGCAGCGACATCGATTATCTCTGTGAAGTGCTGGAAGTCGCGGTGGAGGCAGGAGCTTCGATTCTCAACATTCCGGACACCGTCGGCTACACAACACCGACTGAGTATTTTTCGCTCGTTGAGAAAGTGCGAGAACGAGTTGTGCGGGACCGAAACGTAATCATCAGTGTCCACTGTCATAACGATCTCGGTTTGGCAGTCGCAAATAGCCTAGCCGCGATTGAGGCTGGCGCACGCCAGGTGGAGTGCACCATTAATGGTATCGGTGAACGTGCGGGAAATGCTTCGTTGGAAGAAATCGTGATGGCGTTACGGGTGCGAGCCGATCGTTTACCGTTTGAAACAGGAATCGACACCGCGGAGCTCTATCCGACAAGCCAGTTGCTATCAAGCATCGTTGGCTTCGACGTTCAACCCAACAAGGCCATCGTCGGGCGAAACGCTTTTGCGCACGAAGCAGGTATTCATCAACACGGTGTTATCAACAATCCGCTGTGTTATGAGATCATGACACCGGAGTCAGTGGGCGTACCCACTAATTCGCTGGTGCTCGGCAAGCATTCTGGCCGCCATGCACTTTCACTTCGATTCGAAGAACTCGGATACGATATCAGCGCGGCCGAACTTGAAGCTGCTTACGCAAGCTTCACGAATCTAGCTGACCGCAAGAAGCGGGTTTATGATCAGGACTTAATATCCCTGTTGAGCGCCCACGCTAAAACGGGTGAGGACAAGTCGTCGGTAGTTGCTGCAGCTTAGGTTTTGAAGACGAGCTTTGTACTTTGAGCTTTGTACTTTGAATTCTGATCGAGAGGCTTTTGAACTTTGAGACTTTGTTTTAGGGATTAGCGGAAACAAAGTACAAAGTTCCAAGTTCAGATTTCAAAGTTCAAAGCTCATTTCTTCCAGAAGAAGAGGCAAGTAATGAAACTGAAAGTCACTGTTCTTCCCGGCGACGGCATTGGGCCTGAAGTTACTGCACAGGCGGTGCGCGTGCTCGAAACCATCGCCGGCATCTCAGGCTTAACGTTTGAATTCACTGAACATCTCGTGGGTGGCGCAGCGATTCGTGCCTTTGGGTCCCCTTTGCCACGAACAACTCTCGATGCGTGTCTGGCCGGCGATGCAGTTCTGCTCGGTGCAGTTGGTTCGCCTGAATACGACAGGCTGCCTGCTCATCAACGACCCGAAGCAGGATTGCTCCTACTCAGAAGGGCGTTGGGCGGATACGCGAACCTGCGTCCCGCGATTTCATACAGCGCGATCGCTGCGTGCTCGCCGTTGCGCGTGGAAGTTAGTCGCGGTACAGACATGCTGATCGTAAGAGAACTGCTTGGTGGTCTCTATTTCGGCGAGCCGCGCGGATTTTCAGGCACAGAGGGCAACACTTCTGCCGTAAACACAATGTCCTACAGCGTTGAAGAAGTTGAACGCATTGCCAGGGTTGCTTTCGAAGCGGCGCGAAAGCGTCGTGGCAAAGTTACTTCAGTCGACAAGGCCAACGTACTAGAGACTTCGCAACTCTGGCGTCAAACAGTCACGCAAGTGGGCGCAGAGTATCCCGACGTTCTACTGGAACATCTCTACGTCGACGCTTGTGCAATGCATTTGATTACGAATCCACGTCGCTTTGACGTTGTGTTAACTGAAAATCTTTTTGGCGACATTCTCTCTGATGAAGCGGCCGTGATTACTGGATCACTCGGCATGCTTGGATCAGCGACGATCGGTGGTGAGGTCGGATTGTACGAACCTGTGCATGGTTCCGCGCCAGACATTGCCGGTCAAGGCATCGCGAATCCTTTCGGTGCGATTGCCTCTGCAGCTTTGATGTTGCGACACTCAGCGCGGCTTGAACAGGAAGCGAGCGATATTGAGCTGGCTATAGAGCATGTGCTTGAAGCCGGATATCGCACACCCGACATCGCCAACGGCACAGGCGGTTACGTCGCGACTACAACTGAGATTGGTGAGTTTGTTTCGGAAGCTGTAACAGAAATTGTCGATATGCGGCATGCTTATCATGCTGTGTAAGACATTGAGCTTTGTACTTAGAACTTTGTGCTTTGTACTTTGTTCTTAGTCGTGGAGTGGTCCCGATTAAAGAACAAAGCA
>DATEXA010000352.1:0-11480 GCA_035257465.1 Pyrinomonadaceae bacterium | reverse complement strand
TGAGTCATTCGCCGCCGTACGCCACGCCTTCGATCGCGAACGCCAACACGCGAACAGGCTGGCAACAATCTTCAACTGCGCATGACCATCGGCCAAACCCAAGTCGCCGAGGGGAGTTCTAATCGACAGGATGAGCAGAATCAACAAGAGGGAGGTGATTCGCCGCCGTGAGCCACGCCTTGAGCGCGAGTGCGAACATGCGAAGCTGGCAACAGTTTTCAACTGCGCGCTAAGCATGTGCCAAGTTACCGATGGGAGTTCTAATCGACAGGATGAGCAGAAGTAACAAGAGAGAAGGCATCCTGCAAATTCTGCAATCCTGTCAGACTAATGACGGCTGCCTAAGCCGACTTCGCAAGTACCTGTTTGAAGAATCCCTGGTGGGCCGCAGCTTCGCGCAAGTCACCGTAACCATCGATGTGAGGTGTTAGCCAACGCTCCAACCCTTCGGCCTCGAGTATAGGGCGATGAGCAGGGTTGTCATAACTCATCGCCAAGAGCGCTTCGACAAACCTGTTTTCTTGTTCACGATCAAGGTCAGGTCTCGCCGTAAACATGCAGTGATTGTACGCAGGAGAAGACCATATCTCACGAAGGCCGCCTTCAGGTATCAGATGTTCGTTGCGGACAGTGTTCCAAAACGGGCTGCCGATCGCGCCTGCATCCGCGCGTCCGTCCAGGACGGCTCGCACCACTTCCACTTCGCTAGTTCCGGTATCACCATGTTTCCCTACATCGTTGTTGAAGCGTAACGTTTGATAGTCCTTTCCCTCGTGCATGCCCTGGTGCTCAAGAAAGTGAACGGGAAGAATCGCCGCGTGTCCGCTGTCGCGGCTGCCCAGCGCAAGCTTGCGATCCTTCAAATCCGCGAGCGTTGAAATGAGACCTCCGTTGACCGCGACGATTTTTGTCATCCAACCGAGATCGGTGTCGCGCATAGCGATGGGCCGACAGGCATGGCCGCTCCACTCATCCGCCTGTAAGTACGCCAGGTTTGTGTTCCAGGCGATGTCGATACGTGGCACAACGTCACCTGAATGGGCCAGCAGTGCGAGCACCTGCGCTTCATAGCTCTGAAACAGTACGACCTCGACTGGGAGACTCGCTTCCTCGTGAAAATACCGTCGCATTCCCTCCCAGATCGTGACTACTTTTGGATCGTATGCAACGGCCCCAAGCCAAATTGTTTTGTTCATAGCACCCTCATGATTCAGCACATAACCTTGGCTCGACTTAAAAGAGCGGTATCCCCAACAGAGACTTCCCAATGAATTCTCGCAAAACATCGCCCGTTGGCGCCATTACAACACCGGCGTGCGCATCACGAAACAGCCGTTCGATATTCAAGTGCTTCGAGAATGCTGCGCCACCGCAAATCCGCATTGCTGCAGACGTAACACTGATCGCTACCTCGCCTGCAGCGGCTTTGGATTCAAGCACTCGCAGCATTGTGGTCTCACGCGGCGTTTCAAGATGATCGATCAGATCGTCAATTCGTGCTGACAGTCCGTCGGTCTCGATCTGCATAGTCGCCAGTTGCGCACGCAGCGTCGGCAAGCTCTCGCCCAGGCTCTGACCGAGATGTTCAAACTTCGCATTCTTAAGGTGCGACGTAGTTCCAGAGAGGGCTGCTCGGCACAAACCTAAGGCGACTGCTGCTGATCCTAAATTAAATAGAGGCAACACCACGTTCAGCATAACGGGAAAACCGCCGCCGTCGTCAGTAAGCTGAAAATCTGATGGAACGCGGCAGTCGTCCAACACGACCGGCGCAGAAGCGTTAGCTCGCAGTCCCATGCCATCCCATGGCCCAACGACAGAGAGACCGTTCGTCGCTGCTGCGACAAAGTAGAGGGTAGAATCTGTCGGTCCCGCTCCTTCAGGGGCCAGGGTAGACACAACGTAGCTCTGCGCATGACCAGCGCTCGTCACCCAGGATTTCTTAGCGCTGATGTGTACGCCGTCACCATTACGACGCGCACGTGAAACAGGGGCCCAGAAATGACTGCGCGAGCCAGTTTCACTGAAAGCCAGCGTTGATAAATGACGACCTGCAGCAATCTCTTCCAAGATGGGTGCGAGTGCCTGAGCTGCACTTGGCCGTGCTCCCGCAACGGCCAGGGTGCCAAGGATATGCATGACATAGACCATGGCAACTGAAGCATCCGCCTCCGCAAGCGTGGCGGTCACAGCTGCAAATGTGCGTGGACCGAGCCCTGCGCCGCCAATTTCAACTGGGAGCGTTAGTCCAAGCAATCCAGCATCACCAAGCGACTGGATAGCTTCGTCAGAAAATCTTCCGGCCTTGTCGTTTTGTGTTGCCGCAGGAGCCAGAACATCACTGGCGATCTCGTGAGCTTTCCTAACGGACGATTCATGATTCATGATCGCACCTGTCATCTGAAAATTTATTGGAACGCCGAGGATTTTCGCCGAGGATGTGCGGTCGGTCAAACAATTTCGGACAGGGTTGCGCGTATACTCGCAATGATTCTGACAAGTCATAACAAACGAAAGGACCTAATGACATACGACACGATATCCAAACGCGTTTGTGCACTCGGCGTAATGGCGAAGGCACCGCTTGCGGGCGAGGTTAAAACACGGCTGGTACCGCCTTTGACGGAGCAGGAGGCTGCCAAACTCAATGTCTGTTTTCTCCGTGATATGGCCGCTAACATCGCAAGTGTGAGTGAGACGGAAGCAGCATCAGGCTTAGTAGTCTATACGCCACGTGGTTCAGAATCTGCGTTTGATGGAGTGTTACCTGATGGATTCACGTTACTGGTCCAACGCGGTATTTCTCTGGGCGAGCGTCTCTACAATGCGACCCACGATCTTTTGAGAAAAGGTTACGGTGCCGTGTGTCTAATCAATTCAGATAGTCCAACTCTACCGAGATCGGTCCTGATTCGAGCGATTGAGTTGCTCGCGAACGACGGTGATCGGGTCGTCCTTGGAGCGGCGGAAGACGGTGGCTACTACCTGATTGGCTTGAAGCACGCGCATAGAAGTCTTTTTAACGAAATTGCCTGGAGTACATCGGATGTGCTCGCAGGTACCCGACAACGCGCAGCAGAAATCAACCTACCGGTTGAGATATTACCGCCCTGGTACGATGTTGACGATGCAGACACTCTCAATCGACTCTGCGAAGACTTGTTCTTCTCGGAATCTCTGGACGTATCTTATCCGGCCCCTCACACACGTGCCTTCCTGGACTCGATAATCAAGATGGAAGGACCGCAACGCATCTGTCCCAAGCGTTCAACCCGAATGTCGATATGAGCGAACAAGGGTCCACGACGTTGAGACCTGTAAGTTCCAAGTGGACTGTGACGCTGAGCATACTCGGTGTCGCAATGCTGGTTTTTTATCGCATTGCGGTTCACTCCAAAGAGGTTCCAGACATCGGTTGGTTTCTCAAACTGGTCCTCATTCAATTAGTGATCTACTTTGCTGTCGCATGGCTTAGCCTGGGCACCAAAGACTCGAGTCAATTATTAGTGCTCGGCTTAATCTTCGCTACGCTCTTCCGCCTCAGCATTCTTTTCTCTCCGCCCTATTTATCAGACGACATCTATCGCTACGTCTGGGACGGCCGAGTGCAGTCAGCAGGTATCAATCCTTATCGATATATTCCAGCTGATGAATCACTAGCTAAGCTTCGCGACGACAAGATCTATCCAAACATCAATCGACGCGATTATGCCCGGACGATATATCCACCTGTCGCTGAAGGTGCGTTTCTTCTGATAACCCGACTTAGTGAATCCGTAACCTGGATGAAAGCAGCGATGGTCGGGTGTGAAGCCATCACACTTTGGGCCATCATTCAATTGCTTGCTTCATTTGGGTTCGCAAGGCAACGAGTTTTGATCTATGCCTGGCATCCACTGGTCGTTTGGGAGTTTGCTGGGAGTGGACACCTCGATGCGCTGGCAATTGCGTTTATTGCCCTTGCTTTGCTCGCACGTCGCAAGCGCTACGAGACCCTAACTGGATTTCTGCTTGCGTCCGCTACGTGTGTGAAGCTCTTTCCAGTGGTGTTGTTCCCGGCCTTGTATGAGCGTTGGAGTTGGAAGATGCCGTTGGCATTTGTAGGTACGATACTCGTCACGTATTTGCCCTACCTCAGTGTCGGCCTATTGGGAGTGCTGGGCTTTTTACCGGGCTACGTGAGTGAACGAGGGATGGTGAGCGGGGAGCAATTTTTTCTGCTCACTGTTGCGCGTCGTTTGTTTAGCGCAAACGTGCCCGCTTCAGCTTATCTGATCTGTACTGTTGCCGGGCTTGGCGTGTTGTCTTTATGGCTAATGCGGAATCAACGAAGCGATGAGATTCGCTATTTGAGAAGCGGCCTGATCGTAGCTTCTGCGTTTATGGTTCTTCTCGCTCCACATTTTGCATGGTATTTCTCGTGGCTGATACTTTTCCTGTGCTTCATTCCATCCATTCCGGTTTTCTATCTAACGGCTGCGAGTTTTCTGCTGTATCTGACCTGGATTAACGACTCTCCTGATCGCATCTTTATGTTGAAGTCCTTTATCTTTGTGCCGTTCTTGATTCTCGGCATTTTAATGATCTGGTCGCGTCGTCAAAGCACTACTCTTTTGGAGTAGACGCAGCTTGAGTCTTTCTCTGCGCTACCTCTGCGTCCTCGGCGTCTCTGCGGTTTAGTGACGTGGAAGACGACTACCGCCGAGGCGCAGAGAGCGCCGAGGTGACGCAGAGAAATCAATTGGTAAATGAGTAACGAAAAACCAAAACCATTTATCTCGGTGATCATCGCCGCACTGAACGAAGAAGAAGCGATCGCGAACGTCATCAACTCCGTCCCGAAAGATCTGGCAGACGAGATTGTCGTGGTCGACAACGGCAGCAGGGACCGGACTGCCGAGACTGCTAAAGCGGCAGGTGCTCGGGTCGTTAGGGAACCCATTCCCGGATATGGACGCGCGTTTCGTACGGGACTGCGCTCAATCTCGCCGAAGTGCGAGATCGTAGTTTTTCTCGATGGCGATGGGAGTGATTGTCCTGAAATGATGGACCGACTTGTCACACCGATTATTGAAGGCAATAGTGATTTTGTAATTGGGTCACGAACCCGTGGCAATCGCGAGGCCGGCAGCATGATCTTTCATCAGGTTGTTGCCGGATACATAATCGGGTTTCTTCTCCGGGTTCTCTACGGAGTTCCTTCAACTGACATGGGACCGTTTCGCGCGATTCGTCGCAGGACGTTAGACGGACTCAACCTCCGTGAAGAAACTTACGGGTGGCCGTTGGAGATGCAGTTGCGTGCCGCGCGCGCGCGCGTGCGCACAATGGAGGTTGCTGTTGACTACCGACGACGCGCGGGTGGTCATTCAAAAATCGCGGGCACAATTCGCGGAACGATATTGGCATCGACACGCATTCTAATAACCTTCGCACGCGTCGCGATAGAAAGATATTGAGCAGGCGGTGATGGCTTTTGATCCTCTGTGCAATCTCTGTGTTCTCTGTGTCTCCGTGGTAATTTTCCCTCCACCACAGAGACACAGAGGAACACAGAGCTTGCACAGAGATACTAATCTACCAAAGAGGGACCCGGGGATAACGACGTGCCAGCAGCGCATCCACTCCCCATTTGCGGCCTGCTCCCCCAATCATCAATGCGAAGGCAACGATCATGGGGATTAATAGTTCCCAGATCCACGAAGTGCCCCATTCAGCGACCCAGAGCGTACTCAAAAATAAGAACGCAGCGAGAGCGACCGGCCTCGTCAGGAGTCCGATCAGCAGAAGCACTCCAAACGTTATTTCAGTAAACCCCTGCATTGGTCCAGTAAAGGTAGCGTGACTTGCCATGAGAGCCATAACGCTCTTCAGCAGTTGAGGCCCGTGGCCTTTTTCGATGTAGTAATTAATTAACCCGGAATAGCCTGAAGGACTGTATAGGCCTTTCCCAAGATTCTCGAAGAATACCGAGACAAAAAGACTTCCCAGCCCAACCCGAAGAACGGTCAGCGCAACTTGAGCACTCCCGTTTCGTGATTCAGTCCAACCTTTGCCGTTAAGTGAACGACTCATTTATCCTCCAGTGCTGGGAGCGCAGGCGTCCTCGCCTGCACGCATTATCGATTGGGACCCTGCATTATCGATCACTGGCCTATGTTGGTAAACGCGGCAGGCGAGGACGTCTGCGCTCCCAGCACAAGGCACGTCAGTTTGTTTTAGTCAGACGAAGAAATGCTTCTTCCAAAGTCTCCTGATCCGGGCTTAACTCATACACCTTAATTTCCTTGCTGACCAGCAAGGCATTTACAGCAGAAATGTTTTCTTCATCCGCAGCAAGCCGCAAAAACGAATCGCCATTTCGACTAACCGTAACACCAGGTTTGCTGGTCAGTAACTCAAAAGCACGGGACAAATCATCGACTCGAATTCGGTACGTGCTGGCTGGAGTTACCAGTGTCTCCGGTCCACCTTCATAAAGCAGACGTCCTTCGTGAATAATTCCCACCCGATTGCAAAGTTGTTCGATCTCCGAGAGTAAATGACTTGAGAGCAATACCGTCAACTTAAATTCATCTCGAAGACGTCGAATGAGTTCTCGTGTCTGTTGTATGCCTTGCGGATCGAGACCATTGGTAGGCTCGTCAAGAATAATAAGCTCCGGCGTTGGTAAAAGTGCTTGTGCGATTCCAAGACGTTGACGCATACCGTACGAATAGACCTTCACTGGATCTTGCGCGCGGTCTCGCAAGCCTACAATTTCCAGCACCTGCTCGACACGCTTCCGTTGTACTCCGCCGGATAAGGAGGCAAGTAATTGCAAATTCCTGCGTCCAGAAAAGTTCTCGTAGAACGCCGGCGCCTCGATGATTGCTCCTATGCGCGAACGCGCCCGCAAGTACTCCCAGCCTGAAGCGCGCAGCGGAAACTTGATCACTCCGGATGTGGGTCTGACCAGGCCCAATAACATCCTGAGCGTGGTTGATTTTCCTGCCCCGTTTGGACCGAGAAAACCGTAGATGTCACCTCTTTCGACTCGTAACGATAGGCGATCAACTGCCGTGCGGGCACCAAATCGCTTCGTCAACTCCTCAGTCTGTAGAGCTACGTCTGACATCGAATATTAAAGTTCCACTTCCACTAGCAACGGCCAATGGTCCATGCGGCCAACCGCAGCATCGCGCAACACTTCAACTCGTCCGACTTGTTTGAGTTTAGCCGGACCAAAAATGTAATCGATTCGTCGATCGTTAATTGCCGTATCGCCGGCTGCACGTCCAAGGTCGCGAAAGTAGCGAAGAATGTGACTGTATGATTCGCTATCGTGCTTCACGTTGTCGGTATAAAGATTCGTCTCGTTGGCAGCTTTGAGTTCAAAGTTGAAATCACCTGCGATGAAAACATCAGATGATTGCGCTCTAGCCTGGGCCCAATCTATCAGTGCTTCGGTATAGGTCCTTCGCTGAGCAGCATTGAACGCATCGGCGTGTGCGCTCAAAAGCAGCACTTCGTGCGTGCCACCGCGCGATTGGAATGAAGCACCAAGAGCGTAACGAACACCAACCGGCACGGGAATAAATTTCGCACCGGCATCTTTAACCAGTACGGCTTCGAAGCGATCTCCCTTTCCTTGCTGCGCAACTGCGCCGCGGTATCTTCCCTTTAATAGACCGAGCAAGATATTCAGTTGTACATTGCCTGTTAATTCCTGGAGGGCAACTGCGTCCGCGTCCTGGCGTAAGACTAGTTCCGCCACCGCCGGCAAGTCTTTGTCATGAGCGCGTGTATCATCCTCAAGTTCGGCATAACCGATGTTCCAGGTGAGCAAACGAAGCGAATGAGCAACCTCGGCCGATGAACTTCGTTCTTCGGGTTCACGCGGCTCTGCAAAGTGAATCGCACCCACAATCATCAGACAAAACAGAAGGAGTAGCACAAGCTTTACCCACATATCACGTCACAATATCCTTCCGCTCGAAGATAACCAGAGTGGTCAACAATAAGCCGATCGTATACGCACCGCAGACACAGGCGTAATGCCAAAGACTTTGCCACGGAATATCCGGCTTGAAGACGTCGCGCCAGAAATCCATGTCGGTGGTGAAAAAGTATGGGCGCAACTGCTCGAAGAACTCCACTCGGCCAACGATATAGAGAGCCAAATACACCGCGATGGTCATGACGACTGCCTGTGCCGGCGAATCGAACACCACTGAACAAAGCAGTGCCAAAGAAACGATAACGAGAAGGGCCCAGGTACCTGACAATGCGGCATAGGCAAACCGTATAAGTGCCTCATCGCGCATAATCTTTCCGGGTGCATCGACGAGATTAAGCGGACCAGGATAAAGCTCGAGGTTGCCCCAACCGACGAATATCAGGCCAACCACCAAATTCAAAACAATGAAGAACGTCAACAGCAGACCCGCGTGAAGTGCACTCACCAGGAACTTCGAAAGGATCAGCGAGGCGCGAGAGATCGGACGCGTACAGATCATTCGCAGCGTGCCAGAGCGCGCCTCACTCGCGATCTGTGAACCGGCGCTCATGGACACGAAAATGGGGAGTAGCAACGTAAAAGAGAAAAGGACCGAGTAGAGGGCGAACGTTAGTCCGTTGAAGTATTGCTTCGATTCGTACGTGTATTTGAATTGCTCAACAGCCTGACCACCTGTCTTTCGAGCGGCATAGGTATAGAACCCCCAAAGCATGAGTGCAACAAATGCACTTAGAACAGCGAATGAGAGGTAAAAGCTTTTCGCTCGAAACAACTTCTCGAGTTCAAGTTTGAGTAGTGAAAGCATGTCCACCAACGATTAACGTGCTCGGCTAAGCTGTTGTTCGCCATATTAGCTCACGAGAGCAGTGTGACAACCGGACTAGCCACAGTGAGTCTTGTACGACTGTAATCGTCAACATCGCAATACAATCATTCGTTGTCAGTGAGTGAGATCGACTTGCTTGGGCGCTGGGGCAGAGGAGAGCACCGTAGGGAATCGCAGAGAAGACAAATGCTTGTTCGGACTGTTGCTTTGTTGAACTTAGGTCAATCGATGGGAAGTGCGGAGTCAGTGGAACTAACTAACTCAATCATCAATATCGATCCTGGGGAAAATACCTTTCCCTCTCGGGAACAAAAACTTGATATTGAAACGCCAGATGTTGCCCACAAATTGTTTCGGCTGGCCTTTGGAACCCGCAAACTCGGCGTGGTAAATGAACTCAAGAGCTAATCTTCTTTTGACTATATAACCAATCGTGCCACGCACCCTGACCTTTTCCAGGAACTTGTCGTCGAGCCGCCAGAACGGTTCTACATCGGCGACCGTGTACCAGGTTTTAGGTGTCCACGCTCTCTCACCCTTTGCCAGAGGGATCTCTACTGCAGTGCGGTCGCGAATTCGCGGCTGGGATGTCCAGTTGTTGTTCTGGTGAAAGGCCCTGTACTCGTACCGCACAAAGTTGAAGACGTTCACCTTCCCTGTTTTCGGCACGAACACCCTGACGCCCCCAACGGGACGAATCTCAAAGCTGTTCGTGGTGTTGTAGTTGTCGGAGGGTGCGAAGAGCGTCCCGGCCCACAGCTCTAACCAGCCGCCCGAAGCCTTGGTTCCGTACGGCCTGTATGTAAAGCCTGGCAAGGTTACGCCGACCGTAGTAAATTTCTTTTCCGGTGCGTAGACGACAACGTTGTATTGCCAGGCGATCCACTTCTCGTTAATGGGCATTGCAAAGACGAGGCTCGGCCGGTATTCCTGCCAGATGTTCTTGTCCTGTGCCGCGGCGTGTATTGAGAAAAGGGTGATGAGGAAAAGGACGGTTGCGATATATGAATATTTACGCTGCGGCATTGGGCGGACAGTCTCCGTCTTCTTGATCTGTTACGCTCAATTGAATCGCAAAACAAGAAACGGCATAACTAGCAAAAGTTACAGTGTCGCCAGCAACGGATTGATGGAACTGTTAGGGAATCCGCAGAAAGAGCAGCCACAGACGTCTGCTTGATCGAACAGATTCGCATCTTATCTGTGTTCCAGAACTCTTTACTTCTTCCATCGAGTCGCCGGAATCATTTTGTCTCGACTGTGCGACCACCCTGAGAGATCCAGCACAAACGTGCCACTCTGAAAAGGTAGCGAATCGATCACCAGTCGTCGATCATCCTGACGCCTCTCGATACTAATCTCGAAGATCATAGTCATCTTCATTCCATGATATTCAAGGTCCACTCGAGGAAGATTCAACGTGCAGGTGGCGGCATTTGCAAACTCCAATGTCGACACCTTCTTGCCCTTATCCCAATCCACTGACTCCGGCCAGTAGTAAGTTACTCCATCGCTTGTGAAAGAGACTTCGCTGACTGCGGTGCCTGCATTCCCGATGGTTTCAGGGAGTTGCTGATGAAGAGTCTTTAGTTCCTCTCCGCTAAGGACGTTGCCCTTCTCGTCGCGCACGATGTAGTCAACAACTGCCGGATTGCAAGACTGAGCGTTCACCGACGTCAGCGGGAAGAACAGTAGTCCCAACAAGATTCCCAGGACTTCGATCTTGGCATTCATTGTCGATACTCCTTTAACTCTTACTCGAGGATTCAACCAACGCGCTAAGTTAACTATCAACATGTCAGCCTTCTTGAAAAAACAGTGTGTGTTAAAGGCTGCCTTTGATTGCTGATCGTGTCAGTTGAATCTCGAAGTGTCCATTAATTAAGAAACATCACATCTCCGACGGAGACGCCAATCGCTACTCTCAACACTCTGTTGATGCCTGAGTAGGAATTCTTGCCAATGAGACGTCCAGAATTTCTGATGTGGTTAGTCGTCTCAAACTATCTCTAACGTACACGTAGAAGAATGCACAACGTCCAATTTCAAGTCTTGCGGAAAACTGAGGTTCCTGATCGCCTGCAGCGACCTCGTAGCAAAGAGCAGCCTCATGCTGTACCTCGCCAAGTAATCCGCCACTAAGAAGTCCCTTGCACTGAGTAGGATCAGTCACGCGGAACCGGTACTCGCTGTTTTGAGTGCGGATGGTGACTTCGTCCCTTTTCTTCAAGTCTTTCATAGAAATCCACATGTGCTCGCCTCTCGTCTCATCCATAATAAGTGGCGAAGAGGCGAAAAACATCACAGTGCGTCACGGGCGCACCTGGGCCAATTCCACAGACAGTTAGTAGTCAAAGCGGTGTTTAATGCGTCAGTCCGCAGCCACTCGCAAAGGACCCAAATCGAACTAGTTCGTTTGGAGGAGTAAACCTGAGCTTATTTTCAACCCCGATTTATCGCGGTTGCAAGAATTGATTCTTGAGTTTTAATACATGGTCTCTGCCGTGTGTGGAGTTTCTAAATTAACTCTCAGTTATGTAAGGATCAGAAGGCAAGGGAGGTCATGTATCCACTTGGTCATAGCGGCGGTGCAGTAGCCCGACTGTCAAGGAGGGCTCAAGCACAATTGAGTTAATCGCTATGCCCTCCTTGACA
>DATEXA010000351.1:0-4680 GCA_035257465.1 Pyrinomonadaceae bacterium | reverse complement strand
GTGTGAGTAGCCCAACAACTCAGTCATGAATGGATTCACGTCGGTGATCTTTAAAGTGACCGCATCGAGAATGAGTATTCCGTCGCGTGCAGCTTCAAAGAGACGCCGGTAGCGGAGCTCCGAAATGCGCAGTCCTGATTGAGTCTGCATTCGAGCGGGGAGTGTCTCGTCTTGCAAGACATCCGATTGACCGTTTTTAACCGGCAAAATTCTCCTTGATGGCGACATCGACAAACTCCAGTCTCGTTGATTCACGAGAGTCGAGCAGAACACCTCCACTGGAAACGCGCCGTCGTTTTCATCGGCTGATCGTCTGCAAATAGGTGCTATGAAATGATGAGACTTTCGAGGCGACGCTAAGCATTTTGTTTCTTGCTTGACGACTTGGCTGCACTGAGCGACAGGATCTCCTTCACATTCACGCCTCAGGGCTGCGTATTTCCTGCCCTTTTTAATATTACAAGCGGTAATGCTGGCCGTCGGTGCGACAACACACATATGGGTTTTGATAGGCAGTCGCTAACTGAAGACTATATGCGGCCCAACGCACAGACGGCTCAGCTTACTTGGCCTAACGTTGTTGACTAAGGTCCAACTACCAGACAGCTAGAGATATCCCTGCAGATGGTTTGTAGTTCCTCGCACAGTCATTACCACAGACGAGATAACCATGGCCGGATCTATTCTTAGGTTAAGTTGGACAGCGAAACGTCAGAGAAGGAGAGTGTATGAACAGGATTAAAGTATGGCCGCATATTACGATCATGGCAGGGGTGGTTGCGCTGATCGCCGCTGTAGGCGTGGGCTATTGGGTGAAGCATGAGCAGACCACATCCGCCGAGGAAATGCCTAATGCGGCTCGGATACAACGAGTGGATGGTGAGGTCGCTTTCAGCGATAGCCTCCCGAACAGTAATGCTGCTGACCCGAATGTGGAGTGGACAGCCGCTACACCGAATCAACCCTTTTCAGTGGGAGATCGGATTTACACACGTAATAACTCGCATGCTTCGCTCGCCTTTAGCGGACGCAACTTCGCGCGGCTCAGTCCAAACACATCTCTTGATGTCGTGTCGCTTGAAGACCACCGCACTCAGCTCGCGCTCCGCGACGGGTCGGCAATGTTTGAAGTTGGTTATTTAGCACCTAATGAATTGTTTGAAGTCGCCACGCCCCACGGCGCGGTTACCTTTGATCAGCCCGGGCTTTACAACGTCGGTTTCGACAACAATGGCGGTGTGCTGGTCTCAGTATTGAGCGGGCTCGCGCAGGTTGTTGGATTGGCGGGGTCTGGGCAAATTAATAAGGGTGAAATGCTCACGCTCGCGGGCCAGACGGCAGCCGCGGTTGCGTTATCGCGCTTGAATGGGCAGGACGCCGCAAATCAAGTGGATGATTATTACCGGTATCAATATCCGAATTCCTACGATGGACGTTACAACAAGTACGATGCTTATCTTAGCGATCCTTACTATTACGATCCTTACCGGCGCAACGCCAGTTATCAGTATGCGAGTTCAACCATTCCAGGCATCAACGATTTAGATTACTACGGCGACTGGCAAAATGTTGCCGGTTATGGCAATGCCTGGAGACCACGGGTTGATTCAGGTTGGGTTCCCTATCAGCAGGGCCAGTGGACCAACGATTACCCGTATGGGCCAACGTGGGTATCGAGTGAGCCCTGGGGCTATGCACCCTATCACTATGGACGTTGGGCCAATGTGAGTAATCAGTGGTACTGGATTCCCGATGGCGTAAACACGACGCCGGCTTATGCTCCGGCCCTCGTTGGTTTTGTTAATTTAAACGACGGAAACCAGATCGGCTGGGTTCCGCTTGGCCCGAGCGACACTTATGCGCCGCGTTATTACGACGCCAACTGGCAACCGCGTTATCTGACGCGGGCCACCATAATGCCTGGACAACTTATGAACTTTGGCATACCTGGCGCTGTGACTGTCGTGCCGGTGGATGCGTGGGGTCGCGCTATAGATCCGCGAAACATCAGAAGGATTGACAGTCGGACATTGGTATCGTTGAGACCAACGCTCGATCCTTTAACCCTGACTCCGCTTAGAAACGCGGTGGTCCACTCGGCATGGGGACGCGGTAAGATCGATCTGCCGCCCGGCATTGCGAAGAAACTCAGGGACACGCCGGTTTATGTCAGTGGTGATATCAGGGAGTCGCCGCCAAGGAAGGATCTGGCGAAGACGATGCGTGTGGAACGTATTTCCGACAATGCCAGGAATCAAAAGTTCAAGGTTAAGGACGAGCGCCAACAATCGCCGCAGGTAGACCAGGCACGCAAACAAGAAACAAAAGAGCTTAACTCCGAAGCGAAGCGTGGCGATAAGAAAGCTCAACAGCAAGTGCGTCATCCTGAGCAGCAACAGAAAAAAGAGGCACGTGTTCAGGCGCCTAATCAAAAGCCCAATCGAAAAGATGCCCAGCGCAATGTGCAACAGCAACCGCACGGAGAACAAGTAGGCAACCCGGCAAAGCAGCAGTCTAAAGGGGCGTCAAAGCAGGAACGCAAGCAGACTTCGACGGGTGGCGGGCAGGCCCCGAATGCACAGGAGAAAGCAAAGGCAAAAGGTCACGGTAAAGGAAAGCCGTAAGACAAAGTGTGAGTGAGTCCTGTTTGGGATTCGGGATCGTAGAAAGGGATAGTAAGATTTGGCCACACTGTTTGGCACAAAAAAAGGTGCCAAACGAGCAGTTGAAGCAATGATCAGCTGATCTAAGCTTGTTAAGCTTTTCTGCAACTATTGAAAACAAAAGGCTCGTGAATCAGACTCCTAAGCGGAAGGTCGCGCGTTGGAATCGCACCGGGGCACCATCTTCATTTGTTCGTTCGTGTCGCCCAGTGGTTTGTGCCCTTTCGATGCGTTTTAAGGTTGAAGCTTTCCCCCTCAAGTTTCCCCCAAAGAAGTAAATACTCTACAACCAAAGCATGACTGCGAAACTTAAATCGTTTGCCGTGATCCTGCTGCTTGTGCTTCTTTGCGCCAACGCCAACGCCAACGCAACGGTTCTCTACGTCAGGGTAACCCCGCAGGAGATAGTGATGGGTGCTGACAGCAAGCGGACGGAGGAAACCGGTGAAACTGTCTGCGTCTGCAAAATAACCAAAATCGCAGATACGTTCGTTGCGTCCGCGGGCCTTGCTGAATTTGGAGCATTTGATCCAAGAGAGATTGCCGGGGAAGCTCTCACATCGTCTCAGAATCTTGTTGACGCACGAACAAAGTTCGAACAACTGATTGAACAACCGCTGATTGATGTGCTGAAGAAGATGAGGACGAGAAATCGGGAACGTTACGAGGCATTCAAGAAAGGTGCAGCCGTCGACATGATCTTCGCGAGATTCATCGACGAGCCGGAACTTGTGGGCAGTGCGTTGACGCCTAAAGACGAAAAGGATGGATCGATCAGTCTGATTAAGAATCAGATCACTTTGATAGATGTGCAAAAGTCCAAAAGAATTTTCGTCGGGGTTAGTAAACGGGCTGAGATGATCCTGGATCGTCCGAGCTTGTGGTCAAAGGGTACGGTTGCTGGCGTTCAGCAAGTGCTGGAAATGTCGATTGAAGACAACAAGGAAGCCGGAGGACCGATTGATATCGTGCAGATCACCAAAGGAGGTTTTCGCTGGTTTCCCAAAGAGCCGGAGTGCGATAGCAGAAGCCGGCGAGTAAATGATCAGCCGTCTACGTGCAACTCCTCACGACATTGAGTGGAGAAAATTATCAGGTCAGGAAGGGGACCCTGTCCCCGCCAACTCAAATACTCTAACCTGCGGGGACCGGGTCCCCTTCCTGACCTGATAATTTAATTGACTACCTACCTGGTTAGTTCAATCCGTTGCTTAAGTACTTCCCGAAAGAGGCCGCACTGGGTTGGACGCAAGCCGCCCTCGATAACTTTCACCTCTCCCTCCTGCGTGAATCGTATGAAATTTTGTGAGGCGCTGAATTCCGGCCACACGGGTAGTGAAGCGGAATTCGGATTTCCACTCGTCGCAAAGTTTGTCCAGTAGGTCTCGATCAATTCGGCGAGTTTGAAATCAATCTGGTTGAAGTTTCCAGAGATGTTTCCGGCCTGTGGAAAATAGCCAAACACATACGGCAGGTCTGCGGAATGGACAGCGCCTTCGGCTTCGTGTCCAGGAATGGCGTGCGCCAGTTCGTATTGATAAGTTGATCGATTCAATATCGTTTGAGATGCAGCTTGTGTTGAGACCGGGCATCGAAAGACCATGTCAGCAAACCACTGGTCACCGGCCGGACCATACATCGAATCACTTACTCCAGATCCGTTATTCTCCAAGCCGTAGATCGCGAGAGCACGATCTGACAAAGGGCCATTGACGCTCTGGATGAACTTACGCACCACATCAGCTGGCGCTGTAAAGCCAAACTCTCGCGTCGTAGTGCCAATGATCATTGGAACGGGTAATTGTTGATGCTCATAGAAAACCCGATCCGGCGGCTTCGGAATTACCCATCCATCAACATTCGGACCCAGCAACGGTGGCTGTGTTGGATCTTGAGGCGGGATAGCTGTCAATAATTCATTGGTCGATTTCATTCTCAGAAATTCGAGTGCGGCGTCGCCGGATGGCGCCTTTAGATTCGAGGCGATCTTCTCGCCGAGTCCCTCACAGTCAGCAAG
>DATEXA010000350.1:0-2242 GCA_035257465.1 Pyrinomonadaceae bacterium | reverse complement strand
CAGTCGATTAGTGTCACAGGCCATTCAGCTACCTCTGCTGCCATTCGTTCAGAATTGACTAGTGCGTTAGCGGGTCTTCTTGGAAATGCACCGACTGTCACGGCAACACCGAGGAGTAACGAAACGCTGGTGGTTGGAACTCCGTCGAGTTCATCTTTGATAGAGAATCTTCGCTGGGAAAACGAACTTTTAAAACTGGGAACGGAGGGCTACTTAATTCGTTCCACGAAGATCGGTTCACACGCAGCGATCGTAATTGCATCTCAAACCGACATGGGTGCACTTTACGGCACTTTCCATTTTTTGCGTCTGATGCAAACACTTCAACCCATAGCAAATCTCAATGTGAGTGAAAGCCCGCGATTGCGATTGCGGGTGCTTGACCACTGGGACAATCTCGATGGCAACGTCGAACGCGGATATGCAGGGCACTCTTTATGGAACTGGAACGCTCTGCCTAACACCGTCGATCCCAGACTTCGCGATTACGCGCGCGCGAATGCATCCATCGGTATCAATGGATCGGTTCTAAACAACGTCAACGCTGACTCGCAAATACTTACCGCCGAATACCTCAAAAAGGTTGCTGCAATAGCCACGGTGTTTCGACCTTACGGTCTACGCGTCTACCTGTCAGCTCGCTTCTCTGCCCCGATCGATATTGGTGGATTAAAAACTGCGGATCCGCTCGACGCGGAGGTCGCTGCATGGTGGAAAAAGAAGGCTGACGAAATCTACACGCTCATTCCAGACCTTGGCGGCTTCGTAGTTAAGGCGAACAGCGAAGGTCAACCGGGTCCACGTACTTACAACAGGACTCATGCCGACGGCGCAAATATGCTTGCTGCCGCGGTGGCACCGCATCAGGGCGTTATCATGTGGCGCGCTTTTGTTTACGACATGAAGCCCGGTTACGACCGCGCAGGCGCAGCGTACGAAAATCTACAGCCGTTCGATGGGAAGTTCGCACCGAACGTTCTGCTCCAGGTGAAGAACGGTCCAATAGATTTTCAGCCTCGCGAACCTTTTCACCCGCTCTTCGGCGCGATGCCAAAGACACAGTTAATGCCTGAGTTTCAAATCACACAGGAATATCTCGGGTTCTCGAATCACCTCGTCTTTCTCGCGCCAATGTGGCGCGAGTTTTTTACGGCTGATACTTACGCCAGGGGTCGGCATTCAACTGTCGCCCGGATCGTGGATGGCAGTCTTTACAAACAACGTCTCACCGGAATTGCCGGCGTTGCCAACACAGGTTCCGATCGAAATTGGACTGGCCATCACTTTCTTCAGGCAAACTGGTTTGCGTTCGGCCGACTCGCGTGGAATCCGGATCTTGCGTCAAAAGATATCGCGCAAGACTGGGTGGCGATGACCTTCACTCACGATCCAAACGCCGTTGAAGTGTTAACCCGGATAATGGTTGAGTCGCGTGAAGCCGTTGTCGACTACATGACACCACTCGGACTTCATCACATCATGTGGGGCAATCATCATTACGGCCCGGCGCCGTGGTGGAATTCATTTCCGCGCGACGACTGGAACCCTGTCTATTACCATCGTGCTGATGATAAGGGAATTGGATTTGACCGGACCGCATCTGGCAGCAATACCGTGGCGCAGTATCATCCGGAAGTACGTGCGTTGTTCGCAAACATCGACACATGCCCCGAAGAGTTCCTGCTCTGGTTTCACCACGTACCGTGGGACTACCGGATGAAATCAGGCAAGACGCTTTGGGACGAGCTTGCCTTGCACTATCAACGCGGAGTTGAGTGGGTGAGTCTGACAAGAAAGAAGTGGGCGGCAGTCGCGAGTCAGATTGATCCGGAACGTTATGCTGATGTTTCGAGGAAACTTGAAATACAAGAGCGCGACGCCGTGTGGTGGCGAGATGCATGCCTGCTTTATTTCCAGAGTTTCTCGAAGAGACCATTGCCCGAAGGAGTCGAAAAGGCGGCGCATACGCTTAACGAGTACAAGGCGAAGAGTCTGGATTGGCAATAATCATTTGTCAGTTATCATTTGACAGTTTTCAGTTGTCATTTAAATTTTTCATTTCTATTGAAGACAAAGTCATCAAAATGATTTGTCGTTCGGCTATTCTGGACCTTACCGCAATAACTGATAACTGATAACTGTCAAATGATAAAGGCTTCCTTAAACTAACATGCGTATAGTCGACATCCGGCCCACAACAGTCACCGTTCCGTTAGAAGCACCATTGCGTCACGCCAACGGC
>DATEXA010000349.1:0-16206 GCA_035257465.1 Pyrinomonadaceae bacterium | reverse complement strand
TGAGAATTCTTCTCTGCGTATTCTCTGCGTCCTCTACGTCTCCGCGGTAATAGATGCTTACACATTTCAACGCATAGACGCAGAGAACGCAGAGAATACGCAGAGAAGAATTCCGCTCCCTTGCAATCCCACCTCAAGCCCTTAAAATCCTCATCATGAAAGCATCAATCTTCAAACAACATGGCAACCCTGAAGTTCTCGAATACACCGATATTGCCGAGCCAAAGCTTCGAGCAAACGAAGTTCTGATCCAAGTGAAGGCTTGTGCTCTCAACCACCTCGACATCTTCGTTCGAAACGGCCTGCCGGGTATTGAGATTCCTCTGCCACATATCCTGGGAAACGATATCGCCGGCATCGTGAGTGAAGTGGGGGAGCTGGTCACCTGGGTAAAGCCTGGTGAAGAAGTGATGGTCCAACCCGGCGTTTCGTGTGGGCATTGCGAAGCATGCCTGAGTGGTCGAGATAACCTTTGTCGCGAGTACGACATGATCGGTTACAGGCGCGATGGAGGTTACGCTGAGTTTGTTGCAGTGCCAGGAGTAAACGTTTTTCCCAAGCCTCAGAACTTGAGTTGGGACGAAGCAGCCGCACTACCCCTGGTTACAGTCACTGCCTGGCACATGCTTGTGACGCGCGCGAATGTTCAGCCAGGTGAAGACGTGTTGGTTCATGCCGCAGGCAGTGGAGTTGGCTCTATTGGTATTCAGATCGCCAAGTTGAGAGGGGCGCGTGTTATTACTACTGCGAGCTCAGATGAAAAGTTGGAGAAGGCTCGTGAACTTGGTGCTGACGAGACAATCAACTACACACGCGCCGACTGGCCGAAAGAAGTGAGGCGTCTAACGGAACGTCGAGGGGTTGACGTTGTTTTCGAACATACGGGTTCCGCAACGTGGCCGGGTTCAATCAGTTCGTTGAAAAACAATGGGCGCTTGGTGACGTGTGGCGCTACGAGCGGTTTTGACGCTCAAACTGATCTAAGGCAAGTCTTTTATCGTCACCTAACGATACTCGGATCCTTCATGGGTTCTAAGGCCGAGTTGCTCGAGGCAACGAAGTTCGTGAGAGACGGAATGATTCGTGCAGTGGTCGACCGGGTTTTGCCGCTGTCAGAAGCGCGACAGGCTCATGAGGTGATTGAAAACCGTGGGCATTTTGGGAAAGTTGTGTTGGAGCCCTGAGACCACAACTAGCACGACGATCTATTTTCCGGAATAATCCTCGACAACAAATCTCTTCTGCAGCAAACCAAGATTACCTTCGGCGAGGTTGAAGTTGGTTCCTCCAATAACTTTTTTGCCCTCATCTGTTTTGACCCAATCGACCATCTGTGGTGCGTTAGTCCTTAAGAATTGGCCGTCCTCCGCATTCAGAGGTTTTCCATCCTTCCGAGAAAAAACATAGACGTACGTGTACTGTCCATTCTTGATGAACTGCAGATCCGCGGCAAAACCAACTAGCGGAGAAGCTGCGGGCTTCGGTGACGGAGGTGGTTGATCCTGCCCGGTGTTTTCAGCCACACGTTTTTGGCAACCGCTGACAATCAAACCAAAGCACACTATAAGAATTAAACCAGCGATCGATCCTCTCAGGTTACCCTTCATATGAACCTCATCTAGGGCTGATTACCACCGTCAGGAGTTGTTTCTACCGAGTCGCCTTCCTTCAGCTCAAGCGGTGACAGTTTTTCGTCCCGGATGCGGAAGACGGTGCACTGCTCATCCTCATAGACAATATCAAACCAACCACTTGCCCGTGCATTGGCGAAGAAATCATGATGTTCATTATCAGAGAAGACATAGGTAGCACCGAAGCGATCGCGGATCAGCGGGCCGGGGTCCTCTTCTTTGCCCAGGGTTATCCGTTCGTAGAGTTCTGATAACTCGGGACTCTTGTCATAGAGATAACTGGGATCCAGTCCGGTGACGTAGTAGTGATTAGAGTCGTAATAAAACAAACGAGGAAAATCGTCCCAGTCTGTATTAAAGATAATATGTCCGGCCGGTACGTGCTGATACAACCATTCCGCGCCCCGCTTGTAGTAATCGTGTCGTTCGCTTTGTCTAATCTCTTTCTTACTTGCGAGCAAGTTAAAGAACAGTGCAACACCAAGAACTACAGCGATAACCGCAACGGCAACCGTTTTGATTGTGAATTGCAGTCCTGTCTCTTCGGACGTAGTGATGCTATCGCGATCAAAGAATGGCTTTAACTCCTCCATGATGTCACTCGGTAGCCGACCCAGGATCGACCGAGTTCCTTCAAACCATGGTTTCAGCGAGAAAGCAGCAAACACTACTGCGAACGGCGGCCAATACTCAGCCATTCTCCTCCAGCGAGCCATCATGACGAGCAGCAGCGTTGCGAAAATGGCAAAGAAGAGTGAATGATGTCCACGTCTCCTCTCGCCCGGGTCTAAGGCTACGTAACCAACAACCATTGCCACACATGCAACTACTGAGTTCGCGAGGAACTCCCAGGAATCATACGGATACCACTCTCCACCTACCTTTGTGTTGTAGTCCGACGGCGTAAGTTTAATCCTAGCGTGTTCGTAAATCAGATCCAGATTTTTCGGAAAGTAAGGGTTGATTACTAATCCGGCACTCACGCCAAGTGTGACCCACATGATCGGACGCCACTCCAATCGTCGTTCCGTCCATCCTACAACTGCTACCCAGATCAGTGTGGCAAGTATCAAGAGCGGAAACACGTCGTACGTTTCGGTAAACAAAAACGCTACGATGAAGAGCGGCCAATACTTTTTTTGAAAGAACAGATAGATTGCGATCACCAGGTAGATGATGGCAAACGGAGGCGCCTTAGCCATGTTTAGCCGAAACAGAAATGGCGCAGAACAGGCGAGCAGGGCTACCAGCCAGACAAGCACGTAACGAATTCGGTAGCGTATTAGCAGCCAATAGCACGAAGCGACGGCGAGTCCACCGAAGAGCGCGGAAGAGATCTTCGCTCCGAGCCTTGGGTCTTCAGACCGCGTGAAAGGAATTAGAAAGATGTGGAAAAGAAAGTGATGGTCAACGTATTGCTGGGGATTGAGCGTTGTGAGCGGCAGCCAAGGAAAAGGTGGAACAAAAGAATGATTCCTGATTGAGTCCCAGAGAATGCGCGTCCACTTAACGTGGTAATAACCGTCGAAGTCGCCACAGCAGATTGCCGAGGTGGAAAATTGGAGTTGCCAGAAGATCACCCCAATTGCGACGATGCCAATCAAGAACTGGATAATGCGAAGAGCTGGTTCTGACTTTAGTCGTGAGAGTATGTCGGAGGTTTTCAACTGTTTCTCGACTTACAGTTGTTCAATCAAATCGAGTAAGACTCTTGGAATAATCGGCTTTGTAAGGTGAGCGTTGAAGCCCGCATTGAGTGAGCGCTGTTTATCATCAAACATCGAATAGCCTGTCACAGCGACCATCGGCACTGTTTCATAGCCTGGTAACGTTCTTAACTCCCGCGCGAGTTGATAACCGTTTATTTCAGGCATTCCGATGTCAGAGATTATCACGTCAAATCGCCGGTTGCGTGCGACTTCTAATGCCGCGCGAGCCGAAGCTGCAGTCACGACCTCATATCCGGCATAGGTTAGCAGAACTGAAAGCATTTCGGTGACGTCGGCGATATCATCGACAACAAGCGCAGACCGACCTTGCGCGAACTTTCTGTATAGTGGTTTAGCGTCAGGCGAGCTATCTGGGGAACTGTTTGTGTTGTCTACTATCAAGGAGATCAGACTCTTGACGGCTGAACAAGAATATAAGGGGGACTGGGCAATGATGATCTCGCCCCAACAAAGTATTGCCGGGTCGATTAAGTTACACAGTTTGTAAAAGTGGGAGTGAACTTAATTTAGCTCAAACGATGCGAGGTGTCCAGATTAACGATGTATCCAGCAGGCAATCTATTTATCCCGGTATCGCATGGCCAACTCGAGGCAATTCTAAAGGAACCGCGTGACGTGCCGGCGAAGGGCGTTGCTTTGGTACTTCATCCGCATCCACTCGGCGGCGGAACGATGCATAACAAAGTGGTGTTTCGAGCAGCAGCCGCGCTGAACGATGCGGGCCTCACGACGCTGCGGATTAATTTCCGCGGCGTAGGCCAAAGCTCCGGAGTTCACGATTTTGGTAATGGCGAACTCGAGGATGTCAAGGCAGGTCTTGACTACCTCGCACAAAATTATCCGGGCGAGTCCATCACTGTGTGCGGGTTTTCATTCGGCGCCAGGATGGGGATGGAGATCGGCAGTAATGATGAGCGAGTAAAGCTCTTGATTAGTATTGGTACTCCTCTTAGCAAATACGAATTTGATTTCCTCAAAGATTGTCGCAAGCCATTACTTCTCGTTCACGGCGACCGCGATGAGTTCGGTGATGTTGAAGAACTGCGTGCCCTGGTCAACAGCATTAGCGACAGGGTTCCGGTCAAACTAGTTGTCATTCCGGGGACTGGCCACTTTTTTGAAGGCCATCTCGATGAACTTAAGACGGCGATTTACGATTGGGTCAGCGCGCAAATCTGAATCCCGAAATCCGAAATTAAAACCATCAATGTAACAAGTAGTTACCCCCCAACCTTTTCTTTTTCTTCCCGCGGCGCACTGATGCTGATGAAGTTTGAAGGCTCTGGATTTTTCTCACGCAATTGCAACCGGACGAACGTAAACGCAACTGCAAACACAATTGCAGCCACGACTCCCCCGAGCAACAGCTTACCTAGATCGTTGAAGTCATTTTGTGTTTCCTGAAGCCAGGCGATCAGGCAGACAGAGTTATAGACAGCCAGGAAAATAACCATAACGCTACGACCTTTCCGTGTTATTGGTTTGACTACTCGGAAGAGACTGACAGTTAGACACCGGTGAGGTTGGTTTGTTCCGAAGCACTCACGCGCTACCGAGACCATGTAAAAACTCGTGCGGTCAATTGGAAATGGCGGAAGACTGAACCACAAAGACACGAAGACACTAAATGAGAGACATTTTGCTTGCTCTTTTTAAAGAGTCTACCTTGTGCCTTCGTGTCTTCGTGGTTAAGGTTTCTATCTGGTCCAGCGGTAATTCGAGTTTCGACACAGTCTCCACCGCGGGTGGTACTGAAACGTAGCAATCGAGAATTACCAATGATTAGAATAAGCACATGAGCGACTATACCGACCCGGCCATCCGCATCACTCTTCTTCCCCGTGACACAAACTCGCGCGGTACGATTTTCGGTGGAGTCATCCTTAGCTATATCGACACCGCCGGCGCCGTTCATGCTCACCGACACACCAAGATGGAACGGTTTGTGACGGTGGCGATGAAAGAAGTTATTTTTCACAAACCAGTCTTCGTCGGAGATCTGGTTAGCTTTTACGCTGAAACGATCAGAGTCGGCACAACATCAATTACAGTCCGAGTGATAGTTGAAGTTGAACATCTCGGAAAGAGCGAGCGCGTGCGTGTAACTGAAGCTGAAGTGATTTATGTGGCTGTCGATGAAAAGGGAAACAAGACGCCGATTGTTGTAACAGGCTAGGGGATCTGAGATCTGCAATCTGAAATGCCCTTGGCTAGTTCAGTCGTACTTGCATCCGGCGCAGAGCCACAGCTGCCTCAGTGAAGCTTGGGTTCTGCTCCCAAGCCAGTCCGTAGTGCCTGGCTGCGTCCATGTATCTCTTGCGGCTTTCGTAGACCCGGCCGAGGTTGAAATGAGGAAATGCATAGGATTCATACCGCGGAGCCTGCAACGCCCGTTTGAACCAACGCACAGAACCGTAAGCATCACCCTGCGCCAGTAGATAGCTACCAATGTCGTTGTAGGGATTGCCCAGCGTCTCATCGACTCTTATTGCTTCGAGGCATTCCGCAATGGCTTCGTCATAGCGACTCTGAAAACTATAGACCCAACCAAGAAAGGTGTGCGCTTCCGCAGTTGGGTGCACTTCTATTGATCGCTTATAGAGCTCGATGGCCTGTACATAATCCTGGGCACGCTGTGCTTCGTATGCTTCGTGAAAAAGCTGTTTCGCGAGGAAACGTTTGCCTGATGAAGCATTGTCTTCGAACATGAAACCCCTCTGAGCTATTGCCGATTATATTAGTCGAACGTTGTGGGCTCACGAGAACGTTCTATTCGCATTCTGTGCGCGTTGCAGGTGATTTGTCTAACCTCTGGATGCGCCCTTCAATCTTGGGGGCAATCGCTCTTGCTATCAGAGCTCGTCGGAGGGCGTCGGAATCAAGTGGGCTTCGATCAGGACCCGTGAGTACAGGCGCATTCTTCAACATCGCATATCCATCACCACCATCCACAGCGACGAAGGTTGTAGTGGCTAATGAGTATTTTCTCAATGCCGAGACCGGTTGCCCGTTTACCTTTAGCTGAACAATCCTGTCACCGGGCTGACGCGACGCATCGTATGAGAACTGAATACCTGATACCTGCGGAAATGCGCCAGGCTGCGCACCCTGA
Organism: Pyrinomonadaceae bacterium; assembly: GCA_035257465.1. Taxonomy (GTDB): domain Bacteria; phylum Acidobacteriota; class Blastocatellia; order Pyrinomonadales; family Pyrinomonadaceae; genus PSRF01. Next base: position 9,733 of record DATEXA010000349.1, on the reverse strand, counting down.
GCAATCATGCTCACTCCATGTTCCAGCGCCCGGCGTAAAAGCTCGCCCGTCACTTCGATCTTGACGAGTTTGTTCTTGAAAGGAAGAATCGAAAGAACATCTCGCTCCGTTAGTCTTCCCGGTCGAATGATCTCGTCTACACGGATTGAACCGCCGTTGACCAGTGCGACGTCTGATAAAGTCGCCCGGCGAATAGAATCAGCGACAAAGTTACCGAGGTTTGTCTCCTGCGTACGGTTCTCCGCACTGCGACCATCGAGAGCGACTGCTGTTCGTCCAACCGGCCGATCCAAAGTCGTAAGTAAGCTTGAGTACTTCCGATAGAGGCCTGAGAAAACTGAGTCCTCGGCGGTTTGACTGGTTACGGGAATCACTTGCCAGTCGATGCTGCTTAGTTCTCCAGTGGTCTTAGAAATGTTGAGATCGATTCGACCTAACTCACGAGCCTCCGCTGTCATTTTGAAGATTGGCGCCCCGCCTGCGGACGACTCGAGCAGTGTGTGCTCATGCCCGCCTATGATCAAATCAACGTTCGCACAACGAGCAACCTCCTTGTCCTCACGCATCGACAGGTGAGTGAGCGCAACCACTACTTTGGCGCCTTGCTTGTGGATCTCTGTCACCATTGCCTTGGCCGTCTCACAGGGACTTAGAAAATCGACGTCAGGTCCAGGGCTCGAAGTGATCTTTGTTTCCGGCAGGGTGAGGCCAAAGATGCCGATCTTCACACCACCAAATTCGCGGATGACAAAAGGTGTCGCAGATCCAAAAGGCTTTCCGGTCGACTTTTCGACCACGTTGGCTGTGATCCAGCCAAACCTTGATTCTTTCATTCGTTCCTTGAGCACGTCGGGCCCAAAGTCGAATTCATGATTTCCAAAGGTGGCGTAATCGAGCCCCGCTGCGTTCCACGCGTCGATCATCTGCGCACCTTTGTAAGTTATCGATTCGACCGAAGGGGAGATAGTGTCGCCCGCGAGAAGAAAGAGCGTATTTGGATTCTGGCTTTGGATCGTTTTGCGCAACGTGAGAACGCGACCAATGCCGCCGCGTGTTCCGAGATCCACCGGCATGAATTGGTATACGTCGTTAACCTGCAGGAGTGTGACTCGAACATTACATTCGGTGTTTTGTTGAGCACGTACGATAGGGGACGTAGCCAGGGAGAGAACGAGCGCTAGAATGAGTGTCCGTCCGAACATCAAGAGCTTCATGCTTGCGGACCTTTCTTTTCAATATGTAGTGATAGCTGTGGAACGAAGGAGCTGAATTATACTCCACGATGGCTTTTCAAATGTCGGTGTGTGGCCCTTGATGTCCACTGGACACATTGAAACTGATTGAATTCATGCAGAGTCGTGAAACGTTTTTCATAACTGGCTTTCCCGGATTTATCGCTAATCGCTTGATTGAGCGACTGGCTAAATCGACCGCCAACTTTGTCCTGTTAGTGCAACCGGCTCTGCTCTCTCGCGCTAAAGATAAAATTGCTGACATCGCCGCGTCCTCCGGTAGATCAATTGCGGACTTTCGTCTCGTTGAGGGAGACATCAGTCTGTCAGGCCTCGGACTTTCGGAGTCGGATCGACAGCTGGTGCGTTCGGAGACAACCCGGGTCTTCCATCTTGCTGCAATTTACGACCTGGGCGTTGTGCGCGAATTGGCAATGAGAATAAACGTAGAAGGCACGCGAAACCTTAACCAACTAATTCGCTCCATACCTCAGCTTCGTCACTTCCATCACGTTTCAACTTGTTACGTAGCCGGCAAGAGGGAAGGTCGGATTCTTGAGACGGAACTGCGTCACGAGGCAGGCTTTCGCAACTTCTATGAGGAGTCGAAATACCTGGCGGAACTTGAAGTCGAGGCTTTAAAGGCGGACTTGCCAGTGACAATACATCGTCCGGCTGTTGTTTGCGGTGACTCACAAACCGGTGAGACAGTGAAATATGACGGCGTTTACTATCTCATTTTTTATCAGTTGCTTTGGCCGACAGGTCTGTCGAAACTAAACATAGGCAACCACGAAGTGTGTTTGAATCTAGTTCCTGTCGACTACGCTGTGGACGCAATGACTACACTGGCGTTTGACGAAAAGGCAATTGGTAAAACAGTCCAACTAGCAGATCCGCGGCCGCTCACAACCCATGAGCTCTTCAATGCTATCGCAAAGTCGATAAACGGTAGCCGATCACGAATCACTGTGCCGCCTTCCTGGGTACAGTTCTTCCTGATGTTACCGCCCTCGCCAAAGATCACCGGACTTCCTCATCATGGCGTCCCCTATTTCTTCGTCAAGCAGACCTACGATACGACGAAATCGAATGAGCTTCTCGAAGCTCACGGAGTGCGTTGCCCAGCCTTTGAAAGTTACGTCGACAAGATTGTGGAGTTTGCCCGTCAACACCCGATCACTGCTGATGGGTTGGTACCACAGAGCTAAGTCGATGCTGATCTTCCTTGTTGAATCCGAAAGCAATTTGTTTTCTTGATTAAACATCATCAAGCAATCAGCAATCAGCAATCATCAGCAATCCCCGCGCCTTGACATCCGTTTAATTTAGAATTAGTCTAAGTCCATATTGGAGGCCAAGCTGAAAAAACAAAACGCCGATGGTGAGGTGCGCAAGCTCACACCGCAACGTGATGCGGTTTTTCAGGTGATTCTTAATCGCGAGGATCATCCCACCGCCGGCGAGATCTTTGAGGCGGCGAAGCTACGTCTGCCATCGATCAGCTATGCAACCGTTTACAACTCGCTGCGCTACTTGAGAGACGCCGGCCTGGTGCATGAAATCAATTTTGGTGACAGCTCGAGTCGCTACGATCGCGAAACCGAGCGACACGATCACGCTATTTGTAACGACTGCGGGAAGCTCGTCGATTTCGATCTGCCGCAAACGGCCCAGTTGATGCAGGCGGCGGCGCGAAAGTCGCAGTTCAAAGCAGAATCAGTACATCTAACCTTAAGAGGCCTTTGCGCCAATTGTCGCAAGAGCTAGAGCAGGACATCAGTCTTAATTAACAACTAATCTGGAGGATACATGACAGTAGCAGCAACAGCAGTAGCAGAATCGGCGACGGTTGGCCAACCGGCGCCGGATTTCGATATGGCCTCAACCAAGAACATTGAGAAGCTAAACGAGAACGTTAAGCTGGCGGATTATCGCGGCAAGTGGCTCGTGATGGTTTTCTACCCACTCGATTTTACTTTCGTTTGCCCAACCGAGCTGACGACTTTTAGTGATCGCTATGCGGACTTCGAAGCGATTGGCGCCGACATCATCGGCATTTCAACCGACTCAGTATTTTCGCACCGTGCCTGGCTGAATACGCCACGCGACAAGGGCGGCGTTGCAGACTTGAAGTACCCACTCGCAGCCGATGCTACGAAGAAGGTTGCAAGTGACTACGGTGTCCTGATCGAAAGTCGTGGTATCGCACTGCGTGGTCTTTTCGTGATCGATCCTGAAGGCGTTCTTCGTTACAAGGTCGTTCATGATTTGAACGTCGGCCGCTCAGCCGAAGAGACGTTGAGAGTTATTCAAGCGCTTCAAACGGGCGGACTTTGCCAGGCTGAATGGAAGCCGGGACAGAAGACGCTGAACTAAGGCATTGTCGATTGATGATTGCCGATTGCCGATTGCGTTTTCAAATCGGCAATCGGCAATTGGAAATCGACAATAAAGGAAACTCTTATGCCGATGAGAATTGGAACACCGATGCCCGCCCTGGATGGTGCGACTGAATGGTTCAATGGAACCCAGGCGCATGCCGAGGCTGAAGCCGCAGGACATTCCACACTCGTACATTTTTGGTCAGTGAGCTGCGGCACCTGCAAAGACAATTTGCCGCGCGTTGCCAAATTTCGGGAGGAAAAGAAGGACCTTGGGTTGCGAGTTATCGCGGTGCACATGCCCCGCTATGAGGCGGACACTGATGTCGAAAAGGTTCGTGACCTGATTAGCCAACACAAGCTTACTGAACCTGTCGCCGTCGACAACGAACACAAACTTCGTGATGCGTTTCAAAACGATCAGGGATATGTGCCGGCTTATTACCTGTTCGACGCTGAAGGAAAGTTGAAAAGTTTTGCAGCGGGTGAACGCGGACTCGATATGTTGAAGTCAGCAATTGAGCGTTTGCTGGCAAATGAAGAATCAGCGGTTGCGAGTTAGTCCGGCTGCTGAAATGATCTTCAACTGCCAAGCGTACTAAGGAATTGGCCCGCCTTAATCACTAGAAAGACACTAAGCGCTGCACTTCCTAACGCCAGTACAATCAAACCGCCAATAATTACGCTTACAAAGAGCCAGTCACTGGCTCTTCCTTTTTTTGCTTCAGCCGCGGATACCTGAGCTCTGCGTTTCAGCAATTCCAGGTTCATGCGATTCGACTTCCACCAGGCATCAAACAGGTCGCCAACGACTGGAATTGAACCAACCGCATAATCAATTGCGATGTTTAGTCCCATCCGCAAGAGGGTGATCTTTGGAACGCGATAGCGAACGGCAGAAGCGAGGAGGTACAACGAAACCAGGGAAGTGGAAGTGTCTCCGAAGGCGGGAATCAGTCCGATAACGGCATCAAGTCCGAATCGCCAACCGAGTACAGGAACCCGGAAGAGATCGTCCATGAGCCAACTAAGGCGCTCAAGTCTCTTATCAACTTGTCCTGGTTGTCGGTCGTATCGTTCAACCTGAAGGTCTTCAAATTTAAGATTTCTCATTTAAGTGCTGAGCTTGGACCTTTGAGCTTTGTGCTTGGATCTTTGAACTTGTAGCTTTATCAAAGCACAAAGTTCAGATCTCACATCTCATACTTCCATCAACTTCCCGCTACCTAATCCTCGTCATCTGTTGCCAGAAAAACTTTCCAACTTTGGCCAATCCGGTGAATGCGTTTTTATCATTAGCCTTGGCCCCATTTTGCTTCGACGGAATACCTAACGTTGATGCTAGCTCTTGATCTGGCGGCGCGATATCTTCGTCGCCACGCTTCGATGTTAGCCAGCGAGTAAATGTACGTCCCACCATGCGCCTTTGTTCAATCGGTGCCTCAGCAACCAGCGCGCTGCGGAGGTCTTCCATTTGCGCGATTTCATAGAGGTTTGCACGGTAGTAATTGCGCAGTGCTGCGAAAACCTTATCATCACCGAGCGCTTGCTGAAGTTCCACAAACATCAATGCGCCCTTGGACGTAACGATGGCTGCATATTGGAAAGTGTTTCGGTACTCACGCGAAGGACGATTCGCATCCATGTCGTCCCCGCCGAACGTACGGTAGAGCCGATAGACTCCGCGAACCTGATCATCCAATACCGCTTTTGCTTTTTCGTCTCCGTAGGTCGTCTTGTAGTAAACGAGTGAAGACCAGCATGATAACGCCTCGTCAAGAATAGGTTCGCGCGCGGGATCGTTGCCCACGGCCGCACCCCACCATTGATGTGCGATAAGATGCGCGACACTCCATTCCAAACTTTCCTCGAATGAAGGACGTTGTTCTCGAATGATCTCGGGCAGGTTGCGCACTGCCGGAGAATCGAAGTCAACATAGAATGCACTAGCGATGATGTTGAACCCGGAAAATTCAGAGCTTCCCAAGCCCGCGACCAGGGGAGCCTCAGCTATACTGACCGTTTTGAAAGGCAATGGTCCGAATATCGATGTGAATACGCGCAACGAATTCGCCGCCACGGTAAGCGCTCGTTTTCCGACGCGTTCATGGTCTGCCTGATAAATTGAACGAACGGTCACTCCCTGCGATTCGATTTGTTCGGACTTCAGTCCACGTCCTGTGAGGATCACAAAGTCTCGAAGTGCATCTGCCTTGAAGGTCTTTTCATCTTTGGTGACCTTCGCTGACGACTCAGTTCCTGATGTGAAAACGTCCACGCCAGGGGCTGTTATAACAGTCACCTCATAGTCAGCAACCTCATTGAAAATAAAGTCGCCAACCGTAGGCTCGACTTTTCGGCGCCATTCATCTCCAATTTGCACGGTTAGAACCGGAAACGCGCTGGCCAGCAGCATTATGCCTTTGCAACGGAAGTTGAGATCGCGCGCACGCCTGGTTTCACGTTCACTGCGCAATGCAGCACTGACCTGCTTAACAACGTGACTGGTCAGGCTCGTCTCATCAGGATCAATCTCCGGTACAGAGCCCTTGAATTTGATAGCGACTTCGGTCGAGTCCCCTGGAGAGACGGGTTCCCGCAAATTGATTCGTAGAGAAGTCCCCTGGTCGTCAAGGAAGTAATACAGTGGAGCGTCACTTTCTTCGGATCGAACTTCAGTAATTTCCAACGCCGGTTCATCGGCTGCTGGGTTGGTGCTGACGGCGCTCTCCGGATCGTTTACGCGCAGGTTTGGATACAGGTGAAAATATAGGACTGAGGAAGGCTTCTCCCCGCGATTAATCCACTTAACACGTTCATAACCGCTGTAGGAGAGTCGGTCAAAGTTGATTTTGAACTCAATCCAATACTTGGCGCGGTCCGCGGGTTTGGAATCACCGGCTGGTGTCTGAGCCTGTGCTGCAGCAGTGATGGTTGCCACAATCACAGCCAACAGCAGAAGGTTTTTGAGATCGATACTTGTATGTCCAATGCGGATCCCTCCAGAGATTCTGGTACTGACGTCATGACACTGAGGTTCGAGTTGCATTGAAACTGTTTACCTTACTTTTGTTACCTTACGGCGATCGAACGAATTATGTCCCCACGAACGATCGAGTCTACGACGTTCATTCCCGAAATAACGTGTCCGAATACCGTGTACCCTCCGTCGAGATGCGGTTGTGGTGCGTGAGTTACGAACCATTGAGAGCCGCCGGTGTCTTTCCCGGAGAGAGCCATGCCGACCGCACCTCGATCATATGGTACTTCGTTCACTTCACACCGAATCGTATAGCCAGGCCCGCCACTACCGTCACCGCGTGGATCTCCGAGTTGGACGACAAAGTTTGGAACTACGCGATGAAAGATGATGCCGCGGTAATAACCTCGCCTGGCTAATTCAACGAAATTGTCTACTGTGAGAGGGGCTTCGTCAGGGAGCAACTCAATCGTAAACGAACCTTTGGTAGTTGTCACAACCGCACGAACCGGTTTGCCAATGCGGGCAATGGCTCGCTGGTAATCTGAGTTTGTGTTCCTAGTGTGGACCGTTCCAATCCGATGGGAGAAGTCGCCTGCGCCGTTAGCTTTCAACAAGGCTACTGCTCGTCGACGTACGAGATTGTCTGTTGAGTCGAGCGAGTTTTTAATCGCTTCATCAGCGACCGAGTTTTTCTGCTTTGCCAGAGAATCGAGAATCGAAAGTATAGCGTCATTCAGACTGTCTTTCTGGGCGCGAGGCACCGCGGCGACAAGCATTCGAGTGTTTTCCTGCGACGGTGGAAGATCTCCGAGCAAATCCGCAGCGGTTGCACGAACCACAACGTCGTCATCCTCGAGATGAGCACTCAGCACTTCCACCAAATCCTTTGGCTTGTAACTGGCATAAGCCCTTAGAACATCCGGCACGCCGTACTCGGTGTGCAGCGGCAAGATGGAATTTATTTTCACTTCGGAACTCTTGTAGTTGAGCATTGCTCTGAGTAGCGACTCGGCCGATGACATCAAGTCGGATTTGTTTTCGACTGTGGCCGGCAAGTTCGCAATCTCCCCGAGTGCTTGAGCGATACTGGCTCCTGAGCGCCAGTGGAGGATCAACTTTTCCTGGAGAGCGCGTTGCGCGGTTGCGGGGTCGGGCCCGAACGACGAGAGGTAACGATCGGGTGAGATTCGCACATAGGCCAGTTCAACTTCCGGGGCAGAGTCATCGAGTTCAACCTGACCTTTGTGTAACCAATCGAGAGCGTCGGGATCTGCTTTCATTGGATACAAGCGACCCAATGCTGTGGCGATTTCCAGCACCTCATTCAGTTCGCCTGGTAGCGGTTCGAGGTGACGTCCAGTGATAGAAGTTCCGTACGTTAGAAGAGGCTCACCCGCTCGCGGGTCTTTCAATGTTGCCAGAGCACGGATGGCGCTGACCCTGACCCGTGCATCTCCATCGTGAGTTGCACTCGCCAACAACTTATCGAACGCTGACTTTTCCTCGGTTGCCCCAAGTACTCGCGCCGCATTAGCACGGACGTCTGGATCCGGATCAGACACAAGAAGATTGGCCAACTTGTTGTTGCCATCCTTAGCGCGGATTCTGGCCAGCGCATTCCCTGCGTCTGCGCGGATGCGCGCATCATTGTTGTCGAGTAGCAGAGTTAGAGTTTGCCCGGCATTTGCAGGACGGGAGCGAAGAATGGCAGTGATCCCCAGCAGGAGAAACTGGCGATTTGGTAACTGACTCTGCATTTCAAGCTTGAGTGCTTCCGTGATCGCTGTTGAGATTTCAGCGCTTCGAACTTGCTGCTCTTTAGGAAGTGCCGCGGCTATTTTCCCGAGCCCTTCAATAGCGCGTGCTCGAACCTCGACTCTCTGAGTAGAAGATTTCAGAGCTGTCAGAAGTGCGTTTGCACCACTCAGCGACTCAACTTCTCCAATCGCGAAGGCAGCCATTTCTCGGACATCCTGGTCCTTGTCGTGGCTGAATATGTTGCTGAGTTCGGCAAGAGAACCCTCATTGCCAATTCTACCGGCTGCGAGTGCAGCACGCGCTCGGATGGCAGGATCGCGGTTTGTCAGAAGTGAGAGTAGATCTCCATCCCAACGTCGTTCGTCTTCAGCTCTTATTATTCTGACGAGGATTGCAGTCGATATCGAACGTCGAGGACGAAGCGTTTGTGCGGCAGAAGTAAGTGGTGCGAGTGTTATGAGACAGAGTGCGATAACGATAGCTGACTTGGCTCGGATTTGCATCGGGGGTCTTGAATCCTCTTAAGCGCGGAAGTTTGTAGGACCTTGAAAACAAAAAAGCGCCTCGCTGAGAAACCCAGCGAAGCGCCTTCATGTGAACCTGATCTCGGGGGTTAACTTACTACACTCGATACGCTGGGAATGCTCGCACTCTTAGCGCTGTCGGCACTAATGGGTTGCATTCTCGTTGTGTCGAGCGGCTCGTCGACGCTCTTCTTCGTCTTGTTTTTATCAGCGGCTGCGGACATTTGCATCATCTTGCAGCTACCTTCGAACACCGCACCCTGTTCAATGATTAATGAAGGGGTTTGGATATTGCCGGTGACCTTCGCAGCGCGTCCGAGTTCGAGACGCTGAGTCGCAATGATGTCGCCGTTGATTGTGCCATGGATAACAGCAACTGCGACTTCAATGTTCGCATCAACTTTGCCGTTTGCGCCGACGATAAGTGTTCCACTGGTGGAGCAGACTCGACCTGAAAGGTGGCCGTCCACTCTCATCATTGCTTTGAAATTAGCTTCTCCGGTGACAACAGTGCCGCCGCCCACGAAACCGCTAAGTGTTCCTTCTTTGATGTCCCGTGCCAAAGTCTCGCTCTCCGTCATCGCCCGTGACGCAGCAGCTGCCACATCAGCGGCAGGCTTTGGTTCAACAGTCGTCCCTTGATACGACGAGGAGGAGTATGGCTTGGCTGTGGCATAGTCAGGAGCTTCTGGCTTATGGCTCGAATTGTCGTTCTCTTCGTGTTCCTTGGGATTCTTTCCTATCCTGAGCATTGGTTACCTCCGTATTGTGGGGGCGCGAGATGTTTAGTCACCGTTGCCGCCGGGACATGTTCTAGCAACAAAACGACGCGCTTGCCTTGTTCGTGGATTG
>DATEXA010000348.1:0-30533 GCA_035257465.1 Pyrinomonadaceae bacterium | reverse complement strand
AACTGCCGTATCGCGCAAGAGTGAATAGACTTCTCGAATGTACGCGTCGGCCTGATCAGTCAAGGCTGTTTCAATCAACCGGCCTAACTGCATGCGTGCAAAATAGGTCGAGCCAGTAGTCCTGGATGTGATTTGCTCTTTCAGATGGCGAATCTCATCGTCTTTTTCTTCAAGCTCAGCAGTAACCTTGTCGCGATCCCAGTTCACTTTCAAACCAAATTCGACCTTGCCTTCCATCTTTGAAAGCACATCCCGCAGTGCGTCATATGTTCCGCGGATCAGTTCGATGATGTCGTCCTCGGTCCGAAACAGAGCTCCGAATGCCATCGGCAGCACCGTAAACTCACGCATAACAGTTTCGTTTACCTGTTCGTGTGCGAAAACGTTCTCACGAGTGGGGTCATAAACCACCAGCGGGGTGTTCGAAACAACCGCAGCCAACCCTTTATGATTGATCGTGTAAATCTCATCGCCCCTTCCCCCAATTCCCATTGGTCCAAAGGAACGGGGTTCGGAAGTCTCGATAATGCAGTAGACATATTTACCTTCAGGGACTGACTCGACAGGAGTTTGTTCCGGTTCACGACTCATATCTGTTTTTCCGATGTGTTCAACTTGTGGGGATGGCGCCGCCCACGCAGAGACGAGATTGAATTACAACTTGATCATAGTCACTTGTGTCGTTCTCCACAAGATCTGAATTCGCTGACTCAGGAACGCTCGCGCACTGACTTGACCGAATTTGAAACAGAAATTTTGGTGCGACAAGAAAATCGAACTGATGTGATGCAGATTCGAAAAAGATTTAGTTTCTAATACTCCCACCTAAACGACCAGAAAGCTTAAGAAACTTCAAGCTAGCGACAAGTCGTCTTGCCAGGATTATTGGCATAGTCGTTGCTCCCTTTCTAAATACGAAGCTGGTGAACTGAACTCAACAAGGAGAGTCAAGATATGTTGTGGACAATTCTCGTAATTCTGCTGGTGCTTTGGTTACTTGGTGTAATAGGACATGTTGGCGGCGGATTGATCCATTTGCTGTTGGTTATCGCTGCTGTGGTTTTAGTAATCAACCTTCTAACGGGACGAAGAGCGGTGTAAGCATCGCGAGTTGGTCTAAAGCAATCCAAGACAACTTTGGGCAACGCTGAGGCGTTGCCCACCCGACACTAACCTCTACTTTTAGGAATTGAACTATTGACTCGGAGATAGTTTCAAACGCTCTGGAAGGTTAGGAAACTATTCGCCGCGTTGTGGAATTCTCTTGCTCAAGAGGAAAGCGTCCTCTGAATCCGATATCTGGGCTTTGGCTAACCGCCTTGCTTGCCTGGATGCACGGACTGCCCTCCAAGATAACTTAAAAATCGAACGCCTATTCTGGGCTATCAATCTCAACCACACTCGCGACGTCAATTGAGGAAAATAAATGCCGCGGAAGAAAAGACGAGCGACAAAAATACTGAGTTGGTACTTGATGGGCTGATCCTCGAGAGAGTCGATTGCTTCTTCATTTCGCTCCGGACTATACGAGGATGCCCAGGCAAATTTGGTTTCCGCGTGAGCCTCAGCGATCGACATTTTTAGAGGAGGGTGTGCCATCACAAATGGCGCGAAGTCTAACCAATGCTTCGGACGTTCAAGTCTGCCAGCTTTTTGCAGTCGATCATACAGTGGTGTTGCAGGGAAAGGTGTCAGTTGCCCAAACACTGGTAAGCCGGGAGGCCATGTTTTGAGTTCATTCAAAGTCCGCTGCCCAACTCCCACCGTGTCATTATCCATGCCGAAAATGAACGATGTAATTGCGTAGATATTTCGCGCAGCAAGTCGCTGAAGGACGGCACCATATTCGCCGGGCTTGCTAAAGTTTTTGTTGACGTCGGCCATGTTGGCTGGGTCAATTGATTCCATCCCGATAAAAATCCATCTACCGCCGGATGCTGCGATAAGATCTACGAGTTCTTCGTCTTTTAGTAAGTTTGCACTTATCTGCGCGATCCAGGGTACCTGAGCTCCGGCGGCAATCATGTCTCTGAGCAACGACTTCACTCGCTTGACGTTGATCGCGAGATTATCGTCGATAAAAAAGACTGCTATTTGTCCATGTTCGCGTCGTGCCCGCGCCTTAAGCCGCAGCAACTCATCGATAACACTTTCGTTAGTGCGAAAACGAATCGAGTCGCCAAAGAATCCAGTAACAGTACAAAACTCGCAGCCATAAGGGCAGCCTCGTCCCGTTTCAATCGGTACTACATGAAAACTTCCCCAGCCACCTGCCAACCTCTTCATGAATGGACGGATTGGACGGGGAATCAAACTGAACTGTTCTAGATCCAACGTTTCCCACGGAATGCCCGGATACGGTTGCAGGCTTGGCTTGATGTCGGCCCCTTTTTGGTCGCATCTGGGTTTATAGACTTCCTTGAGTTGTCCGACACTAGCGTCATGCACAATTTGAGGCCACGTTTCATCCGCCTCGCCGAGAGCTACAGCATCAGCGTGACGTGGACCGCCATCACGCCCAAGTGCTTCATCTGGAAGTTCTGTAACATGAGGACCTCCCATCACCACCGGCACACCGATACTACGAATTGAATCAGCCACTCGATACGCCCTGGCTATCATCCTCGTCATACTGCCGATGCCAACGAGACCTATGTTTTCTTCGAGGATGAACTTTACTAGCTCGCTGTCGCTCATTGCGCGTGCATTTCCATCCACCAGGAGGACTTCATGATCGGGAGGCGTAAGCGTTTTGAGGAGAAACATCCAAAGATGCGGCATGAAATTGCGAGTCACCCCGTTGTCAGGGTTATAAAGAAGAATTTTCACAGGTGATCTCGTTCAGACCGCTCGTAGCCGTTGTAGGGGTGCCGGACTGGGGGCAAACCGCATGCGGTATGGAATCCGGTAAAGGTTTACAGTGATGCGGACTATAGCAGAAATGTACGCTTTGGTACATTGACAAATTTGGTGTTCAAGATTGAATTGAGCAAATAGCGCCCGTGGATACACGAGCGCTATCAGGGATAGGATGATTCTCGACACCGAAATTCTAAAGACTATTTCGATGGCGTCTGAATGTTAACGTCGACTCTCTTATTACCACTTAATATTCGACCGCCAAAAACAAATAGCGCTGCCAAAACGATAATCACAAAGATTACCAACACCGCTACTACTCCCGTACTGCTACTACTACTATCAGCCATTTTATGATCCTCCTGTAGTTCGAATTCAAGCCAAGAACCCGAGGAACTTCGCCGTCGCACTGACTTGCCAGAGTTTCTAGCTAATGGCGATTTGCGATTTGCTCCGCGGCAATACTCGACTATCTGCTTCCGCCCTTCGTTCCGCCTTTGCGTGATGAGCTATGGCTCTGAGGTTTGCCACGACCACTGCCGCTTTTCTCACCTCCGCCTGATTCTTTGTTGACAGTAGCCCACGCTCGGCTCTTTGCTTCCCTTGCCGAGACTCCACGATCTTCGTAACCCTCAGCAATATGTTCTGCCTGTCGTTTTTGCTTATCCGTGTATTTCGATTTGTCCCCTCTTGGCATTTCATCTCCTCCTTGTAGTACTTAAAGACTCCGAGAGATCTCGAAGAATCTCGTCCTGTTGATCATCATCGACCTGATTGACCCCTGTGGATGTGGTTGTTGCAAATGGCGCGCCCGTTCAAGTGTCTGAGACTAAGTCGAATTTTTCGTGTCCATACGCTGGCATCGGTATTGCCATCAATCGAAAGGCACACATCGACGTCAAATGAGTGGTCGGGAACTAAACAACCAAACGTTGACGCTGTATAGGAAACTTACACATGGGGGAGGTAGATATGGCAGACAAGAAGGCTAAGAGTCATCGTGAATTAATCGATACCGGAAGAGACAAGCGTTTCGTCCGCAGAGATGATGAAGGTCGGTTTGAGGAAGCCACTGATGTGGGACGCTCATTAGCCCAAGATCGCAAACAAGCAGCAAGCACAAAGTACCGCCTGGCCAAGGCGACCGCGGAGATCAAAAACGGAAATGATCCGACGAGTCAGGAAATCATTCAGAAGCGGCGCGAGGCGTATTGCGTTTCTCGTCGCTTCTTTTTCGAACGTTATAAAAAAACTGATTCAACAAACGCGCATGGCATATCAAACAGAGTTGCGGATCAGCGGTAGCCGAGTTGAGTCTCATCAATGTTCCACACTGGGAACACACAGCGTCGCACTCTGGCACAACAGACGGATTTGCACGAATGACTTTCTTCTCTCGCTCGTTCTTGCTCAAACTCACCCTCCCCACCGACCGATACCGCATCAGCAGAGTCATAAACAAATTCTGTTCCTCATGATCAAATGAGACTGAACTTCTAAATCTGATGACAAATTTGGAACGACTACAGACAACCGGTATTCGACGAGCGGGCTCGCCAAAGCGGGGTTTTCGCTATCTCAGTCTTAATGGTGGCTTCGTAACAAAAGCTGATCGCGATCGCATTAACAAACTGAGAATTCCACCGGCATGGACTGAGGTAGCTATCAATTCAGCTGCGAATGGTCGTGTGCAGGCTGTCGGTAAAGATGCAGCAGGACGTTGGCAGTATGTGTATCACGAGAATCACACACGATCCCAGGAGGCTAAGAAATTCAAACGTCTTATAAGGTTCGCGAAGGCGTTGCCTACGATGCGACGCACGATCAATCGCGACCTTCGGCAGCCGGGACTTACTCGTGAAAGAGTGCTTGCGTCCGTCTTAAGGATCTTATCGAGTTGTTCAATGAGACCAGGCGGCGAGGTCTACGCAAGTGAAAATGGCAGCTTCGGCATCGCTACACTGCGTAGCAATCACGTTTCGGTTAAGGGCGATACTGTCTATTTCGACTTTCCAGGTAAGTCAGGCGTTCGGCAAAGACGCGAATTGAAAGACCGACGCATCGCGAGAGTAATCCGAAGTTTATTGAGAACCGCTGGCAGGCGAGTTTTTCAATTCGAAAATGGTAACGGTCAACTTGCGGACTTAACCAGCAGGCATATCAATATGTATATCAAGGAGATTATGGGTGAGAGTTTTAGCGCGAAAGACTTCCGAACTTGGGCCGGCACTTTGATCTGCGCTTGCTCTCTGGCGCGGCTTGGTACTGATCAAGAAGAGCTGCTGACTGCGCGAAAGAAAAAGATTGTCGCCGCCATCAAGGAAACCGCGGAGGCGTTAGGGAACACACCTGCGGTTTGCAAAGGCTCCTACATCTGCCCAGCTATCGTGTCCTCGTTTGAGAATGGGAAGATAGTTAGCAATTGCGTTCTCTCACTCGATCAGTTTCTTCGCTATCGCGGTCATGGTCTACATTCAGCCGAACGCGCCCTGGTAAGGTTCCTAAAGCAGGCTGTATGAACTCGCGATTCGAGTTGCTGGAACCAAGGCGTCGTCATCTGCAGTGCATCCTTCTTTGGCACTTCCTTTGCGCCTAAGTCTTCATCAAGTATCCCCTGAGTGCTGGTCCGTTTGATAACCGAACAATTTGTTCAATGCGGGAGGTTTAATACATGCAAGGTCCGTTGAGAGGAATACTGGCTGGAGTTGCTGCCTGGAAATTGGGTGGGGGCTGCATTTCAACCATTTTGATTTTTATCATCGTGTTTTGGCTTCTCGGTTACGTCCGATGCTAGCCACTAACAGGGGGAGGTATTCTTGCTTCTGATCATGGGAAAGGATTGTCTGCAAGTTCACGCAGTCGAAATTCGGTTGCAGTAATCGACACTGCAACCAAGTCTCTCTTGACATTAATCCCGGTCGGCCACCTGCAATGGCGCATTGCGCTCGCGCCTCGCAGTCTCCCCTCAACAATCTACTACCAACTAACGACGAGTTCCTCAGAAGCTTGCCAAACTGGAAGATCCTTTTTGATAGAACATCTATAGAGTTGTTCAGGTCGCGAGAGTAATGAACCGGCGCCAAGCACAACCGTAGTGATTGGATCCTTAGGTACGCTTACGTGCAACTTGAGTTCGCTCTGCAATCGTTCCTTCATACCACTCAGCATTGATCCCCCACCTGTCAGAATTAAGCCTGAGTAGTAAATGTCTGCTACTGCTTCAGGTTGCGCTTCCTCGATGATCCGTTTTACACCGCTGATAATCTCGGCAATGATCGGCTCGAGAGCCTCACGAACGTCTTCTGCGGTAACATTCACAGCGCATGCCGATCCATCGAGCAAATGCTTTCCAACTACTTCAATCGAACAATCATCAGCGATATCTGAACCGTCTATGAGAGCACCGAGGTCCTTCTTCACTGCTTCTGCGGTGTACTCACCAATATGCAGGCAATACTTAGAACGGATGTAATCGCGAATACTCTCGTCCATCGCGTTACCAGCAGCTGTCAGACTGGTTGACGCCACAACGCCACCTGAAGCAATGACGGCAATATTTGTTGTACCACCACCGACGTCAACAACAAGATGAGCACGTTCGTCGTCGAAACTTAAACCGGCCCCGAGACCGGCAGCTAATCCTTCGTCAACTAAATCAACCCGACGAGCGCCCGCATCATGTGCCGCTGCACGCACAGATCTTTGCTCGACTGTTGTTGCGGATCCTGGAGTACCTACAACGAAGTGTCCTCGACGGTAGCCACTAGTGACGCTTGTTAAGAACGACCGCAGCATTTTGTGGGTCACTTCAAAGTTGAAAATCGTACCTCCTCGAATTGGCCGGTGAACCTCGATACCTCGCGGTTCACGCCCAAGTAATTTCAAGGCCTGGTACCCAACCGACACGACTTCGCCATCGTACTTGTCGATCGCAATTACGGAAGGTTGATTGAGCAGTATTCCCTGGTTTGGATCGTAGATGAGTGTATTGACTGTTCCAAGATCAATAGCTAACTCGTGGTTGAAAAACTTCTCTATAAACTTCATGACACAGTCCTCCTCCGGAATGGCAGGGGCGGGGAAGCAGTAAAATCCACTCTTTCATTGGCAAGTCCTATGCCTCAGAAAGTACTGCTGCGGTCGGGGGAATTGTCTTTCAAACTACTAGACGGTGATTACAGGGGCGTTTCCAAAATGCATACGACAATTGTGCGGGAAACTGTCGCGTGTACCAGTTCAAAGCGTTCAAGGTGACTTCATGCTTATACGTTCGGGTAGCGCGTACAGTTTGAATTTTGATTGTCTAATTCTCTTGGACAGTCGGCGGTGTCCAAATTCGTGGGGCATTTAGTCCGTGGGTGTTCAAAATCATGGATGTCCAAGATCATTTGGTACAAGATCAAATCAGTAACGCTGGGTCCTACTAACTACACCTCTCAATCTATGCACCAACAGCTTCAGGTTTGGGTGGGACAGCTTCACTAACCAACACAAGGAGTCTCTTCAAGCCACTTACGGTATCGTTCCCAAGGTCGACTCTTATCGCTCTTCGTCCACGCTTTAATAGTGAATTAAAGTCACCTAAGGCTTGCGCTTGCTTCAGAATGCTAAACGTGTAGGCCTCGCCGGGCACTGCAAAGTCCGTAGCATCGTTGGCAGTTATCTGAAAGAAGACTCCGGTTGGAGGTCCACCTTTGTGAAGCTGGCCTGTCGAGTGTAGAAAACGCGGACCATAGCCAGTTGTAGTTGCGCATCTAGTCGCATCACGCAGTGTCGATCTTATCTTCACTAGTTCGGCTTCGATATCGGGTGTCTCCTCGACGTAATTGAGCAGTGCCAGGTAGTCGCCTGTTTTTATTTTCGACAGAAATGCTCGCAACAGTTCCAATATTGATGACGTGGGTAACGAGTCGTCCTTCGTATCCCCAAAAACTGCGATTGAGTCGTCGGCAATCAACTCGTGTTGTTCCGGTAACTGGCCATGACTCACGAATGTATTCAGCAACTCCTTTGTCGCATCCTTAGACTCCTGGACGTTAGGCTGGTCGAAAGGGTTAATTCCAATCCGCCATCCTGCGCACGCTGTCGCAAATTCCCAGACAAAGAATTCAGCACCCAGATCGTAAATATCATTGAACTCGCGATACACAATTGGGTGTCCGGCTTTCGCGAGTGCACTCAGATGCGACTTTGCTTCATTCGATGGTTCACCAATTGAGATGGACACAAACAAGCGATCGCCGCTGTACTTATCGACAGAGCCGAGCGGCTCGCCTACAACCGGCACGACACCCTTCCCTTCTTTGCCAGTGCTCTCAGCGACGAGCTGTTCAATCCATAAACCAAGAGTTGCGATCTGATCATCAATAACGAAGGTGAGCTTGTCGCGTCCTGCGATGGCGGCTTCACCAATAATGATGCCCAGTTGCAGGGCCAGATTCCTGGCGGACGGCATCACAGCAGAACAAGTCTGCTCCGCTTCTTTTGCTCGACTTACAAACTTGCGGATATCGATTCCCATCAGCACAGCCGGCACTATTCCGAAATACGATAGAGCCGAGTAACGTCCGCCAATATCGTGTTGGTTCAGGAAGATCCGCTGAAATCCAAGCTGAGCAGCTGTCTCAACTAATGTTGAATCGGGATCAGTGATCGCGATGAAGTTTTTTCCCGGCAAGTCGACGCGTTTGCCCAACTGGTCGTACCAGAACTTATAGAAAGTATTTGGTTCTGTGGTTGATCCGGATTTCGAGGCAATAATGAACAAACACTTTTCAATATCGACTCGATCGAGAAGACGAGCTAGTACGTCCGGGTCGGTTGAGTCGAGTACGAGGAGTTCCGGAAAGCCAGCCTGACGTCCAAAAGTTTTGGTTAATACTTCCGGACAAAGTGATGAGCCACCCATGCCGCACACCATCACGGTTTCAAACCCTCGTGCACGGATCAATTCGGCAAACTCGGTCAACTCGTCGACGACTGCAAGCATTTCATCTGGAATCGTCAACCAACCAAGCGAGTTCTTAATAATCTTTTGACTTGGCTCATCCTCTTTCCACAGCGCTGCGTCCTTTTTCCAAATGCGCTTAGTTACGCCTGCGCCTTCCGCGTCTTCGATGGCCGCGTTGATGCGTGATTCGAGTTCGCCAAGAACACGTTGCATGCGGTTCATCTTTCTTGCCCAGCCTTCCGTTGGTTTGAGTGGGGATAGTGTAGCACTAGATGCAATGTCCAATAATATGCTTTAGCTTGTCGCCGAAAGGGCTTTGGTCATGGACCCCGATGCACCGACAAGCTGAAGCATATCGGACAAGGCTTCTTTAAATTTCAATCCACCTGAGCTAGAGTTCGCATATGCCGGGTAAGAAGAAGCAGGCACTCCTCGTCGTGGACGTACAGAATGATTTTTGTCCTGGCGGTACGCTGGCTGTTGCTCAGGGAGACGAGGTCGTTGAGCCACTCAATCGACTGATCGACAAATTCCTGGCTGAGGGTACACCCGTTTTCAAAACCCGCGACTGGCACCCACCAACAACGAAACACTTTGAAAAGTACGGCGGTGTCTGGCCGGTGCATTGTGTTCAAAACACAAAGGGAGCGGAGTTTCACCCGCGACTGCGCGACGATCCTCGTATTCACCTCGTCTCAAAAGGTCTGGGAGACACTGACTGCTATTCCGGATTTGATGAAACTGACCTGGCTGATCAACTGCGCCTAAACGGAGTAGAAGAAGTGTTCATTGGCGGTCTGACAACAGACTACTGCGTTAAGACCACCGCTCTCGATGCGCTCAAGAACGGTTTCCGCGTGAAGGTATTGAGAGACGCGATCAAGCCCGTCGACTTACAACCCGGCGACGGCGATCGTGCCATTGAAGAGATGCGCGCGGCGGGAGCGGAAGTGGTGACTAGTAAGTCAACGCCGATTTGACGATTTCCAATTTCCGATTGTCGATTGTAAAGCACTAAAGCTTCATTGTGTGATTACGACGCTGACTGAGAAAACATTTATCATTCGGCAATTGGCAAGCGAAAATCAGCTATCCTTATGGGCACGCTAAACATCGATCGATACCACGCGGCGATGGGCGACGCGTCTTTCAAAGACGTCACGCACCTGCATGACCAGCGCTTGAGCGACGCTGACGCGACCTTTTACATCACCCAGCGCAAACTGCCTTTCGCTCCGTGTCTTGGTCATGAACGTCTTATTCGTTTGCTGGTTGATAGTCAGATCGATCGTCCGCGTTTACGGTTCCTCGAACAGGACCGCGGCGGCCTGCAACTTTTCGCAAAGGCTATCGAGGATATTCAGTTCGTCGGAAAGATCAGAGCCGTTCGACCCGGCACAATCGTGTTTGCCCAGGAACCATTCGCTGACATCAGTGGCGCATTCGGTTTGACGCAGGCTCAGGAGATCAAGTTTGAGCACGCGTTTGATTTGCCGATGACAACCGCCAGCATAGCGATGCAGTTTCGGATGGCTGCAGGCGAGGATCGTTGGCTATCTGATTTTTCACTCCGCCGTAACGGAGACATCGAGCGTGCTGTCGACATCGCCGTCTACGCCTTCATCGGTGGTTTCAACGACACTTCAAATATGGAAGCCGCTCATCGTCTGGATCTCCCCGCAGTGGGAACCGAGGCGCATTACTGGCAACAGGCTTATATCGAGTACATGGACGATCCGGAGATTGAGCCACGAACAGGAAAGCCAAAACACTTCGAACAGGTTGCATTCGAACGTTGGCTTGATGCGAATCCCAACGGAACAACTCTGCTACTCGACACAATTGATGTCTACATGGGCGCGGTCCACGCAGCAATGGCCGCAACTTCAACCGAGCAGCGACGGCGAGCATTCAAAGGTTTTAGGGTTGATTCCGGTGATCTCGCAGAGTTGGGTGAATGGTGTCTGCGTTTCTTCGAGGCGAACGGGTTGCTCGGACTCCGCCCAAACTTGACCGGCGATCTGGACGTAGAAAAAGTTAAGAAGATTGTCGCAGAGTTTCCCGAAGTTAAAGGTTTCGGAATTGGAACAAAGCTGTCGAGTGAAGTCCGTGCTGTCGCCGGTGTGATTTTCAAACAGTGCTTGATGAAGGGTAAGCCGACCCTGAAGGCATCTAATTCCAAGGACAAGATCACGCTGCCTGGGAAGCTGCAGCTCTTTAGAGGTAGTGATGCACAGGGAAAGTATGTCGGCGACGTCATTGCCCTTGATGATGAGCGAGTCAAGATTCCTGGCGCTGTAACTGTGGAAAGGCTGTTGGTTCCTTTCTGGGAAAACGGTCAGCACTCAGCAATTCCATCGATAACCAAGCAGAAGTCATTCGTTGAAGAACAACGCAAACGATTCGAAGATATCAATAACTATCCTCGAACGTTGAGTTCGAAGTTGAGCGAATTAAGAGACAATCTTACTGAACGCATGCGCGCAGATAATTCGGGTTGGCAAGACGTGTTGGCAATGCCGGAGATGGTTTCCGAGAATCGCTAAATTCAGATTTACACCACTTAGAAAGGATTCATATGGGCGCTCCTGAAAAAGCAACAAAACCAAATGTTCGTGATCTCGTTTCTCCGGAAGAATGGCAAGCCAGGGTGGACCTCGCAGCGGCGTATCGTCTGGTCGCTGACTATGGCTGGGACGATCTTGTGTTCACACATATTTCCGCACGTGTACCGGGACCCGAACACCATTTTCTGATTAATCCGTACGGGATGATGTTCGAAGAGATCACAGCCTCAAGTCTGGTAAAGGTTGACCTGGACGGCAATATCGTCATGAAGTCTGACTTCAGCATCAATCCCGCCGGCTTCACAATTCATAGCGCCGTGCATGCTGCTCGCGAAGATGCAATCTGCGTCATTCATCTTCACACTGATAATGGTATTGCGGTTTCAGCGCAGGTAGACGGTTTGTTACCCATCTCACAACAGGCTCTGTTTGTTCTGACATCACTTGGTTATCACGACTACGAGGGTCTGGCGCTGAATGATGAGGAGAAGCCGCGACTCGTGGCGGATCTTGGAGACAAGACATTCCTGATTCTTCGCAATCACGGTTTGCTAACGGTTGGCCAATCCGTTCCAGATTCATTTCTTTCAATGTTCCTGTTGGAGCGCGCTTGCAGAATCCAGATCCTCGCGCAGTCAGGTGGCGGAAAACTGATCTCTATTCCCGACAAAATTCTCGCTCAGATTGCGGACCAGTCAGCGATTGTTACAAAGGGAGGTCGTGGCAACTTAGCGTGGCCCGGACTACTCAGAAGACTCGAACGGATTGGCTCAAACTACGCGGAATAGTTTAGCCACAGATTTGAAAGAACAGATTGGAAAAAAGAAGAGGGGAACCTTCCCCTCTTTTCTTTTCCGATCCGTCTTATCCGTAAAATCTGTGGCTAATCTCCTCCGACACCTGCTTGAACATGCTCATCACTCGCCGCGCGCTCTGCAGTAGCTTCCCGCGCGGGAACTTTACGCTGTCGCTTTAGTCTGCCAACTACCGCACCAGACACTCCTGCAGTAATGGTCGCAAACCGCCGCCAACGAGAGGTTGCTCTCAAGTCATCGAGTAATGAATAAACAACTGGCGTCGCGATTAATGTCAATAGGAGTGAGAGGGTCTGACCACCGATCACGACGACTGCAATCGACCGGCGCTCTTCCGCTCCCGGACCAGTGCCGATAGCCAATGGCAACATGCCGGCGACCAGAGCAAGCGTGGTCATAAGGATGGGACGCAGTCGATCTCGATTACCTTGCATGATCGCTTCGTAACGTTCCATTCCTTTGGCGCGAAGGTTGTTCATGTGATCGATCTGCAAAATTGCGTTCTTCTTCACCACACCAAACAAGACCAGTATGCCAAGAGCTGAGTACAAATTGAGGGTGTCGCCAGTGCCCCATAATGACAAAAGCGCAAATGGAACAGACAACGGCAAACTCAAAAGTATCGTCAGCGGATGGACGGTACTTTCAAACTGCGACGCGAGGATCATATACATGAAGAGGATCGAAAGAATGAATGCCCAGATGAACTCAGTAAATGTTCGTTCAAGTTCCCTTGCACGACCAGAAACACTCGTGGTGTAGGCCGTCGGCAAATTCATTTCGCTCGTCGCTTTGCGCAGTGCGTCGATACGATCGGCTAATGCAAAGCCAGGAGCTACCGAAGCGCGAACCGAGACCTGACGTTCGCGATCGAGTCGATCAATTCTCGATGGACTTGTATCGCGCCGGATCTTGACCAGGTTGTCGAGCCTGACAAGCCCACCTCGAGAGGAAGGTACGTACAAACGGCTAATTGTGCCGACGTCGCTGCGGTCATGCTCAGTTAGCCGGAGTTGCACGTCGTAATCTTCATTCGTCTGATCATCTCGATATCTGGAGGCCTGTTCTTCCCCGCCAACCATCAAACGCAGACTTGTGGCAATGTCTGAAGAGTCAACTCCAAGATCTGCCGCTCGATCTCGATCGATGACCACACGCAGTTCGGGCTTGTTAAGTTTGAGAGTCGTATCCGCGTCGACGATGCCACCGAGTTTTGCAGAACGATCCATCAGATCGTCTGCGTAACCCGCGAGCGCGACAATGTCAGGGCCACGAAAAACAAAATCGATGTCGGTACGGCCGCCCGCGCCAAAGTTGAATGATTGAGCGTTTCTGACGCCGATACGCATAGGAGCATATTTCTGTAGACGGCGGCGCATCTCCGTCATGACATCCTGCTGCGTGTAATTTCCTTTGAAGGCGTTGAGTGGATTTCCCTTCTTTGTTTCGTTCCAGAGCTTCGTCAACGAAAACGTTCGTTCTTCATGAGGAGCGATGCGCACGTAAGCTCCGCCCTGGTTTACGCCACCGAGAAAGTTTCCGCCTACCGACGACAAAACAAGACGAACACCCGGTGTCGCAAACATGTCCTTCTCCATCGCGGTGATCGTTTCGTTCATCACAGCGAGGTTGGTACCTTCCGGTCCGTTTACACTGACTTCAAACTCTGCTTCATCAACATTCGTCGGGATGAATTCCTGTTTTACCGAGCGGTAAAGAGGAACACTTGAGAGAACGACAGCGACGGCGATAACGGCAACAGCAAGACGATGACGCATCGCAAACCTGAGCAACCACGAATAGCCACCATCAATCCAGCGATAAAATCCACCTCGGGAAGCGGGAGCACCATGTCCTCCTTTTGCGTCGCTGACTTTGATCAACCGCGAGCTCATCATAGGTGTGAGTGTGAACGACACCAACAAGCTGACCATGATCGCAACCGCTGCCGTTATACCGAACTGATAAAGGAAGCGTCCCGAAATCGACGACATGAACGACACGGGCAGGAAGATGACGACCAGGGACAGAGTTGTGGCGAGTACAGCGAGGCCGATGTCCTTCGTCGCTTCACGCGCTGCCTCCTTCGGATCAATTCGCTTCTCTTCAATGAAACGGAAAATATTCTCGAGCACCACAATCGCGTCGTCGATCACAACGCCAACCATCAACACTAGCGCCAGCATGGTCACGCTGTTCAATGTGAAGTTCAGCGCGCGCATCATACCAAACGTCGAGATCACTGAACACGGAATGGCTATCGCCGCAATCAGTGTTGAGCGCCAGGAACGCATGAACACCAACACGACCAAACTCGCCAGGATACTGCCAAGCACTAAGTGTGTTTGGATTTCGTGAAGGGCAGACTCGATGTAACGCGACTGGTCCCTGATTACCTGGACGTTTACATCTTGCGGAAGCTGAGCACTCACGCGCGGAAGCACCGCTTTAATACCGTTAATAACTTCGACGGTGTTCGCGCCTGACTGTCTGCGTATGTCGAGGGTAACCGTCGGCACACCATTCAGTCGCGACAACGAGCGCTGTTCCTTTGTACCGTCCTCGACATGTCCGATGTCACGCAGTCGAACAGGCGCTCCGTTTACATTCGCTATGACAAGGTCATCGAATTGACGTGGATCAGTAAATCGGCCGAGTGTTCGGAGAGTTAGTTCCTCTTTACCAGTGGTTACATTACCGCCTGGAACATCTGCGTTTTGGCGCGCCAGTGCCGAACGAACAGTGGCAATAGGAATCTGATAAGCGGCGAGCCTATCGGCGTCGATCCATACATTGATCGCTCTATCCAGGCCACCGACCACCTGTACTTCGCCGACACCGCTTATTCGCTCGAGCTGCACGCGTACGGTCTTGTCGGCCAGTTCCGTCAACTCACGCAGCGAACGATCTGCCGTGAGCGCAAGCGTGATAACAGGCGTACTGTCGTTATCAAACTTTTGCACGACGGGCGGCGTTGCATCTTCAGGAAGTTGACGACCCAGTGTTGCTACGCGATCTCGCACATCCTGAGCGGCTGATTCAAGATTTCGATCAAGTTTGAAGGTGGCGATTACAATTGAAGTGCCCTGGCCAGATACCGATCTGAGTTCGCTGATTCCGTCTACGGTGTTGATGACTTCTTCAACTTGCTGAGTGACGAGTGCCTCAACTTCCTCGGGAGCTGCTCCAGGTAACTGGGTGCGCACACTAACCGTCGGCAAGTCGACCGAAGGAAAGCGGTCCACGCCGAGTTTGAAAAAGCCCGCCGCGCCAACAACGACCAACGACAACACGATCATGGTCGCAAACACCGGACGGCGGATACATATTTCAGCTAGTTTTTGCATGTTCGTCAGTGGTCAGTGGTCAGTAGTCCGTAGTCAGCCGAACTACTGACTACGGACCACTCACTACTGACCCTAATCAACCACTTGCACATCCTGCCCGGTCTGTAAATTTCCAGGTTCCAGGATCACTTTCTCGCCGACATTTACTCCGGCCACAATTTCTGTGAACTCGCTATTGCGACGGCCGGTCGTGATTGGTTTCTCGAGCGCCTTGCCGTTCTGCACCACCAAAACTTTTTCAATACCGGCAAAGGTGACAATTGCGTTATTCGGAACGGTCACAGCCATTTTCGCATCGTTGGTTACAATCTCCGCATGCGCGAATGAGCCAGGTCGCAACTTTCCGTTGTTGCGCACGTCTGCTTCAACCATAAGTATTCTGGTTTGCTCGGCAATGACCGGGCTCAATCTCATTATCTTACCAACGTAAATGTTTGTATCACCTTCGACCGTAACCCGAACACTTTGACCGGGGCGCACTGTGTGTGATTCGCGTTCAGGAATTTCAGCACGCAACCGTAGTGGATCCATGCGAACAATATTGACTACAGGTGCCCCGGCAGCCAGATACTCACCAGTGCTCGCGCGCTTCTCCTGAATGATGCCGTCGAGGGGCGCGACGACTGCCGTGTCCGTTAATTGCTGCCGGGCAAGAGCCACTTCAGATCTACGTTGAGCCAGAATGCCCTGACGATTTCTAATTTCCTCGTAAGCATCCTGGTACCTGCCTTCAGCAACTTTGAACGTTGAATTGACAGTGTCAAACTCCGCTTTGGCAATAATGCCCTGGTCGACAAGTTTCTGTGCACGATCGCGATTGAATCGAGCTTCATCGAGCACTGCGCGTGCCTGTCGCACAGTTGCCGTCTTTTCAGGATCCACTAAGTCGTCAGTTCCATCAGGAGCAAGCCCAAGTCGTGCTCGAGCTTGAGAGAGCGATGCTTCAGCTTGTTGCACACGAAGTTTGTAGTCGTCAGATTCAACCTGCGCAATCACCTGCCCCTTCGAAACTACGGTCCCGAGATCAACTCCAATTGCCTTCAATCGACCGGGGACTTTGACACTAACAGTTGTCTGATCGAACGCCGCGAGCGTGCCATTGGCTGTAACCGTTTCACCAAAGGGAGACTCAACAACTTGAGTGGTCTTCACCTGGCGAACTGACTTCGAGCCGCCCGGCGGTCCCTGTTTGGCGGATGCCGGATAATCACTCTTGCACGAAGTCAGAAGAAGGAAGGCTAGTAAAGCTGCCAGGGAGACTACTGCTTTTAGTTGTGACGCGTCGGGAGTTACCGGTTCAGGCATATTCAGGTCAGCAGTTTAGCACGGTCACGGCGGAAGGCGGAGCGAGGGTAGGAAGTCGATACTAATGCATTTTGAAATACCACCAACCGCAGTTGGTGGATTGTTTCATACTCAACCTAAAGACGAGACCAACGAAGTCCATTGAATCCCACCGACCCGCGGTCGGTGGATGGTTCATACCTTGCCTACAAGAAACCGACCTTTGATGAGATTTCATGGGTGCCACTGTGATCGCAGGCGGGATGTGAACGCATCCACCAACTGCGGTTGGTGGGATTTCATGGCTGAGGTGACGCCCTCTCGTGTTGGTTGGGTCTGAATAATCCACCAACTGCGGTTGGTGGTATTTTTAAACTGCATCAGTTCAAGGCCCCAAGACCTAAATCCAAAGACCCAAGACCAAGTCCTGCTGCGTCAGGATCTGATTAAATTTCAGTCTTGTTTTTAGAAGCTACGGCGGAACAGATATGAGAGTTTGATAAAGAATGTCCTACCGTTGCGACGAAAGCCCGGCTCCAGTTGGTTTGTAAAAGGATTGAAGCCATTACGACTTAGATCATCGTTGTACCCGGCATAGAACGCCGTACCTGGATTAGGCGTCCAGCCAAAGAGGAACTGCCCCTTCACTGTCGTGCCGAGAGTGTCGTAGTCGAGACGACCGCGAGCGAAAATAAACCGTGTGAATTGATAGGTAGTCCGCATTGAAAGAATGTTTTCATCGTATGCGAGTCGATCCGTATCGTAGCGGCGTAGCCGATCTTTTGTGTAACTAAAATTTGCGTTCAGGGCCGCGGTTGGCTGGTAGGTGAAACCAGCGTCGACGTGCCAGTTGTCTCCAGGACCCGGATCTTGTGGTGCGAGACAAATCGAAGGCAATGGTGTCGTGTTACAAAGACCGGCTTTGATGTTGACGTCTCGGGCAAGTGCTGGTGGACTCACTCTCGGATAGTTCGGACCGGCGCCAAAATCGTAGTCCATTGTTCCAAAAAAGCGGCCAAAGAAGACATTGAAGTTGTACTTCTTGCTGGGCGCGGATTGAGCATAGAAGTAGACGCCCTTGCTCGGTGTGGAGCGCTCATTGTCTTCCCCAGCAAAGGTACAAGTGTTCTTAATCACGCAGTCGCTGTCTGGCTTACGAGCCGCACCGAACTCACTTTCAAAGATACGTTCGTAACCGACATCAACACCTACACCCAAAAAAGTCTCCTTGACCAACCGCAATTGGAGTTGACTCTCGTTATTGAAGTTTTGAGAGTGGCCTTGCCAGTCGAAGTTTGAATTGACGGCGTTGTAGACGCGCCACGAAATCAACGTCGCTTTTGGTTTGGGTTCCGAGTTGTAACGAACGAACCAGTTAGGGCTGTTGGTATTGTTTCGACGATTAAAACCAACGTCAGCTCGGTAGTATCTGGTGCGACCAACCATCGAAAACTCTTGCCCAAAGTGCCTGCCGCTTTGGTTGTAATCGACAGCATAGATAAAACCATTCTGAACGCTATCGCGAGCCACACCTTCATCAGGGTAGAAGAAAATGTTCCGCGAACGAGTGCCCAGTACTTGCCAACTGAATGTAGTCTGCTTGTCTAGACGAAATCTTCCATCAACACCCCCGAGTTCGTTGTACGTATCTACAAACCGGCGATACGTGCCGAGGATGCCAACGAATGAGTCAGACTTTCCGACGTCACGCTTGAGTCGCAATACACCTATGTTTGCATTCTTATCGATAATCCGAGCGGCATCACAAACTACCGAGCCGTCAATAGT
The DNA here is from genome assembly GCA_035257465.1 of Pyrinomonadaceae bacterium. Taxonomy (GTDB): domain Bacteria; phylum Acidobacteriota; class Blastocatellia; order Pyrinomonadales; family Pyrinomonadaceae; genus PSRF01. Next base: position 11,923 of record DATEXA010000348.1, on the reverse strand, counting down.
ACGACGCTGAAGACAGCCATTCAGTGCGCCCCGTTCGTCATCACTCAAGTTGCCGGGGCTGTTGTCGCTCGCCAGCATTAATCCAAACGTATTCCGTCCCAGTTTTCCGGTTGTCTTCACGGCGATGTCTGGATCCACTATGGTCCGGGTATGAACTGCGGCGATTTGTGTATTGAAGATATCGATTCCCTCGAGGAAGAACGGACGCTTCTCCGGAAAGAATATTGGAAATCGCTGGTTAGCTGTCACAACGAGCTGGTCAGCTTCAACCTGCGCGAAGTCGGGATTAAGCGCAAAGTCGAGCGTGACCGTTGGCGTCAATGTGTATTTACCGGTTAACCCGAGATCTAATTTGACGGGCTCATTCAACATGCGCCCCCGATCAGTTATAGCTAAAGGTGTGTCAGGGAACACGCCGTAGGTTCGTGCTCTCCGGCTCGTCTGAGAAACGGTCACACTGGGAATCAACTCAAGAGTACGTTCCGTGGATAGACCTTCAAGGCCAGTGAGGTGTCCTTCTTGTGCTAACCAACTACTCTTGTCTCGATCCATCGGAATCCACATATCGAGCGCGTTGTTAAGTCTCTTGGTGCGGCGCCAAAAATGAACTCCCCAAAGCTTGTCTTTGCCTGCAACATATCGCAGTGACTTAAACGGAATTGCTACTTCGATCGTGTAACCGTCTTCAGTCACAAGACCCTTCGACTCCATTACCAGATCTAAACTGAAGTCCTCGCCCTGGCCTTCCGTCCAGATTCCATCAGCCTGGACACCAAGTGGATTGAAGTCGAACTCGTATGCACGACGCTGATCATTGAATGTGTCGAAGAGGATGCCGACGTAATCATCGTCCCAAATCTGGTCCCGCTTAGGCACGTTCGCGCGTACTTTACTGGGGTCGTCATAACAGTGGAATGCGATGTATAGAAATTTTGGATCGTAGCCAAGTCTCACCTCAGTACGATATTGCGGAACGAGATTGTCGCCCGGCTGTACCTGATAGAAATCTTTCAGCAGTGCGGCGCCCTGCCACACATCATCGTCCAGCTTGCCATCTATGGTCGGGGGCTTTGTAAAAAGAGCGATCTTTACTGGATTTGCTTTTTCTGGAGGAAGAGAGAGCGCGGCTTTACCGATTTTGGCTTCTACTGGTGCCGACGACGGTGTGGCATTGCCGTCTGTCTTCGCGGCCACCTTTTCCTGTGTTGGCGAGGTGCTGGTTGACGCACTCGTGCTTGTTTGTGAAGTGGCGCGACTAAAACACAACGCTACCAAAATAATGCTGAGCAAAGCAGCCTTCATTAAGACGTTTCCTTTAGCCGCAGTTTGAAACCGTCAATTACCGTTTCGAATGCTGCTCGAAAGCTTCCCGCTCATTTGGACGTAAGCCGTCCGAAGAATCTTCCCGAGCGCGAGATAAGTTACTTGGATAGAACTAACTTCAGTCTCCGCCATCGCGTGCTGTAGCAGTTCAAATGCGAAGGGCACCGGCTAGTGACCGCGTTACTCTTTACCTTGAGCGCAGTGTGATACGTCCGTCACCCGTATTCAGAACAAACACTTTGCCACCATTGCCAACGCGCCAACGCTTTACGCGCTTCGAGGGAGCAATGTCTTCGCTGAGACTCAAGCCTTCGTTTGTAACGTCGCCTTCCGCACTAGTTTCAACTGTAAAATTGGAACTTGAGGGAACGGTAAGTGAGATTGAGCCATCGCCGGTTCGCGCCGACAACGCGTTGAAGTTACCGTCTAATCTGATAGCACCGTCGCCGGTTCTAGCATCGAGTTGTCCGTCAAACTTCGTTACCTGGATATGGCCGTCGCCGGTATTTAGCTGAACCACTCCCGCGCCATCGTTCACTTCGATGGAACCGTCGCCAGTGCGGAGTGTGATGTCGCCGGAAACTCCGTCAAGCTTCAGCGCGCCATCGTCAGAAGAGACATGAACGCTTGACTGCCGTGGCACCCAAACTTCGAATTGAACACTGCCACTTCGCTCGTTGTCAGATGTAGCAATGACAGAGATCGAAGATGCTGTCTGCTCCGTTTGAATTGCGACCTGCTTCAAACCTTCCTCTTCATCACCACGCTTTGTAGCCGTATACATCACTTCTGACTTGTCCCATCCATGTACCTGAACGGACCCGTCAAACGTAGAGATATTCACCCGAGGTGAGCCGCTAACAGTGAAAGTTTTCGACTCCTGCGAAGTCGCTCGATTGTCACGTTCACCGCCACCAGTTCCTGAACCGCTGCCACTTCCAGTGCCCCTGCCGCGACTCATACGAGCCTGGTCGCGAATCTGCCGCGCGCTCTCACGCTGGACTTCTACCTGAGCTCGCTCAATTTCGCGTTGAGCATCGCGGATGGCGATATCCACCTGGCGCTGGGCCTCAATTTGAGCTTCGCGGGCGATCCTTGCCGTATTCACTTGCACCTTGACCGACGCTGCGGTTGCCGTCGCCTGCTCAACCTGACGTTGAATATCAGCCTCCATCGCTTCGTTGTCGTAGTCCTTGTCCTTGTCTTTGTCTTTGTCTTTGTATTTTTCCTTGTCGCCACCGAGTGACATGGCAGGACTCAGCGTGCGCCCATCTTGAGAGTGAGTGATCGTTATCCCACCGTTAACATTTGCCAGCTTGATCTTCGGACCACCAGTCCCAATCTGACCATCAAGGCTGTGGCCCACATACTCGCCGTGTTTCACGACCAAACCGAAATCATTACTAATGCCACCATGTACGGTTCCTGCTCTTACAGAAGCATTCGCGTCCGATGGAATGATCAGAGTTACACTTCCGTTGACTGAACCAAGTTCAATCGGGTTTGCCTCATCAAGCTTAGTGAACATCGCCTTCAACTGGCCATTAATCGTTGAAAGCTTGACGTCAGCCAGCAAATTAGTCGCCGTCACTCGGCCGTTAATTGACGACGCCTTGACGCTACCTTCCGCGCCGTCGATATCAAGGGATCCATTCACAAGCTCAATTGATTCGAGAACGGCTTTGCGAGGAACGGTCAAGGTGTACTCAACTGTTGCCGGATTATCGTACCCATTTCCTCTGAAAGTTTGATTCCAATCCGGGTACTCAGTCTTGATACTGAGATTGTCTTCGGTCGAATTTACTTCGATCCTTACCTCAGCCAGCCGCTCTTTGCGATTTGCCTTCTTCAAAGCGTCGACTTGAACTGCAGGTCGATCCCAAACTTTGATCTGAACGCCGCCATTGATGTTTTCCAAACCAACCCGACCAGTTGCTGATAATGGATATGTTTGATGAAACTCTTCGCGAAACTCTTCGCCGCCGAGATCGCAAGGGACAGCTGACGAATCAAGCGAGGATGGCACCATCGGTATGGGCCGAGGTTCCTGTGTCAAAAAACCAACTGCCGATGCCGGACGAGCTCCATTGCTTGCCAGCGCAGCCAGTAACAAGGTTGATGTAATGAGGGCCTTCTTCAACATGCTTCTCTATTCTCTCTTCTAATCCTAGTCTTTAGTATCCAAGCAACACAAAAACTAACCAGCAATGCGCAGATTAATACTTCCGTTCAGTGTCTTTAAATTTAGTTCACGACCACCCGATCCAATCGTCCCTCTCAGCGCCTTTCGCCCCTTCTCCTCTATGACATTCAAAGGAAAATCAGAGTTGATAACTCCATTGAAAGTCTTGGCGTCGATGGTGGCGCTCAGGTTTGCGGGCAGGTCTAAGTTGATTTCGCCGTTGACTGTTTTAAAGGACAGTTCTTTCGGCCACGCGCCGTTAAGAAATCTGGCGTTGATCTCCCCGTTAACTGTAGCCGCCTCTGCATAACCCGTGGTTGAGATCTTTATGCTTCCGTTGACAGTGCGAGTAACGACGTTACCGCTGAGTGACGTCACACTGATACCACCGTTAACTGTCTTTCCAACAAAACCGACTTGTGAAGGTACATGAACCGTAAAGTCAACAGTGACGTCGTTGTTTCGAACGTTACCGGAGCCCTCACTCCGTCCAGAGTCATTGACGACACCTCCTGAACAGTTCGCAGAGTATTCGCCTTCGTCGTCGGGGTACAGCGCACAAATTGTCACGCCTCCCTCATGCTGTTCAACTTTTATGTGAACCGAGTTCACATCACCTCGACGCGCTTTCTTCAATGCAACTACCTGCACTTCTGATCCGCTGGCGGCGTCCGCAACAATTTCCCCACTGATACCCTTGACTTCAATTGAACTGCCGGCTGGCACATTGCCGCTCCAGCGAAACTCATCTGAGTGGCTGACGTTCTGAGGAACAAAAGTCGGAACGCATGAGTTCGCAATAACAGGGGAACTGGCGCTGGCAGTCGGGACGACCATTTCCGACCATGACGCGATCAATCTCCCAGTCTCCAGAGTCAAACTCTGGAGTTGATTTAAGTCGCTCATGGCACTTGAAAATGCAGCCAGGCCGACAACTAATAAAAGGAGCACGAGATGAGACTTTTTAGCGCCGCTCTGATTTTGTGTGTTAGTCATTGCTGAACCTCAAATTATTAGGGCCGAGTGCAGCCAGCCTGTTGGTACTAGTCCTAACTGCCCTCAGCCCTTCTGCGTTGCTCTATATTCAGAACACCGACCCTTTGAGGGTTGTGACAACAAATTTTGGGAAGGGGTAAGTTGATAGGGGTCCGAGATTATGAGCGATTTGGGGGGTTGTGCTTTGTACTTTGAGCTTTGTACTTTGAACTCTGAAAGTTGATCGTCTAAAGGCGCCCTCACAATCAAAGCTCCAACTACAAAGTTCAAAGCTCTAAGCACAAAGCTCCAAACCCAGCTCGACTACTCCCTAGATCCTCTTCAAATGCAGTGTTCCGCCAAACGAAGACAGTGTGATCGTAGCGTCGCCGCCGCCGCAAACGGCGCTGATGCGTTTGAATGGGTTAACGACTACAGGCTTGGCTACAATTATAGGAGCGATAATCGGGCCAGTCTTTGCGGGAGGTTGAACCTTGGGTGCTTTAGGCATTTCGTCGGCAGTCTTCGGCTTCGCCCCAGGAAGAGGATTCGGCTTGGGTGCCGGAGCCGGAGGGTGTTCCGGAAGGTATTTCAGCGGAAAGTCCGAAATGATGTCGTTCTTCTCCGATACCCTGGCATTCAGTGTAAACGAAGCGTCACGAGGCATCATCAGCACGACATCGCCCCCCATCGTTGTGAAACCATAATTACCTGCTCGAGCCAAAGGTCCAGTCATAGTAACTGTCCCGTTCACTGTCTTAGCCGTGACTTTTGGGTTGCCAACGTGATCAAGCTGGATATCCCCGCTAACCGTTCCGACTTCAAATGTATCCTCCGGCCCAAGAGGTCGAACATTCTCAACCTCAACACCTCCGCCGGCGGAACTCAGGTTTATCCGTCCAGTAGAATCCTTTAGAGAGATACTCCCACCAACGCTTCCGGCTTCAACGAACCTCGAAGCGCGCTCGATATTGATATCGCCATTTTGTGAACCGGCATACGCTCCGCCAACGCCGGTGATGTAGATGTCACCGTCGCGGGTTTGCACCTGAACAGTCGCTTCCTTCGGTACATCCATTTCGACATCCGCGGTTGCCTGGCAGTCGCCCTTGTGCTTTTGCTTGTCTACAACCATGACGTCGATTCTCGTCGCCGGCGTGACGGAGTCTTTGTCCTTATCTTTGACTTTGTCGAGGCGACGTAATTCGAGTTGATCGGCATCAGTTGAGCGCGCGCGGAGTTCGTTCTTGTCCCAACCGCGAACGGTTAGTTTGCCTGACATGACGCAAAGCGTAATGGATGCGTGTGGATCAACGGCAGTTGAACGCTCGAGCTTCTCGGATGAGTCGCGTTTGTTATTGTCGTCGTTTGCTGGAGTGAAACCTGCGAGAGAGAGGATGAGGCCTAGCACGGCAGGGACGAGGGAAACCTTCATTGTCAACTTAAACCCCCGACACCTTTCAGTGCGTGCGATTATAGACTCGCGCATCTGCAATCGTATTCAAAAGATCTACTTTGCTTTGGTAGGCCGCAAACATGAAATCAGCGGCGTCTGGGTCATTTGGATTTTTCTTGGCCTCACTGCGCGTCGCTGCAATCGCCCGATCAACGACTGCGAGATTTCGCTCGTACTCAACCTGAAGCGCTGGTCGCATGTCCTTCTGGCCTTCTTTGATCGTCGAATCAAGCTTAGCAATTGTTTGCAGGTAAGAACGTTCGCCCGGCATAAGCTTTACTGGAGATTGCTTGGGGGTAGTTGCCTTTCCCAAACTGGGTCGATATCCAGCTTTGATTGCCGAACCCTTAGAACTACGCACCGAAGTCGGCTCGCTTGTCGACACTGTATTCACAGTTTCCTTCGAAACATCTGTCGTAGAGGTTGGCCCAAGCTTGGGCTGAACGTTCACTGCCACCTGTGGAGTATTAGCTGACTTAACGGGAGCGGAACTCCGAAACTTAACCAAACCGAAAATCACACCAAACGCCAACACAACCATCAAAGCGGCATAACCGAAAGCACGCTGAGGTGAAAACGAAAACAAGCTGGAAAGTGAGCTGAAGAAACCGTTGACCGCACTCGGTCGCTGCACAACCGGACGAACAATTTCTATCCCTGCGATAGCCGCGTCCACCTTGTGGCGCAATCGCTCAGTCGGAACACTCTCCGAGAACTCCAACGCAAATGCCTCGCTCAACAGCGCATTCTCTTCCTCGAGTTCACGCGCGGCCGCCGCACAAGTCGCGCATGAAGCCAGGTGCAACGTGGCACTTTCCATCAACTTGGTGGAAAGCTCCCCGTCGAAATAGCTCTGGAGCATTGCCTCATCCAAACACTGTCTCATCATCTGCCTCCGATTTTCCCGTAGACCCTCGCAAACTCTTTCCGGCCACGCGCCACCAAACTACCAACGTTCGTCTCTTTTAACGACAAAGTGGTGGCTATCTCCTTGTAAGAGAGTCCCTGCTGTTTTAGAAGCAGGCAACTCCTCATAGGTTCTTTAATTTTGTCTAAAGCCCGGCGAGCCTCTTCAATAGCCATGCGGCGCTCGTAATCTTCTTCCGGTGCTTCGACAAAACCGCCGTATTCAACGCTGCTCTTGTGATACTCGTTGTCGCGAACCATGGAACGGGTGGAACCCCGAATCGTGTTTCGCGCAACGTTAAGAGTCACACGTAAAAGCCACGCGCGTAGCAGATCCTCGCCCGGCGTGGAGTCGAGATTGCGATACAGTCTCAGAAATACTTCCTGCGTCACGTCTTCGGCCAGGGCAGAATCGCGCACGACCGCCCTGGCGGTTCGAAAAACCGCGCGGTGATGGAGGGTAAACGCTTCGTCGAAACTAAGCGGAGATACCGCCTCAGTCCCGAGTTCGTTAGGCATGGACTCGATCAAAGCTCTAGCTTGTCCGTTCATCAATCACCGCTCTCTCAACAGTGCTAACACCACAAACTACTGACTTGTGACAACTTTTAATTGCCTACCTCGTCAACAGTCAGGCCGCTACAGCTTTTTGGCCGTTTATTGTAGTCTGAAAACGCGTTAGCACCAATCTTCGAAACAATTTAGTTCGAGCGGTGTTCGTTGTTAGTGCCGCATAACAGCACGATGTTTCGTTGAACGTGCATACTTTTACGAAAGTTCGCCGACGAGGTCCCCACAACTTGATTCCCGAAGCCACGCAGAGCGCCAAGCAAGCACTCCTCAATACTCCTTTTATGAAGGCTTGCCGGCTTGAACCCGTTCCCTACACGCCGATCTGGTTGATGAGACAAGCGGGGCGTTATATGCGGGAATATCGTGATGTGCGCGCGAAAACGACCTTTCTAGAACTGTGCAAGAATCCTTCTCTCGCGGCAGAAGTCACGGTCACAGCGGCTGAGAGATTGGGGGTGGACGCCGCAATCATATTTGCTGACATTCTATTGATTCTCGAACCGATGGGTATTGACCTGGAATTCGCGCAAGGTGAAGGGCCGGTGATCCACAACCCTGTGCGAACGGCGTCTGATGTCGATCGATTGTCCGAAGTTGAAAATGTCGGGTCACTCGATTTCGTTTTTGAGGCGATTCGAATTACTCGTCGAACTCTGAAGAGCGATATTCCGCTTATCGGGTTCTCTGGAGCACCGTTTACGCTCGCTTCGTACATGATCGAAGGCGGCGGGTCAAAAAACTATGTAAACACGAAAAGTTTGATGTACTCAGACCCCGGCGCCTGGCACGCAATGATGTCCCTTCTCGCTCGCGCTTTGATCAGATATCTGAATGCGCAGATCGAGGCAGGTGCGCAGGCACTACAAATCTTTGACTCGTGGGTGGGGTGCTTGAGTCCAGAGGATTACCAAGAGTACGTACTGCCTCACACCAAACAAGTCATTGCGGGAATTCAACCGGGGGTGCCGGTAATTCACTTCGGAACAGGAACGTCTTCGTTGTTGGAGTTGATGAGCGAAGCGGGTGGCCATGTCGTTGGGCTGGATTGGCGAATACGTCTCGACGAGGGTTGGAAGCGAATCGGTTCAGACAAAGGTGTGATGGGAAATCTGGATCCGGTTGCGCTGTTCTCGTCGACGGATGTGCTTCGCTCTCAGGCCGGACGTATTCTAGAGCAAGCAAAAGGGCGACCCGGACACATTTTCAATCTAGGTCACGGCATACTTCCCGAAACGCCCGTTGAAAATGTGATCGCTCTCGTCGACATGGTTCACGAATTGAGCACGGGTTAATGCTGGGACGTTCGTGCTGGGACCGCAGGCGTCCTCGCCTGCTACTGCCCTTACACTTATGTAGGATGAACCGTCGTTAGCAGGCGAGGACGCCTGCGCTCCCAGCACCACGGGAAAAATGAATAACTACGAGGCACTCCTAGTCGTCTCTTTTGGCGGACCCGAAGGAATGAACGACGTGATTCCTTTCCTCGAGAATGTTCTTCGAGGCAGAAATGTTCCACGCGAGCGCATGCTTCAGGTCGCCCGTCACTATGAAATGTTTGGTGGCATCAGTCCCATCAATGACCAAAATCGAAAACTCATCAACGCCCTGCAAATCGAACTCGAAACCAATGGTCCAAAGCTTCCAATCTACTGGGGCAATCGCAACTGGCATCCTTTACTGCCGGACACACTCCAACAGATGACAGATGACGGCATCAAACACGCGCTGGCATTTGTGACCTCCGCCTACAGCTCGTACTCGAGTTGTCGACAGTATCGCCAAAACATCATCGATGCTCAGGCCGCTGTCGGTTCAGGTGCACCGTCTGTAGACAAGCTACGCGCCTTCTACAACCACCCACTCTTCATTGAGGCGAACGTTGATCGTGTCCGTGAAGCAAAGGCAAGACTCGGTTCGAGTGTTGCCCCGCAACTTGTTTTCACCGCCCACAGTGTGCCCGAGTCAATGGCCGAGAATAGCGATTACGTTCGGCAGTTAAAGGAAACAAGTCGACTGATAGCTGATGCGGTTGGCATTAAGGATTGGCAACTCGTTTATCAAAGTCGGAGTGGCTCGCCAATTCAACCGTGGCTCGGACCGGATATCTGTGACCATCTTCGTTCACTAAAGAGTCTGGGAGTCTTCGACGTGGTGGTAGCGCCGATCGGTTTTGTTTCGGATCACATGGAGGTGATTTATGACCTCGACGTCGAAGCGCAAAAGGTCGCGGAACAAATTGGAATGAATATGCTGCGGGCAGCGACGGTTGGAACACACCCGTCGTTTGTGCGAATGATTCGCGAACTGATCCTGGAAAGAACGGAAAACAGAGAAGCGAGATACCTCGGACCACTTGGGGCGACTGTTAATAATTGCCCACCCGACTGTTGCATAGTCAATCGGAGGCATTGCTGAAGCAACAAACTGAATTACAATACTGAACATGCCGACTGTCCTCAGAGAAGGCCCTTAGCGAATCTATTTCTTCAGCCACGAACCCAATGAACCTGCACACGTTCATGTTGATCGCGATGCGAGCTCGGCAAAGTTCTGGTTGAATCCAGTGGGCCTTGCGCGTAACCTTGGATTCAGGGCTGCCGATCTTCGAGAGATCGAAAGGATTATTCGCGAAAGACAGACTCAACTTATGGAGGAGTGGAATGGGTATTTTGGCATTAGCGGCAGATGAGCGAGTTGCGGAGGTTAAGATCAGTGACGATCTACTCAGCGTAAGGCTGATGGATGGTCGGACTATCTCAGTGCCTCTGCTGTGGTACCCCCGGTTGTCTAATGCCACGGAAAGTCAGAGGAATAACTGGCAAATCAGCGGCGGAGGCTATGGAATTCATTGGGAAGAGATCGACGAAGACATTAGTACTGAGGGATTACTCGGAGGGGCTCCAGCTCCAGACCACAAACAGCCTGTGGATCCATCGAATTCAAAACCAGAAGCAATAAAGCATAGTGAATGATTCCATCACCACTCGCTTGTCGCTTGGATCTTCACATCACGCGACCGGAGCCTTTCATTGCAAAACGGTCCAAAATCGCACCCGCGCATCATAATCATTGGCGGTGGAATTTCAGGACTCGCGGCCGCTCACCGACTGCTCGAACTCAGCAAAGCAAATAACTCACCTATTCATCTGACACTGCTCGAAGCGAGCCCGAGACTCGGTGGCATTGTTCAGACTACCCATCGTGACGGATTTCTTCTCGAACGTGGCCCAGACTCTTTCATTTCAGAAAAACCGGAAGCACTCGACCTTACACGTCGACTCGGAATCGAATCACAACTCATTCAAACGAACGAACAGAATCGTCGCAGCTTCATCGTTAGGAAGGAACGTCTTCGTCCGGTGCCAGAGGGATTTCAACTAATGGCGCCTTCGCGATTCTGGCCTTTCTTAACAACCGACATCTTCAGCCTGACAGGTAAGCTGCGCATGTCTGCCGACCTGCTGTTACCACGCAGGTCGGCAAACGGAAATAACGATGAATCGCTAGCAAGTTTTGTGAGACGGCGCTTGGGTCGTGAGGCGTTGGAACGGATGGCCCAACCCATGGTCGGGGGGATCTACACTGCTGACCCGGAGTCTTTGAGCCTGCGCGCAACACTGCCGAGATTTCTGGATATGGAGCAACGGGATCGGAGTTTGATTCTGAGTATGTGGCGGAAGGCGCGGACAGCGAAGAACCAAAAAGGGGTTAGCGGCCCTCGCTACAGTCTTTTTATGTCGTTTGATGAAGGAATGCAGGTGTTGGTTCAAGCGTTGGAGAAAGCCATTTCAGATCTCAGCATTGAGATCCGACTGAACACGAAAGTTAAGTCTTTGGACCGCCCCTCTTCTTCGTGGCGGATACAAACCGACAAAGATGAAATGCTTGAGGCCGAGGCAGTGTGTCTGGCCGTGCCGTCTTATGTTTCGGCCGATCTGCTGTCTGATGTCGCGCCGCAACTAAGCTCTCAATTACGTGAGATTGAGTTTGCGTCGACTGCCACTGTCAACCTCGCATATCGTCGCGCGGACATCGCTCACAAGCTCGACGGCTTCGGATTTGTGGTTCCGTTCATTGAGAAGCGCAATCTGATTGCCTGCACGTTTAGCAGCGTCAAGTTCAAAGGACGCGCGCCTGACGACCATGTATTGCTGCGAGCATTTGTAGGGGGTGCCTTGCAACCCGAGATGTTGCAAGTAGACGACGCGGAGATGGTGAAGCGCGTTAAAAGAGATTTGAATGAGCTCTTAGGTGTAAAGGGCAAACCGTTATTTGTGGAACTAGCTCGATGGAGCAATTCGATGCCGCAATACGCCGTGGGCCACCTGGAGCGAGTAGCGCAAATCGAACAAGAAGTAAACAAACTGACTGGACTTGCACTTGCCGGGAACGCGTATTCGGGGGCTGGTATTCCGGATTGCATACGCAGCGGCGAGAAGGCAGCAGACATCTTGCTCGACCTAGGATAGTCATCGAAGGCTCGATACATGTCGTGGCAGTAGCCGCTA
>DATEXA010000347.1:0-20835 GCA_035257465.1 Pyrinomonadaceae bacterium | reverse complement strand
AAGCGGCACGGTGCTGATATTGGATTTGCCCAGGACATGGACGCCGATCGACTGGCGATTGTTTCTGAACTTGGCGAACCAATCGGCGAGGACTACACGCTGGTCCTGGCAACGTTATACGTTTTGAGCAAGCAACGTGGACCAGTTGTGGCCAATCTTTCAACTACCAACGCGCTCGATTTTGTGGCACAGCGTTTTGAGTGCCCTATTTACCGGACAAAGATTGGAGAGGCAAACGTCACCGACGGTATGCAACGCGTCGGTGCAGTCATCGGCGGTGAAGGAAACGGCGGCGTAATTTATCCGCGAATCAATTTTGCACGCGATAGTCTTGTCGGGATGGCGTTAGTTCTACACATGCTTGCGGACCGTGGCACCACGCTCACCGAGGTTCTAAATGAACTTCCCCGCTTGGTTTTGATCAAGGAAAAGTTGCCATGTCCTTCGAACAAGATTCCGCAAGTCATAAAGATGGTACGCCGTATTTACGCCGATTCGGCTATGGATTTGAGTGACGGCGTGAAGGTTCTCCTACCTAATGGCTGGTTACATGTGCGTGGGTCCAACACCGAACCAATCATTCGGTTGAGTGCAGAAGCGGGAACCGAAGAAGAAGTTCGACTGATGCGAGACTCAGTCTTTGATCTGATACGGCAGTTAATAAACTCTTAGTCAGATTACAAAGGAACACTTCGATGGACAGACGAAGGTTCATAAAAGCCGGAGCCACACTTCCACTCTTGAGCTGCTTGCCGCACGCGGCCGCGCAGGAAGTTCCCACACATAATTGGTATGGATACGACTTTGGGTCAGGACCGACAGCGAGCGACCGCTTGAATCAGGGTCCGTTTGGTATCGAGCAGGACGAAGGTTGGTACACCGTGCTCGTGACCTCTCAATCAGCGAAGCCCGTAAAGAACTACGGCCTCGGGCTTGTCGGATATACATGGGAAGAAGGCGGACCATCATTAGCTGCTCGTGCCGGAACAGAAACTCTCGAACAACACGTGGAGAAGATGGCGTCACTTCCCTTCGTCGATGTCCTGTACATTCGTTGCGACTGGCGAAATGTTCAAACTTCTCCTGGGAAACTCGACCTGCACCCGGTCTTCAAACTTACTCTTGATGCCGCGAAGCGTCACAACTTACGGGTTGCCTTTCGCGTTCAAATGTCCAACACAGAGTTTCAGCCCCAACAACTTGCTCTCCCAGATTTTCTTCAGAAACAAGTTCCTCTTGTGAAAATCGGACGGACGTATGGTGCTCACGCGGACTTTGTGGAACCCAGATATGACCACCCCAGATTTCAGAGTGCCTTTAAGGAATTGAACGAGTTATTAGCAGGCGAGTTTGACAACAATCCGCTGATGGAATTTATCGATCTCATGATGTATGGGTTCTGGGGTGAAGGTCACACGAGCAATCTGCCCAATCCTTTTCCCGACTACCTGACCGCCGCGCCGACATTTTTGAACATGACTAAATTGCAGCTTGATCTCTGGAAGAATGTTCCACTTGCTGTCAACACTCAACCTGATATCAGTAACGTTGGCAACAGAGAGGTCCAGGACATGTGCGTGCGAGCCGGATGTTGGCTACGTTCGGATAGCATTGCCATCGAAGAACCGATTCAGATCGAAGAACTGGCAAATCGGCCGCCATGGCTGGCAACGATTATGGAAGACGGGTACTACCGCCAATACAAAATCGATCCCACATATCTTCCCATCGACGAATCCGGGATCAACGTGCTCGAGAAGTGGATGCTCCATTCGATCGATTTAGGTGCCAACTACTGGTCGTTGTGGACTGAGTCTGACAACCTGCGTCGCTATTACGAACGATACCCTAACGGCTTTGACACGTTACAGCGGCGACTGGGGTATCGGTTGAGGCCTTCCTGGATATGGCAGCGAAAACGATATGGAACGGATGAAGTTATCGTGGCGGTATCTAATGACGGCGTCGCTGGCGTACCGGGGATCCTCCGTCTATACGTCGAAAGCGAAGACGGAAGAATTCATCTCGGAGGCTCGCTGGATGCCGGTCACCCGCAAGCTGGAAAAATCAGACAAGCCTCGTTCGTATTACCAAAAGGCAGCGACGGTCTTAATTTGAAAATAAGGGCGGAGCTTGAAACTAAGGGTGGCAAGCGACGCCCGGTTAACTGGGCCACTGCGCAACCTACGAATCCAGATGGATCATATCACTTTCAACTACTCCGTCGTGACGACGCCAAGTGGAGAAAGGGCGTTTAAGTAACCCGATGGGATACTCAATCGGTGTCGACCTTGGTGGCACTAATATCAAAATAGCTGCTGTCTCAAATGACGGCGAACTCCTGGATTACCGAACTTGCGACACTGCGGATCAGCAAGGTTCCTGGGCCCAGACGATCAAGCAAAACATAATTGCCATTCAGAAAGAGCGTGGTTCTTCTCCTAGTCACATCGGAGTCGCTTCGCCCGGATTGGCGGCAAAAGATGGTCGCTCAATTGCGCATATGCAAGGACGTCTAAACGGCCTCCAGGGTTTTGTCTGGACCGACTTCCTGGATTCACCACGCCCTGTCGTTGTTCTCAATGACGCACACGCGGCATTGCTCGGTGAAGTATGGAAGGGTGCCGCTAGAGGTTACAGCAACGTCATTTTGTTAACTCTGGGAACAGGCGTTGGAGGTGCGCTTCTCATCGATGGTCGCCTAGCGCAGGGACACATTGGACGTGCAGGACACCTGGGCCATGTCTCCTTAAACTCAGACGGCGCTCCTGACATCGTCGGAACTCCGGGCAGTATCGAGGAAATGATTGGGAACTATAACCTCTCGGAACGTTCAGGAGGTCGCTTCACTTCAACGCGTCAGTTAGTCGAGGCCTATGTCAGCGGTGATGATGAGGCGAGCACGATCTGGCTCAGATCGATCTTTCATTTGGGAGTGGCAATTGCTTCGTTCATAAATGCCCTCGATCCAGAGGTCGTCATCATTGGGGGCGGCATTGCGCAAGCAGGAGCCGCTTTGTTTGACCCACTCTCCAAGTACCTCGATAAATTCGAATGGAGACCACTGGGTCAGCGGGTACCTATCGTCGCGACATCATTAGGTGAAAAGGCTGGAGCAATTGGCGCCGCGTATCACGCGATGCTCCAGGCAGAAGACCAGGTTTTGGAAAAGTAACGCTTTACTTTCGTTCGCTTTCGTTTACATCGCTCTAGCAAGTTTGGCAAAGGAGCCTATCTCGAAAAACATATGAACTTCACCGCTGTTGACTGGGCAATTGTTATCGCGTATCTGGCTGCATCTGTCAGCGTCGGTCTAATCGGCAAACGCTACGTGGGCCAACTATCACACTATCTCGTGGCTGGCCGTGAACTCGGACTTTATCTAGGCATTGCGACATTGGCCGCAACTGAGATCGGCACCATCACATTCATGTACAACGCCGAGCTCGGTTATAAGTACGGGTTCGCAGCTTTTGCCGCAGCGATGATCTCCGGCATCGTGATGATCATTGTCGGTAGAACTGGTTTCGTGATCAGCCGCTTTCGAGAGCTCAAGTTAATGACGGTGCCGGAGTACTTCGAGATCAAGTACAGCCGGGGGCTGCGGATTGTCACAGGCTTCCTGGTCGCACTCGGTGGCATCCTGAATATGGGTGTGTTCCTGAAAATCGAGGGCGAGTTTCTAACGATCGTTAGCGGCATAGATACGCGACACATTGTCGTCGTGATGACAATTATTCTGCTGCTCGAGCTGGCTTACACCGTTCTAGGGGGAATGGTATCGGTAGTAATTACTGACTTTATCCAGTACGTGCTTTTGTCTGTCGCCACTATTCTCGTTTCTATATATGCCGTGTACTACGCGGGTTGGGGAAACATAGTCGATAAGGTCACCACTGTGATGGGTGAAGGTGGATTCAATCCTATTTCCAATCCCAAGTTCGGTCTCATTTTTCTCATCTGGCAGGTACTGCTGTGGTTCTCAGTGCACACGTGTTGGCAGACCACTGCAATGAGGATGTTCTCTACAAAGGGACCTGAAACATCAAAACGAGTGATGACGTGGACCGGCTTTATTTTTCTCGGACGTGGCGTGCTACCGATGCTCTGGGGAATAGCAGCTTTGACTCTTTTCGGAACTGGCGCACTAACAAATGGCGTACCGGCGCCCGTTGTCAATGGACACACGCTCGCTCCCATCGATGCGATGCCGGCGATGCTGGCAAACATACTTGGCCCAGGAATTCGTGGAATCGTGGTGGCCGGAATGCTTGCGGCGACAATGTCTGTCAACAGTTCTTATTTACTTGGCTGGAGCGCAGTGATTTCACAAGACGTGATCATGCCCATTCGACAAGTTCTGGGGAAAGGGGCACTGAGTTCTCGTAGTCAAATCTTAGTTAACCGGCTCGCAAATCTGTTTGTCAGTCTGTTCCTGATGTTTTGGGGCCTCTACTACACCCCCCCTGGCGCCGTCTATTTATATCTAAACATCACCGGAACGATTTTCCTGGCCGGAGCATTTGTCTGCGTGATTGGAGGTCTTTACTGGCGACGATCGAATGTGTTTGGAGGTTATCTTGCGATGCTGGCTGGGGCTGCAGGCGCAATCATTCCCTTCTTTTTCTTGCATTGGAGCGAGAATATCACGGGGTTTACAGCCTTTGGTCTCGCCGCGGCCGGGATGATTATAGGTTCATTACTTGGCCGTAAGAGAACAGTTCCCTCTCAGGAACCAGTCGCTGCTGACTGAAAGGAACGGATACGCCTTATGAATCTCTGGCTATATTTTTGGACTATTAGTTTGATTGTTGCTGGTGCTGCGTTTGCTTTCATCACAGTAGTGGTGACCTTCAAAGGAGCAAGCGATCTTCGTGAATGGTTCAGCAGCTTGCAACGTCAAAACAAAGAGTAGCAACTCGTCGACACCCTGCAGATGCCGCGCTGGGCGTATCGTCACGAATAAGGTTTTTCGCCTTGCTCACGACGTGCAGACATAGCGAGTGTTTTGGAAGTGGTCATCGGGAACTGAGAATGGAGGTTTAGTGGTTCGAATCGCGTTAGTAGGTTGCGGTGAACACTCGAGAAGTAGTCATGCGACACCTCTCGCGCGTTACGCGGCAGAGCATCCTGGCGAAATTGAACTCGTTGCAGCCTGCGATCTCAATGCCGACAGAGCTGCGGAATTCTGTCGTACGTTCGGGTTTGCTCGCCAGTACACAGATTTCGACCGCATGCTAGAGGCGGAAAAGTTAGATGGATGCGTAAGCGTGCTGCCGATTGACCACATTGTTAACACAGGAATTGAATTACTAGAACGTAGGGTGCCGTGTGTTATCGAAAAACCTCTCGGCAAATCCAGAGAAGAAGCAGAACGATTGAGTCTCGCTGCACGCGAAACTCAAACGACACATATGGTATCCGTCAATCGACGCTTCATGCCCTACCTCAATCAGGTTCGTTCGTGGATTCAAGCGTCTGGTCCGCTGCGCTATGTACGCGCAGTGCAGGTACGGCATGCGCGAACCGAAGAAGATTTCATATGGTCGACCACTATTCATGTGATGGATGCCCTCCGCCACATTGTCGGCGAAGTTGAAACATTTGATGTCATTAATCAAAAACCGGGCGGATCTTCGGTCTTGTGGTACCGAATTTCACTACTGTTCAATAACGGCGTCACGGGAACTGTAGAAGTCTTGCCTACAGCGGGCATGGTCGAAGAGTCGTATGAATTCTTTGGCGACGGATTTCGGGCTAGAGTCACTGCCGGCTCCGGAACTCAACGCTCAATGGAATGCTGGCAGGAAAACAAACTAGTAGCCGAGTCCAAGGCAGATGAGAGGGAAGCAGAAGATCTGCGGAATGGCGCTTACCAGGAAGTACAAGAGTTTGTTCGTGCACTCCGCACCGGAACTCACGCGTTCCCTGAAGTCGATGACGTCTTACCTTCGGCTCTCATCTGCTTCGCAATTGCCGACTCCGTTAAACGGCCCATGACGGTTTCATCTGTCAAAAGTTGACGAAACTTTAAAGCGCAACCCTACTGCACTCTATGAGCAAAGCGTTCTACCTTGTCGTCCTTGGGATCACACTCGTACTGTTTCGTGTTTCCACCCAGGAACAACAAGGTGTTGGTGGAAGCAATTTTCCCAAGAACGACATCACCTATTCAAAGGAAGTCGTCACACCCTATATACCATGGGCGACAAAACTTCCGCAGGGCCCGATTAAAGGGTTCTTTATCCCCTCCATTCAATACGGACGAGACATGGTCGAGTTGATGCAACGACTTCAACTAGATCCCACTACTGATTCAATTGATCGCAGTTGGGACATCAGTTGCTGGGGCATTGGCGACTATTACGGTCACGAATATCGCGGTGACCGAGATGACTTCCAAACGGTCTACGGTTATGTTGAGAAGGATCTAACCGGGAACGCGCAATATGAAGTCATGTTAATTCCCGGCCTCAATGGATGGTCCCGAATGACGCGTGCGACTCGCGATGCGATCTTGCGAAGAGTGCAAGCTGGCGCCGGTCTCGTGTTGCTACACCCTTTCGTCGGTGACGTGAAAGGGCATCCATTCAAAGGCGATGAAACCGTTGGCGATCAACGCATCTGGGAGATTTCTCCTCTCACTGGAGTCCCGGACGACACCGTGAACGAGCGTGGTTATCCCGAGATAAATAGCGATGCCGTCACAAAAGGTAAGTGGGAACTTGGTGAGTCCCATTTCATTACTCAAGGTCTGCCACTTGATTTGCTTCCCGAAGGAAATACGGGTGGATCGTTCTATCAGTACAAAGCACAGGGCACTGTCTTAATTAAATCGGGAGAACATCCTGTACTTGCTGTAAAGAACTTTGGCAAGGGACGTGTTGTCGCGATGGCGTATGTTGAAGAAGGCTTCACTCCCCAGAACATTAATCCGAACGAAACGAAAATTTATTGGGACTATTGGGAATACCAATACTCGCTGCTCGCCCGTTCCCTCCTCTGGGCCGCCGGGAGAGAAACTCCAGTAAATATCGAATCACTAGCCGCCAGCAACTCAGGCTTAAAAGTCGCTCTTTCCCTCGCACGCCAAACGTCAGTGCAGATCGAAGTCACCGGTAGGAACGAATTCGGTCAATCACTCGGATCAACTCGCGTTGATAAGTCTCTTCCTCCCGGGTCAAACTCGATTGTCATACCGGCGTCTGCTTTGCAATCTACGATAGGTTGGCCAGGTGGTCGACAGATTTTCAATGTGATTATTCGCGATTCGAAGGACAACTCCACCTTAAACTGGGGCGCAGCAACTTTCGACACGCCTAAGCGCGCGATGATGACGGCCACCAAGCCTGGAGTCGACGTCTATAAGCGCGGCGAGACGCTGAGTGCCGTACTGCGTGCTACTGGCGATATGACAGGACTCCAAATGAAGATGGAGGTATCGGATGATTTAGGTCGTTTACTTGGCACCGTATCAGCCCCAGCCCGCGGAGAGCGAACTTTCACTTTTCCCTTAAACGACTTTCTAGGGAAGGTTGCGGTCGTGACGGGTGAACTAGTGGACGAACAAGGGGCGATTGTCGATCAGATCAGAGCGAAACCTGTGATGGTTGTCCAGGATGTACGCCGCATCAAGGAATACACCGCGCTCGTTTCCTTCGGGGGAACAAAACACTATCTGCAGGACGCGCAAATGAAGATGGTCCGTGATGCTGCTGCGGACACCGGCTTCACATGGTCCGGCGATGTCGACAATTCACTCAACATTCCGCGCGGCTCGTTTGGGGTCTATTGGTACGATCGTGGTCCAACAACTCCGGAGGCGATGGAACGAGCTATCGCCGACTATCAAAGAACTGGCGACTTTGAATCGCTCGGTTACCTGACTAAGAAAGAGCTGTATAAGCGAACTGGAGATAAAAAGTTTCTTCAGCGAACGCCATCATTCAATAATCCACACGTTTTGAGAAGCCTGTCAGATATTGTCCGCGCCGCCGCCCGCAACAAAGCACGTTACAACATGGACTACTACTTTGTCGGCGACGAAGGTTCATTGACGTCATACGGTGACGCAGTTGACTTCGATTGGAGTCCAGACACTCTGCGCGAGTTTCGTGTCTGGCTACGACAGGAATACGGCACGCTTGCGGCTCTGAATAAGGAGTGGCGCACAAGCTTTGCAGATTGGGATTCGGTTGTGCCTTACACGACAGAGGAAGCGAAAAAGAGTCGCAACTTTGCTCCCTGGGCCGATCATAGAACCTTCATGGAAATCACGTTCGCTAAGGCGTACGAGACAGCTCGAGTGGCGGCGATCGAAGGTGATCCGGATGCTCATATTGCAGTTTCGGGAACACAGGCCACAAACGCTTACGACGGTGCTGATTGGTCACGACTGGATCGCGTTATCGATGATTTCTTGTCCTATGACGGCGGCAACCAGTGGGACATGCACCGATCATTCGCTAAGCCAAATGCAATGATCGGGTTCTGGACCGGTTATGGCTCACACGGTTTGGCTGTACAAAACGCTATATGGACTGCGGCTATCCACAACGTTCTTCACCCAAATATCTTCTGGATGTACTCATTCCTGAATCCTGACATGACTTACTCCGCTTCTGCTCGGGACATGGGAAGAGCCTTCACTTCCCTGAGATCAGAGGGTGTTGGCAAGCTGTTGATGGAATCAACACGACAGCAGGATGGGATTGCACTCTACTACTCGATGCCATCAATACATGCGGCAAGCATTCTCGGTTATCACCAACGAAATACTGAGGACGACGATGAGGTTCCCGATAAGGCCCGTTTGAGTTTTTCCGCGAACCGCGATGGTTGGGTAAGAACAATCAAAGACCTGGGGCTGCAGTTTGATTTCATCTCGTCCGAAGATGTCGCCAGGAATCAAATCTCGATTGAAAAATACAAGGTTGTGATCTTACCTCTGGTGTTCGCACTATCGCCGGAAGAATTTCAACACCTCGAAGAGTTTGTTTCGCGTGGCGGTGTTGTTATAGCCGACGCCGCTCCTGGCATCATGGACCAACATTGCTCGTGGCAGACCAGTGACGCCATTAACAAGTTGTTCGGGATTAATGCTGGCTTAGCGGACAAGCGGGACTTGAAGCTCACAACTGAGAGTGTGCATACAACCAAAGAGGGTGCGAGTTGGGGTCTCAGCTCAGCCAATCTTGCAGACTTCCGCATTGCTGAACCCAGCATCAAGGTAACGACTGGCTCATCGCTGTTCCAGATCGGCAATGCTGATGCCGCGATTGTGAACCGTTTTGGTAAGGGCTGGGCTATTTATCTCAATACGACCTTCGACCAGTATCCTAAACAACGAGCTGTGAAGTTTGGCGGCTCCGGTTATCGTGAACTTGCAAATGCACTTCTTAAGAGAGCTGGTGTGCAACCAGTTGTTGAAGTGACATCTCTGGATGGTCGCCCGATCACTCAGGCTCAATTGGCACGTTATAAATTCGCCGACAGTGAAATTCTAACGCTTGTGAAAGAGAATGTTGCCGTGGCGGGAATTGTGGGACAGGATGGCGTTACCACTTACAACGATGCCAACCTCGGACAAGTGGCGAAGCAGGAACTGACCATTAAGCTTCCGCGCAAATTCTTTGTCACCGACGTACGCATGGGTAAACAACTCGGATATACGGATGTAATCCATGCCTCCATCCTAATCGGTGATGCATTGGTGTTCGCCTTGAGTCCGCGTGAAACACAGATCAAGGTCGAAGGTTCAGCAACCGCGCAACTGGGTCAACACGTGCAGTTGACCGCAGTCTCAAATACTGGTGGCCTAGGCCTGATTCGGTGTCATGTTTATTCACCGAGCGGAATGAGGCTCGCAATCTACTCTACCAACGTCCTGCTTGAGAATGGCAAATCAACCTTTGTCGTGCCGTTCGCCTTGAACGACGAACCCGGAAGATATGTCATCCGCACTACAGATGTAGTGAGCGGAGCGAGTTCTGAAAAGACAATCGACGTCAAGTGAAGCCTTTGACTACCTTACAACAGCAGACCTTGCGCGCAGTCGTTGACTGTCTAATTCCGCCAGATGATTATCCGGGAGCATATGAAGCGGGTGTCTGCGATTACCTTGAACGACTGTACCAGACCGATTTGTTATCACAACTCGAGTTTTGTGCTGCTGGTCTCGACAGTATCGATAGGGAAAGTCATTTCCGATTTAAGGCCGCTTTTTCAGACCTGACTTCGGATCTGCAGTCATCGATTCTCCAGGCAATTGAAACAGGGAATGTGCTCACTCCCTGGCCCATCCCCCCGTCCCAATTCTTCAACCTTCTCGTAACAACCACTGCTGAAGGCTACTACAGCGATCCGCAACAAGGTGGTAACCGCGGATCTATTTCGTGGGAAATGACAGGCTTTGAATCGCGCTCAACCTGATGAAGAACTACGAAGCAATCATAGTGGGCACGGGCGCGGCGGGAGGAATCGTCGCATGTGTCCTTGCCGAAGCAGGCAAACGGATACTGCTGCTGGAACGGGGAGCAGCGCTGAGTTTTAACGACGTCGGACGCGATCCTCTGCGGAACCAAAGACTCTCAGTCTACGGTCACAACGCTGGCCCAGAATTAGTTGGTAATCCAAGAGTCTTTGTCGATCCCAATGGGAACAGCCGCACCGTAAAACCTCACGAACCTGATTATCACAATAACGCGGCCTGTCTTGGTGGCGGAACGCGCGTCTACGGAGCGCAAGCATGGAGGTTCTCGCCAGATGATTTTCGAATGGCCACTAAGTATGGAATACCTGAAGGAAGTTCACTCGCTGACTGGCCCTTCTCTTATGAAACGCTTGAGCCTTTCTATGAACGCGCGGAGTGGGAACTCGGGGTTGCGGGGGCAGATAACGAGAACTCGCAACGATCGCCTCGCAAACGCAACTATCCGTTACCACCTGTTCCTCATGGTCCACAAACCATCGCACTTACCGACGGTGCACGCGGGTTAGGCTGGCAAACAACTCCGGTCCCCCTTCTAATCAACACCGAACCGTATCAAGGCCGTGCTGCCTGCATTGCGTGCAAGTACTGTGTCGGGTTCGCATGTCCGACCGACGCGAAGAACGGCTCCCATAACACAGTCATTCCACGCGCGCTGGCCACCGGCAACTGCAACCTCGTCACCGGCGCGATTGCAGAACGCATCGAAGTAGATCTGCGTGGAAATGTCAGTGGCGTTTCATACTTCGTAGATTCTCCGCAAGGAACTACCCGAGAAACCGCCCAAAGTAAATGTGTAATAGTTTCAGCGGGTGCAATTGAGTCAGCACGCCTTCTCTTAAATTCAACATCTGCGCACCATCCAAGTGGCCTGGGAAACGATACCGATCAAGTAGGAAGAAACCTACAGGGTCATCTCTATCCTCGGGCTTATGGAATTTCGCCAACGACGGTATTCAACGGAGTCGGACCAGGCGTGACGATTGCAACTACAGAGTTCAATCACGACAACCCGGGAATCGTGGGCGGCGGAATGTTGGCTGACGATTTCATTAAACCTCCGATCGACTTTTGGTACGACTCGCTACCGCCGGATCTTCCGCGCTGGGGGTTAGCCAACAAGCAATTCATGCGCGACAACTATACCCGTGTGCTGCATGTTCGGGGGCCAGTGCAAGACATTCCGAATCCGGAAGGACGCGTGACGACTGATAACGGTGTTCGTGACAAATGGGGAATTCCAGTTGCGAGACTAAGCGGCACAACGCATCCAGCCACGGTGATTGCCGCTGAATTTATGCGGGCACGCGGCGAAGACTGGTTACGGGCAAGTGGCTGTGAAAAGATTTGGAGTAGTCAGCCCGGACTTGTTTTGAGTGGCAAACAACATCAGGCCGGTACCTGTCGCATGGGAATCGATCCACGAGCGTCAGTTACAGATGAGTGGGGACGCGTGCATAGTCACGACAACCTGTTCGTTGTAGACGGTTCGCTGCACGTGACCAACGGTGGATTCAATCCGGTATTGACCATCCAGGCGTTAGCGTTTCGTTCGGCTGAGTATATTGCTCGAACACTTTAATAACGATCTAATTTCACAATGCGCAAACTGAACATCGCGATGATTGGTTACGGCTTCATGGGACGCGCCCACAGCAACGCATGGAGACAAGTGCGCAGCTTCTTCGATGTCCCTTACGAGCCCGTACTCAAAGTTATCTGTGGCCGCAACGAATCTGAAGTTAAGAAGGTTGCCGACCGTTTTTGTTGGGAAGAGTATTCAACAAGATGGGAAGATGTCGTGGAACGTGCAGACATCGACATTGTTGATGTCTGCTCACCCGGTTACACACATGCACCGATTGTTCTTCGAGCCGCAGGAGCAAAGAAGATTCTGTTTTGTGAAAAGCCTTTGGCAAATACATTGACCGAAGCACAGCAAATGCTCGAAGCGGCGGAGAAGAACAATTGCGTACATATGATTTGTCACAACTATCGACGAGCGCCCGCGGTATCTCTAGCTCGCAATCTTATCGAACAGGGCGGCGTCGGAGATGTCTACCATTACAGAGCGACTTACCTACAGGAGTGGCTTCGTAATCCGCAGTTCCCAACACGATGGCGTCTTGATAGGGCGAAGGCGGGATCAGGAGCACTAGGCGATCTCTTTTCACACTCCACCGATCTCGCTCGCTTTTTGGTGGGTGAAATCACCGAAGTCACGGCGCTGCTCAATACGTTCGTTCAAAAGCGGCCCGTGCTCGATAGCAACGAGACCGCCGACGTTGATGTAGATGATGCTGCTCTGTCACTCGTGAGGTTTGATAACGGCGCAATCGGCACGATTGAAGCGACGAGATATGCGACCGGGCGAAAGAACTTCAATCGATTCGAGATCAATGGTAGTAAAGGGAGTCTGTCATTTAATCTGGAGCGAATGAATGAGCTCGAGTTTTATTCAGATGAAGGACCAAATAGCGGCTTCAAGACGATCCAGGCAACAGACAAAGCACATCCTTATTTAAGTGGCTGGTGGCCACCCGGTCACATCATTGGCTACGAGCATACGTTCACGCATACCGTTTTGGAATTGCTGCAGGCACTTAAAGAGGAAAGACTCCCAACACCCAGTTTCGAGGATGGTGTTAAGAACCAGCGCGTGCTCGACGCAGTTGAACGATCCTCAGTCTCAAGAAACTGGGAAACCGTGTAACAACATACTGGGAAAGACAAATGATCAATGAAGTATTCGATACAAAGTTGACCATGGGACAAGCTGCCGCCGCGCAAGCTGAAAAGCTAATCCAACAGGCGATTGCCGAGAGTGGCTCGGCCTATTTAATAGCTGCCACCGGTGCCTCGCAGTTTGAATTTCTTGATGCTCTGGTCGTTTGCAACATCGATTGGACTCGCGTGGTCTTTTTTCATTTGGACGAATATGTCGGCTTACCTCAGACACACCCGGCAAGCTTTCGCCGTTATCTGAGAGAACGCATTGTGGAGCGTGTGCGGCCTCGTGCGTTTCACTTTATCAATGGTGATTCCAAGGACGCTGGTAAGGAGTGCCGCAGAGTGGGAGAGTTGATTTCACAACAACAGATTGATGCTGCGTTCGTGGGAATAGGAGAAAATGGACACCTGGCCTTCAATGATCCTCCTGCAGATTTTGAAACAGATGAGCCATATATCGTTGTTGATTTGGATGCGGCGTGTCGCCAGCAACAGGTCGGAGAAGGATGGTTCAGGGATATCGAAGAAGTGCCTACTCAGGCAATTTCAATGTCGATTCAACAGATCATGAAGACTCGCCAGATACTCTGCATTGTTCCAGACCAACGAAAAGCAGAGGCAGTAAGAAACTCTGTTGAATTTGAAGTTAGCCCAATGCGACCAGCCTCGATACTTCAGAAACATGACAACGTCACTTTGTATTTGGATCGCGAATCTTCATCACTTCTTAATTTGTAAGGTGCGCCCTGCGCGGGGATTACCTGCGGTTGAGAAACTGTGCGCCCTTCACACGCATGGCAATGCTGTAGACTTTTTTGTCACACGTGATGTACAGCGTCTGACCATCGCTTCCTCCAAAAGTTACATTACTGGCGAACTCGGGGATTGGAATAAGACCGAGCGACCGTCCTTCTTTAGATACTACCCACACGCCGCCACGCATTGCAAAATACAGATTGCCAAGCGCGTCCGAACACATCCCGTCTGGATCTGCAGTATTTTCAGTAGCAGGATCAAAGAATATTTTCACTTGTGATTGATCTATGCCGCCGTCTGTCATTATCGGATAAGAGTAAATTCTCTTTTCGAAGCTGTCGCTAACGTAGAGAGTCGTGCCATCGTTTGAAACCTCCAGGCCATTCGGTAGTTTCAGATTATCGATTACGCGACGAACGATTCCATCGCGACTCAAATAATAAACTGCACTATGCGTCTTCCATTTGAAGTTTGGATCAGAAAAGTAGATTCCGCCTGTAACCGGCGATTCGGCGACATCATTTGGTTGAATGAATGGTAATCCCTCAAACCCGGAAGCAAGAACCTTGGTATCTTCTGCGCCATCAGCGCCCATCTTCAGGCTTAACAAGTTGTGGCCAAATGCCTGTGCTGCGAGGAGTCTGCCGTCACGAGAAAAATATGTTCCGTTAATGCCCTGTGTATGGTCCATCATAACCGTTGCTTTGCCCGGCGCATCCAGTCGGAGGACCTGCTCATTTCCCTTTCCAAACGCACAAAAGAATAGCCGGTTTCCAAGCGGGTCCCAGCTTGGTCCTTCGAAATACCGGTCGTCGGCAAAGACAACTGTTAATACCGCGCCGGCAGCGACGGTAGCTGGAGTCGGTGACGAGTTTTGGAACCATACTTTGGAATTTGCAACTCCAACAAACAGAATGACAGCACACAAACTCAACACAATGCATTTGACTGAGCGAAGCATCATCGTTTCCTGACCATTGTTCCTCTGGAATGCGAAGGGTGCGTGATTATGAAGGAACTGCGACACAGGGTAAAGAACAGTACGCTGATGACGAGTACGCTGCAGGTCTATACCTGCAACGTCGCGCAAGCCGATACCGACAAGTATTGACTCACAAGCTAACGTTGGTGTAGAAGCACTCGCCACATCCCCCAAAATCGAAACGTCATGGTTGCACAGAAAGGAAAACCACAATGAACCGCGCTTTGTCTATCGTCATCACGACATCGGCGATGCTCACCTTCGCCTCGCTCACAGCAATGTCACAAGTAGCTGCCCCCAATGCGCAAACTAGTAGCGGCGCCTGTCAAAGTCTGCCTTCAGCTGCTCAATTGCGACAGTTTCTTATTCAGGCCCAAAATGTCAACAAGCCAATAGGTGGTCTCTTTGAGGGTACGCGCATGTGGGGAGCAGTCGTCGATCGTGATGGCGAAGTCTGTGCCTATGCCACATCAACGACTGATCCGACACAAGTCTGGCCGGGTAGTCAGGCAATCGCAAAATCCAAAGCCTACACCGCAAATGCTTTCAGCCTTGATAGTCTTGCTCTGTCAACAGCACGGCTCTACACCTTCACTCAACCCGGGCACTCACTATGGAGCTTGGGTCAATCCAATTTATTTGATCCAAAGTTCCTTGCTCCGACAGATGGACACGATGGCGGAAAGAATCAAATCACTGGTGGTCTGATCTTTTTCGGCGGAGGCGTCCCATTATATCGCAACGGCAAAATCATTGGAGCTTTGGGGGTCAGCGGTGATACGTCATGTGCCGACCACGAAATTGCAAAGCGAGTTAGAGATGTGGCAGGTCTTAATCCTCCGGGTGGCGCACTAGTTGACGACATCGTCTACTCGTTGCCTGATCCGCCTTCTGTATTTGCGCACCCGGTTTGCCTCAACACCTTCAGAAACGGCACTAAGATCGGAGATGAGGCCCCTGCGACCTATCCATTCGTGCCGCCCACTCCGTGAGGGCACTGTCAACTTAAGTGAAAACCGATGCAAAAGGCTACCATTGGTAGCACCGAGGCGGCACGCTTTACCCGGCCTGCGGTGGTGGGATCAGCGAAATTATCGTTAAGGTGACAATGCCTTACGTATTACTGACTGCGTGAACCTATCAGGAACTAAGCCTGTTTTTCACAAGAAACGAGGCGAGAAACTGATGACACGTCGACGCCTGGATTTCGGCTGCTGCGACATGCCCGAGTGGTTTACTGCTCGAATCGCTGGCGGTACTCAATTGAACTTATGAACGCCTTGACCATCTCAGCACTCACATAGTTTCCATTGAAACTCTTCAGTTTGTTCAACCAGAACTCATAGCCAGAGTAATCCGAGTCCGGTCCGACATTAGGATCGCGTCTCAAGTATCCAAAGTACTGCATCAACACAAAGCCTTTATTGAATTCTGATTCGTAGAGATTACGATTATCTGCCACCGTTCTGAGAACCTGTGCTCTAGCACTCCTATCTGTTGTATCCGACGCTCCACCGAATAACCCGATGAGTGCCGCCCGTTCATTTACGGTCAGAACGTGGCCTGCATTTTCATCCAGTTTGTTAACGAAGTCTGCCGGTGTCATCGACACCGGAAGAGCAGACTGAAAGCGCGGCCGCTGCACAAACTGAGCGAGAAAATTCTGAGTATTTGTTTCGAGGACAGTTGGCCATCCAGGTTGCAGTACGACAACACCTAGATTTATTTGCTTCGTGTCTATCAACAGTTCGTTCAGACGAACGATAGGCACCGGCAGCTGGTGTGGACCACCTGTAGCAGAAGTTCCCGCAGAATCTCCAAACGCAGTTTTGTATAACCGCTCGACCAGATACCCGGTCCGTTGGAATTCGATTGAGACATAGAAAGCTGCGGAAGTATTTACGCGTTTAAGCTCCAGACACTGCGGGTCACTCGCACAGGATGAGATTTCGTTCGACCAGAAAGCGAAGCCCGACGTATCGGGTTCTCGATCGAGGAAGTCCATGTAGTGTTGGTGAACGAAGTAATCAGTCTTGTTCGTGTCGCCAGGAGTCGCGTTCACCAGGGAGATAGTCAACTGGCTGTTGACGCATGCAGCCACGTCAGGTCGCGTATCCCCGTTCAGATCGCTTACCACAATCGATACACCGCCAACATTGTTAACCAGGGAGCCCGCATCCTGGAAACTTCCGTCTCCCTTTCCGAGCAATACCTGCAGATTGTTGCCACTGAAGACGCCGGCTGAGACGAGGTCGAGCTTGCCGTCGCCGTTAAAATCAGAGACCTTCAGATCCGTCGAGGTATTTAGCACGGCCATTGGGGCAACAGGCGTTTTGAACGTTCCGTCACCGTTGCTTCGCAAGACCGTCAAGAATTCATCTGTAACTGCTACGTCTGTCTTTCCATCGCGATCAAAGTCTCCGACAGCAATCGAATATGGACCCGATCCTTGTCCCCAGCTGCCACTAGTGTTTATAGGCGTTTGAAATGTGCCGTCTCCGTTACCCAACAAAACGCTAATGAATCTCATTGAGTCAACCGCAGTCGTTCTGCCCAACGCGAACAGGTCGGGCACGCCATCGCCGTTGAAGTCGGCGATCGCAAAGACCCTTACTATCGGCTGAGCGATGGGGTAGGTCTGCGGATTCTGAAAAGCTCCATTTCCGTTGTTCAGCAGTACGGCGAGGCTGGTGGTCGTAGGCCTTGTGACTATGTCGGGTTTCCCGTCGTTGTTAAGGTCCGCGGCGAGGAAGTGCCATCCTGGGACAGCATAATTTGACGGGGCTTCAAAAGAGCCATCACCCTTTCCTAACAAAATACTGATCCCCGCTGGAGAGGGAGAATCTCCGAACGCAACGTCGAGTTTCCCGTCACGGTTGAAATCACTCGTTACTAAGAAGAAAGGACGTGAAGTCTGATGATACGTCTTTGGCGCTTGCAGTGTCCCGTCGCCGTTGCCCAGCAACACGAGCAGGTCATTATTAGTGATATCGCCGGCAACCAGATCGGCTTTTCCATCGCCATTCAGGTCACCAGCAGCGACGACAAAAGGTTGACCCGCGGAAAGACTAACGGGAGCCTTAAATTCCACGGTTTGAGCTAGTCCGCTATGGCTCATACCACCGCCGAGGACTAGCAGAACAGACATTGAGAGTCTTAAGCAGACACGATGGTTTCTAACAGCCGATAAAACAGCGGACATGCAGCCGTCTAGTTGAGGTCTAATGTCAATTTTCATTTTTCTAGTATTCACATTGCACCTCCCGCTTTCGGGGTAGTTGACAATTAGGTTGCCTTCTAGTGAATAGAGGGTCTATTTGAGGATTTGGTTATCCGCAAAACGGCGCCGACGTCGGATACGCTTTTGCCTAAATATACTAAATGATCACTGTCGTCCGAAATGATCTCATCCCGATGGTGCTTTTTGCGTGATTGTCTTTCTCTGCACGAACAGCGCTAACAAGTTTGGTAAGGCTTGAGAAGTTTTGCGCCATTTGATTAGTCCTTTACTTGTGTCGACTACATGCCCGTGCTTGGATATGGAAAGTCTTTTGGTTTTGGTAAAGCTGGTTCCAGATGTGTCCGTATGGCAACATCACAAACTCCAAAGCCCCAATTGATAATTCGTTCTTGAAGGGAACTTTCGAGTTGTTTCAATCGCGTTGGAGTATTCGCAAGCAATAAGGTCTTCTCGAATGGACAGTTCAAAGCTGTCGCAAGGTTATAATCTGCAATGTCACTGCGGATGCCCCAATACGTTCCTTTGCGCAAACCAAGCTGATATGAACCGATGATCTGACGTTTTCGTAAACTCCGCACTTGTGTGTCCAATAAGTTGAGCACCCGATAAACGTGCTCCAACCACTCGCCTTTGGGTCGAGGTTCATCAGATGAGCCACCACCGCCGTCACTAACAAGAATCGTTTCGTATCCCTTCCAGGCTGTTTCCAAACCGAGGTTGTCATAGACCCCGCCATCCGTTAGGACCACTTCGGATGTGTACGGCTCGAATTGAAGGTCACCTTTAGTTGATGGATCAAAATCAGCTGGATCGAGCTTGAGCAGGGCAGGAGATAGAAATGGGGGAAATGCAGAGGAAGCACCTACGGCAACTGCGAGGTCCACCTTCGGATTTCTGATCAGCCCAACGCGATAGTCACCCATGAAAGGTTTACTGAACCGCCATAGGACATTCGTCTGGACATTTGTCGCGTTGATTACAAACCTTGGCCCTTCACTGTCGGACGGCAAATCTTGAAGCGTTGCATTTCCGAAAAGGTGCTGGCGATAGGCATCGGCTATTTCATCAGCGATCGTCTTGCGAGGCAGAAGAATACCTTTGATGATCGAACCTTGATCAATCGTGACATCTGCCAGTTGCCGGACTGGATCGATGAGCAATTCTGTTAGATTGGTGGCAACGTTGTCGCGGTTGAATTGAAGTTTCTTCCAGGCAAGCCCTAATACGCCTGCCGTAATAGAACCACCTGAAACACTGGAAACGCGAACGAGCCCGCGTAACAAACCAGCATCGTTCAGTCGCCACAGTGCGCCCAGGTGGAAGAGCATTGCACGATAACCTCCGCCTGAAAGGCATAGCGCGACTCCGGGTGCAGGGTGAGCGAGTCGGTCATCAGTTTTGAGGAAGCGTACCGGCTGGATGTTCTCAGTCGCAGAAGGTGAAGTATTGTCAGATTCCATTAGCAACTCCTGTAGGAAAACAATCTGCAGCCTCTGCTATGGCAACTGCCCATAACGATTGTTTTAATGTCCTCCGCAAGTGTTGACCGGCCGTTTTGAGCAATGCTAACGCAAAATGAGAAAGCAATGTCCAGTTGGCAGTATCGTACTCGATAGCATTCAGTGAATGCTCGCGGCGCGATTTGTACCTTACTGGGTGAACCTTTGGCGATTAAGAAGTAGTCACTCCAAAAGAAAGCATGCTTTTTCGTGAAACATCCTTATTGGCCTAAACACTAAGACCTTTCTAGCGCGCCCGCTTAGTAACCTCGACGGCGTACTTTGTTTGTGAGGCGCTTTTCCACGAACACGTGCGGGTTGATGAATTCGATGATCAGCAGATCGACCTCCCCATCTAGATTCAAGGTAGCGACCTCCGAATTGGAATCAGCTTCAGGCTGCTGGAGTGTTCTGTCCGTTACGCGCGCCTTTCGCACGAGAAAACGGTAATGTAACTACACTCGAGCGAGCGTTTTTCCACTTCGTTTCTGATGCTTGCTGAGGCATGCCGTTGACCGGTGGGCCACCATTGTATTTCATAAAGACGAGCTTGTTTTTCTCATCACCTATGTCTACATGAACCACGTCGCCTGGTTGCGTTTGTCCGGTTGCGATTAGGTTGGACAGTGGATAGACGAGAAAGCGCTCGATGGACCGCTTGATGTGGCGCGCCCCGTACCTGAAATCGAGACCTTCTCTGAGAAGCATGTCCTTGGATGCGTCGGAGCAGTGCAAAACAAATCTCGCTCCCACAGAATGCATGATGCGATCCTGTACGGCCTGCAATTCCAGATCGACAATCTGTTGCAAGTGATACTCTTTCAAGGGCCGGTAGACGATCACCTTATCGATGCGGTTCATAAACTCTGGAGAAAACTTTCGCCGAGCCGCTTCCAGGGCGGTGCGATAAATTTTCTGCTCTACTGCGGTTTCTCCTGTATTCAACGAAACACGAGCGGGAGCGAAACCGATCCCGCCTGAAATCAGTTCTGAGATCTCCCGAGCTCCGAGGTTAGACGTCATCACGATCACCGCGCGCGAGAAATCCACGTGGTGGTTGTCGCCCAACGTTAATGTCGCTCTGTCGAGGATCCCCAGCAGGAGTTGCCACAACGCGTCGGAAGCTTTTTCGATTTCG
>DATEXA010000346.1:0-11860 GCA_035257465.1 Pyrinomonadaceae bacterium | reverse complement strand
GCGGACGATCGTGAAGCTGTAGTCAAACTGGCGGAAAAACTGGACATCAATCTCGAGGGCGATTGTGATTCACTTAAAACATTGATTGGGGCGCGCGACGTGTCGGAACTAATTCGCACTGAAAGCGTGACTGCAATGTCCTCGATTGTGTCGACCATTCCCGGCGTCAGGCGAGCAATGGTGGCGAGACAGCGGGAGTTAGGAAAACGTGGTGCTGTCTTAAACGGCCGGGACATCACCACGGTTGTTTTCCCAGATGCCAACTACAAGTTTTTTCTCACTGCCGATCCCGCAGAGCGTGCGGGACGTCGATACCTGGAAGACCAGTTGAAGAATTCCGACACCACCTTCGACGAAACGCTGACAGATATGATCGAGCGGGATCGTCGTGATACGACGCGTGCTGATTCACCGTTGAAGATCGCTGAGGATGCGATTGTGATCGACTCAACGGGCAAATCAATCGAACAAACCTTCCAGGAAATGTTGAGCGTCATCAAAGATAATAGTCAGCCTGCATTTGAGCGTTGTGACGAGAAGTCCGCCACAGATTGAAGGAAGACAAGATCGAGCATGAAGGTCCTTACGTTTTCATTCAAGCGTGAAGCAGTGTGGATGATTGTGTTGAGCATTGCGCCAGCTGCTATTGGCGCGATTATTTTGCTGATCGTGTTGCTGTTCAAATATCTCGGGTTTATTAGCGGCACCTAAGGGAGCGACAAGCTAAAGCTTATCGGACATCATTGTTTACCGGCATCATTGAAGAACTTGGAAAAGTGCGAACCGTCGAACAGCGCGGCGAGAATGCACGCATAGTGATCGAAGCGATCGTCGTCCTCGACGGGACGAGGCACGGCGACTCGATCGCAGTTAACGGTGTTTGCCTGACAGCACTCGATATCACCCCAACCTCTTTTGCAGCCGACGTATCGATGGAGACGTTGGCGCGTTCTACTCTAGGGAGCTTGAAAGCCGGCACTTCTGTAAATCTTGAACGCGCAGTCACACCAGCCACTCGTCTTGGAGGGCATATTGTCCAGGGACATGTCGATGCGCGAGGAAAGTTGTTAGGCGTTGAAGATCACGGTGAATCCTGGAACGTGCGCTTTGGCTATCCGCAGGAAATTGCGCGTTACCTTGTTTACAAAGGATCTGTTGCTGTCGAGGGGATTAGTTTGACTATAGCCGGACTGACCGAGGAGTACTTTGAAGTGGCAATCATCCCAAAAACCTGGGAAGTCACTAATCTCTCGACCCTGAAGGTTGACGAGGGCGTTAACCTTGAAGTCGATGTGATTGGCAAATACGTTGAAAGGCTACTGTCCTTTACCTCTGATTAACTTGGGTTTGTCAATCATTTGCTTTCGGTTAACATACCTATGAAATTAGTCTCAGCAACAGTTCTTTCGGTATTTACATAGGTCATGGAATCTATTGACGCAGCTGTCGCCGACATACGCGACGGCAAAATGATCATTATCGTAGACGACGAAGATCGTGAAAACGAAGGCGATCTCGTGTGCGCTGCAGAGAAGGTGACACCAGAGATCATCAACTTCATGGCTCGTCAGGCCCGTGGGCTCATTTGTTTGCCGCTCACCGAAGAGCGTTGCGACGAACTCCACCTGACCACGCAGGTTGCTGACAACACTTCCTTTCTGGGTACTGCATTTACCATTTCAATTGATGCTCGACGCGGAATTACAACCGGCATATCAGCATCCGACCGCGCCACGACTATTCTCGTTGCCGTGGATTCAAAATCGCGACCACAGGATCTCGCAAGACCTGGTCACGTCTTTCCACTGCGTTCAAAGAACGGGGGCGTGCTTGTTCGTCCGGGCCAAACTGAAGCGAGTGTTGATATAGCTCGCATCGCCGGTCTTTATCCGGCCGGTGTCATCTGCGAGGTCATGAACGAAGACGGAACGATGTCACGTTTACCTGAGCTTCAGGTTTTCGCCGAGCAACACAACTTGAAAATGATCAGTGTTGCAGATCTAGTGAGATACCGGATTCGTAAGGAGACCTTGATCAAGCGCGTCGTCGAAACTGACCTCCCAACTGTATACGGCCGGTTCCGCGCAATTGCCTACGAGAACATCATCAATGGTGATGTTCACCTGGCAATGGTGATGGGCGAAGTAGCAGGAACAGAGCCGGTGCTCGTGCGAGTTCACACTGAAAATGTGACCTGCGACATGTTTGGTTCGCTTATCGACGACACTGGATTTCAACTCCACACTGCGCTTGAGAAAATAGCCGCAGAAGCTCGTGGGGTAGTGTTGTACATGCGACAACGTGAACACAGCTTGGATCTCGTAAACCAGCTGCGCACTTATGGCGTAATGCAGGAAAAAGGATTGAATAAGCGAGAAGCGAGTTTGGAAACCGGCTACGGAGTTGATCGTGATTATGGTGTAGGAGCCCAGATCCTCCACGATTTAGGTTTACGACATATCCTTCTGCTTTCAAATCATCCCCCCAAGGTGGCGGCCCTCGAAGGTTTTGAACTATCGGTTATTGGTAACGTACCTCTTGGTGAGCCCGCATCACTGAAGGACCAGGTAGTCGATAGTTCCGAGCAACGTGGCTGAGCATCCAGTCATCCGAAGTCAAATGTTCGACGAACTTTAATTCGTCGTATGTGGTGGCCAAGACGACAGATACTGAAACATACGACAGACTAAGGTTGTCGAACAAGGTGGTCTTTGGACCATGAGTTGCAGCCCGACTTTGAATGCACTTCAAGGGCTCTTTTCAACTTTCGGACTCTCCCTCTAGAATTCAAGACTCCCCTAACGCATTGCCGATTGTCGATTGCCAATTGCGATTGGCATGGACAATCAAGAAACGCGTTTTGGGTAATGGTATTGACCACTTCAAATCGGCAATCGCAAATCGGCAATGACATATGTCAGTAGACAACCGAGATAACTCCGAACATTCAAGTAAGCCAACGATCCGCAGACGTTGGCGTTACTTTACGCGCCGCCATGCCTTTCTTGCAGGTCTCATCATTGGTGCGGGGATTCTTGCGCTTCTAGTGATTGCTCTTCTGGCCTATCGGTTTGGGTATGTCGATCGGTACGTCGCCGGTCAGATTACAAGTACCTTCGCAAACTACGGCATTCGCGCCACCATCAAAGAGTTTCATTCGTCTCTTCCGCCTCAGACAGTGGAGATGTCAGGAATCGAACTCTACGATGCTGCATCTGGTGAACAGCTGGGGAAAATCGATCACCTCACTGCCAAGATTAGAATTGAAGATCTCTATGCCTTGAATTTGCGACGCAATATCAACCTACAGGATCTGAAGATTGAAGGCTTCGAAGCGTGGGTCAAGTTTGATGAACAAGGTCGCTCAAACTTTCGCAACATTCACATTCCTGCACCGGAACCTAACGCTCGAATTCTGTTTGCCTACTCAACTGCGCATGTTGAAATCAAAAGCGGCGTCGTTCATTACGGCGATTTGAAGCACGAGATTTCGGGTGAGGCTAAGAACCTTCAGGCAACGATCCAACCTGATGATCCGAACGCTCCGGTTGATAGCCGCATGAACGCCGTTACTGTCGGTCTTTCAGATTCAACATTTACTTATGACGGCCGGCCGATTAACAACATCGACATCAGCGCGCATGGTCGCGTTAACCAAACGCGCGCCGAAATTCAGGACCTGACTCTTAAGTCGCCGGTTGCTGAAGCACACTTACAGGGAACGATGGACGACTGGCGCGCGTTGCGTTATCAAATGAACATCACCTCGTCAGTTGATCTCACTCAGGTTTCTGACACCTTCCAAACAGGTACTACGTTACGCGGCATCGGTAACTTCGCCGGCACGGTCACCGGCGACGGCGACCATTTCACTGTTCAGGGCAGCGTCAAATCGGATGCACTCGCTGCGGACGGTCTACGTCTTCAGGGATTGAACGTCACTGCCAATGGGTCGGTGCAGGACAAGACTTATCAAATCAACGGCAAGGCTGTAGCCGATCTACTTTCGTCGGGCGCCTTTGAAATTGACGCGTTACAACTTGCCGGGAAGGTGATGGGCACCGGCACAAATTTCCGTTGGATCGGTGAACTGCGCGCAGTCGCCGAAAAGGGTTACGGAACAACAATGACCGGTTTGATCCTTCGTGACGCTCGAGCGGAAATGAACGACGGTGTGTTGACGACTTCTGCCAGACAGTTCGCCGCTAATGCGCTCACTGCATCAGGTGCAAAAGTCAACGGCGTCACGGCTTCAGATCTCCGGGTGCGGAAACAAAATGACGTTACGACCGCAACCGTGGCTAGTGTTAAGGCTGGCGACGTTACAGCCTCCGGGGCGACTGTAAAGGGTGTCACGGCGAACCAGGTAAATGTCGAGGACCGAAATGGAGTAACGAGTGTCGTAGTTAAGAACGTCCAGGTTGGGGCTACGTCCGCAGCCGGTGCTGAGATAGGCGAACTAAACATCGCTGGTGTCAAACTGTCTGTTCGCAGTCGTCGAATCGAAGGCTCCACTGCGGACATCGACGCAGGCACGGTTAAGTTTGCTGACGGTCAGGCTGAAAACGTAAAACTTGCAAAGCCGGTTTTTGTCGTTGAGCCGTCGGGTAGCTATCGGGCCAGCGCTGACTTAAGCATCGGTGGCGGCGTCATGGGCCGAATGAACATGGGTCAGGCTACCGCAAAAGTAGTCGCGACGAGCAGCGAGATTCAACTCAACAATTTCACAGCTGATATTTTCAAAGGAC
This sequence comes from Pyrinomonadaceae bacterium, assembly GCA_035257465.1. Lineage (GTDB taxonomy): Bacteria > Acidobacteriota > Blastocatellia > Pyrinomonadales > Pyrinomonadaceae > PSRF01. The sequence continues at coordinate 7,112 of DATEXA010000346.1, read as the reverse complement.
GCGCGAGTGGCAGCGCCAGGATTGTACTGGGCGGCAATGGCGCATCGCACGTGGTCGCTGACTTCAGCGGCTTGGACATTGCTGGTCCGCTAACCGCGATTGCAGGAAGCACGGTTCCGCTCACTGGCCGCGCAACAGGCAATGTGGACCTTGCGTTCCCAGGCACCGATTACAAACTCGCTTCGGGCACACTCACAACTCAATTAAGAGCAGAAGCCGGCAATAGCACTGCGGACAGGATTCCAATTACCGGCGACGTTGCCGTACGCGCCGATCGAGGAACCTTTAACATCCAACAACTCAATCTTCAGACCCCTGCAACCTCACTCAAAGCAACTGGTCAGTTCTCTTTCGAAAACGATTCCAATCTTCAGGTTGATCTTAATTCATCAGACGCCAACGAACTACAGACGGTTTTGGTCTCCTCTGGACTACTCCCGGAAGTCGAGGCACAGATGGAGACGTATGGGATCGGTCTTGCGGGTCGACTCGTTTTCAACGGCAATATTCGCGGGAAGCTTTCGTCACCTGACGTGAACGGGACGTTCTCATTGGCGTCACTGCTAGTTAATAGCAATGAGCTCGGCTCACTCTCAGCAACCGTAGCGATGAACGCGAATGAAATGCGTGTGACGAACGGCCAACTGTCTGAAGCGGATGGAGGCGGCGTGCAGTTTTCTTTAGTGAAGCCGCGCACGGGTGAGAATAATGCTTCTTTGCAAGCGACACTGGACCGGGCGAATGCCGGAACGTTGTCTGCGCTGCTCGCAAGTTTTCCGGGAGGTGGTGGAACATCGGGAATCTCTTCACTCGAAACTCAAGCGGATGTTTCAGGAGTGATCAAGGTCGACGGCATTCCCAACGCGATGAATGGAAGTGCTGATTTGCGTTTGGGTCCGGGCAAGATTGCCGGGGAACAGTTGCAGAGTATGACTGCTCGAGCCACGTTCAGGGGTTCGAATGTCAACGTAGAGAGTATCGATGTTCGCCTGGCTGCAGGTCATGTTGTTGCCAGCGGTAATTTCACCACAACGACCAAAGCTTTCGATTTTCAGGGCAAGGCTGAGGGTGTTGATTTGTCGCGATTGACCGCACTTTCAAATCGGCCTGGAACCCCTGCAGTCACCGGTATCGCTGATTTTACTGCGCACATCGTGGGAAACCTTTCCCAACCGGATTTTTCTTCCTATCAGATTACCTTCGACGGTCAGGGTCGCGATGTAACTATCAACGGAAAACCTACCGGGACACTCGCCCTGGTCGGCAGAACCGAAAATAAACAACTGAGCATTACGCTTACGAGCGGACTACTTGGGCAACCTCAGGTCATCGCGGCAAAGATCAATCTCGCTGGCGAGCGGCTCCCTGCGACTGTTGAGACAACGCTGACCAATGCTGATTTGACGAAGCTGTTAAGCATTGTGCTGCCGAGTACGACGGTAAGGGTGTCGGGACTTGCTACTGGAACGATCAAGGCCAGTGGAGACCTGCTCGACGAGGATGGCTATTTCTCGATTGCTGGTCTAACAGGGTCGGCAAGTTTCTCAGAACTTAACTTTCGAGTTGAAGATGTTCAGTTGACTGCGGCCGCTCCACTGGTTGTTCGTTTTGCTCCCGGCGAAATGGTCTTAGACGGAGCACGGTTCACTGGACCCGGTACCAACATTACGCTCGATGGCAGACTTGCAACCTCAAGTGGAGGCAACCAGAACTTAAACGTAAACGGAAGTCTCAACCTTCGCGTCTTGAATGGTCTCTCGCCAGATTTCTTCTCTTCTGGTACCGGAGAAGTCGCAGTACGTGTAAGTGGTACTTTCGAAGATCCTCGACTCATTGGAACCGCTTCGGTCGCCGGCGGGTCAGTTTCTGTCTTGCTGGGGAACGAGCGCTGGACCGTTAGCAACTTAGTTGCATTGGTTCGTTTCACATCTAACCAGGCGCAGATCGATTCACTCACAGGCATGCTCGGTGGCGGACGTGTGAACGCAACGGGCGGAGCATTGCTTGAAGGTTTTACTGTATCCAGATTTCTAATCAACCTCAATGCCGACGATATCAGCGTTCCGTTCCCGCAGGACTTTCGTTCGACACTTGATGCTCAGGTTGAGATTAGAGGTTCTTCACGAGAGCAGTTGATTACCGGAACCGTGAATCTTCGGCGTGCTGAATATACGCAGGACATCGAGCTTGCAGACTTAATCAAGAAACAGAGCGAGTCGATCGAAGAAGGTGCCGAGATCGAGTTTACTCGCACGGCGGTGTTTGCGGCGTTGCGTGTCGAAGGGCGAAACGCCCTGGTGGTGAGAAACAATCTTGCAGATCTTGTTGGATCCGTGTCGCTTCAACTTGATGGTCCGGTAAACGATCCGACGATCTCCGGCAGAATCACTTCCACGAGAGGCACGCTTAACTTCCGAAACGATCGTTATGACATCACGAGAGTGCTCGTCGATCTGCCGCCCGCCAGAAATGCCGATCCCGTCATCAATATTCAGGGTGAGTCGCAAATACGAGGCTACCGGATCATCATCAATCTTACGGGACCACTCTCTCAACCTCAGGCCATTGTTCGTTCCGAACCGGCCTTGCCACAGGCGGACGTCGTTTCACTAATCACGACGGGGCAGTTGAGCGCCGACGATACGAGTTCATCGATTCTTTCGCAGTCAGGAGTGGGTGCCGCGACCAGTCTGTTAACTGATGCGCTCATCAACGCGCCGGCCCAGAAGGCAACGAGCAAACTTTTTGGTCTTACCCGATTTGAAATCAACCCTGTGTTAGCTAGTGGTACCAGAGGTTCTACCCCGGCAGCCCGACTTACTTTGGGGCGAAGGATAAGCAAGGAAGTGACTGTTACTTACTCAACGAACGTGACCTCCGATCCGAATCAAATACTTTCGCTCGAGTACCGCGTGTCTGATCGATTGTCATTCATCGCACAGTACGAACAGGCATCCAACCGGGAGTTAACCTCGCACACGGATAATTTCAGTTTTGAGATTCGCTTTAGAAAGAGATTCTGAGCACTAAGGGTGGGTTGGAATTGTCGGCACAGTCGCAAGAAGCGAAAAGTAGAATGCAGATAGTCAAGAACGAGCTGGCCTGGAGTCGGGTTCGTCTGCTTTTTCGCGAGTCCGCATACTTGCTGTTGCTGATATGTTGCGCGGCTGTCGTTGCGAATGGACATGCTTCCGCTAGCGCGCGACTTGAGGATTATGAAGGCCGGCTGATCGTTTCTCTCGACCTGACATTTGAAAACTCGGCAGCTGACTCTGCTGCGCAGAGTGAATTTCTTTCGTTGCTCAAGGTGGCAGCGGGCACGGAGTTCTCAGCAGTTCGTGTGCGTGAGTCACTTCAGGCGTTGTTTGATTCGGGTCGGATCGCGAATGCTCGAGTGGAAGTAACCGAACAGGGAACACCTAAAACGGGTCCTATACGCTTGACGTTTGTTGTCCAACGACAAGTTCAAATCGGAGATGTGCGGCTTGAGTTAGGTCCCGTAATTGGTTCGCCCATCTCAACCGACGAACTCCGCGCCCGCTTGAACTTCGTCCAGTCAGGCACACGCCTTTCCAAACAGCTGATCGCCCGCAACGCAGATGAGATTCAGGTTTACTTGCGTGACCGTGGATATTTCAATGCAACTGTCGAAGATACCGAACAGATCGATCCGAGCGGAGTGCGAGCCATTGTTACTTACAAAATCACACCCGGTGATCAAGCCAGAATTGGTGCTTTCGCGATCAATATCAGCGGCTTTGATACGAAGACCGTTCAAAGCACGCTAACGCTGCGACCCAATGTAGGCTTTACGCGCGATGTTCTCACCAGCGATGTCGCTCGTGTTCGTGATGCGATCATCGCTGCCGGTTTTCTCTCGCCGATTCTTGAAGACCCCAAAGTTACGCGCGATCCGGAAAAAAACTTGGTTTCAATCAAGCTATTGGGAAGCGTAGGACCGAAGGTGTCGGTAGTTGTAAGGAATTTTGAGATCAGCGAGAAGACACAACGTGAACTCTTGCCCATTAAGCGTGAAGGCAACCTCGATTATTCTGCAGTCGTTGAAGGTGCTCGCCGTCTCCGCAACAAACTTCAGGAGCAAGGGTTTTTCTTCACTGATGTGACTGAAACGTGCACTGTCTCAAATCCTTCCGCTGAACTGGGGCCAAACGGCACAGAGGAAACTTGTCAGAACCTCAATCCGATTGCGCTCGCCGGGCACAATGTCGAAATCGTTTACGATGTCGAGCGAGGCCGTCGCTTCCGTCTCACGGATATCCGTATAGCCGGAACAAATAAACTCACATTCGCTGACGTCGAAGCGGAGTTGAAGAGCCAAAAGGCAAGTGCACTCGGTTTGATTCCTTATCTTGGTTTCGGTCGAGGCTTTACCAGTCTTACTTTGCTCGAACAGGACCGAAGAACGATTGAAGCCTTCATGCGTGATCTAGGCTACCGTCGAGCGCATGCCGAGGTCCTTCAGGGTGTATCGATCAATGGGGACAACCTGATCATCACTTTCCAAGTAACTGAAGGGGCGCTCACCAGGATTGCCGGCGTTGAAGTACGCGGCAACAAGATGTACACGGATCAGAAGGTTCACGATGCACTGCGTACAGTAATCGGCGCCCCGTACTCACGTTCTCAAGCAAGGGCCGACGCGGATCGCGTCTCAGCGCTCTACACCCACGAAGGGTACGTGAATGCACGCATTGAGTTCTCGGTTGTTGAATTACCTAAGAAGAATGACGAGGAACAAGTTCGCCTCGTGTATTCGATCTCTGATGAAGGCGATAAGGTTTTCATCAATCAAATCATCATCAATGGCGTGACCGGCAGCGCGAGCAAGCAAGAGGCAAAACGCAACGCGATCCTGCGTGCGGTTCCGCTTCAAACCGGCGACGTGCTACGTGCGGATCGAATGTCTGATGCTGAGCGCGAACTTTATCTAACAGACGCCTACCGACAGGTTGTGATTCATACAGAGCAAGCCGGCGAAACAACTTCCGGTTTCAAACGTCGCGACGTGATCATCGACGTCGAAGAGAAAAAACCGAACGTAATGGATTACGGTGGCGGTTATTCGACGGATGCCGGAGCTTTGGGTCTCTTTGAAATCAGTAACGTCAATTTGATGAATCAACTGCATCAGGGTGCGATGCGAATTCGTGCCAGCAATAGGCGGCAGTTGGTTCGTTTCGAGTATCTGGACCCGCGCTTCGCCCGTTACAACAAGACGCAGTTCGTTCCCCTCGCAGTCTCAGTTGAATATCAGCGCGACTCAACAATCACACGGTTCTTCCGTTCCGCCATTGACCGCGGCACGATGGGAATCGTTCAGCGAGTGGATGAAAAGGGAAATCCCATAAACATCTTCGGTATGCAGGTTGGCGAGCCGACGATCAACCGTTTTACTGCGGCCGTGGAAACGCAACGGGTAATAGACGAGAAGTCTCGAACGATTGTCTTCGGACGCTACCGTTACGAAGACGTTCGACTCTACAACTTGGAAAGTTTGGTTGTTCGTCCGATCTTGCAACCTGATCAAAAGGTGCGGTTGTCAAGTATAGGCGGATCGCTAGTCCGCGACACCCGAGAACATTGTGAACGTGGGCTGCTAAATTTCCGTCGCGGCGCCTTAGATGAAGAGGACACGGGAGAGGCCGGTGAAGTTTGTCGCTATAACCAGCTAGATGCGACCCGCGGCGATTTTCTGAGTGTTGATTATTCGCTGGCCCTGCGACAGCTTGGCGGCAATATTTCATTTAACCGCTTCCAGGTGAACTACCGTCGTTATTACAAGATGCGCAGTCTTCACGATACTGTGTTCGCCGCCAGTTTTACTTTGGGTCTGGCAAATCTTTTTAACCCGCTGGATCGTGACGGAAACGGGACGATCGATGAGATCGATCGCACTTTGCCAATTAGTGAGAGATTCTTTTCTGGCGGTTCGACTACGCTTCGAGGGTTCAACTTTGAAGAAGCCGGACCGCGTGAGGTCGTTATACCGCTGGGGGAATTTCGCGACCAAAACAAGGAAGTGGTTTTTCTTAATCCCTTCACGGTTCCCGTCGGTGGAAACGCGTTAGCGGTTATGAATCTCGAGGCGCGTGTTCCGTTGACCCGGTTGGTACAGGCAGTCCCGTTTTATGACGGCGGCAATGTGTTTCGGCGCGTCGGAGATCTGTTTGGCAAACCTGATACGACGCCGGTTCCGCCGGGTGACATTCTTGCCGCGATCAATCAGCACAATTTGCGAGCGCATTGGACCCATACCATTGGGCTGGGTTTTAGAGTTCAAACCCCGTTAGGCGGTGCTCTCGCAGTTGACTACGGTTTTCTTTTGAATCCACCAGAGTTTTTAATTCCGCAACGCGGACCCGGCGGGATTTTGTTTGATGGAACACCCGCGATCTATCGACTGGCTCCCGGTCGCTTACATTTTCGAATTACGCAGACGTTTTGATTATGTCTAAGTCTCTTAAAAGTTATTCTCTGCGGCGACTACACATTCAGCTGCTGACCATGGGCTTCATCCTGATATCGTGCATAATCGCTCCGGGAAGATGCGCGGCGCAACAGGTGGTCGACAGAATGGTTTGCACTGTCAATGCCGGCGTCAGAACTGATCTGATCACGTATTCGGATCTTTTGTGGCAGCTGGCGCTTCAACCAAACACTCCTCTGGACAATCCCACTCCCACTGATTTGAATCACGCCATGCGTTTGCTCATCGACCAAAGATTGATCCTTCAGGAGGCGGAGAAGTTACCGACAATAGCTCCGACACAGAAGGAGATTAGCGATGCTCGAGATGAGTTGGCACGTCACTTCGCCTCGATTAGTGAATTTCAGCAGCGACTGCAGCGTGTCGGCCTCACCAGTGAGAAACTAGATGAGATAATCGACCAACGACTGAAAATGGAGAAGTATCTCGACTTTCGTTTTCGCAGTTTTGTGGTTGTGGGTCAGGCAGAAATAGCGGATTACTATCGCAATGTTTATGTCCCTCGAGTCCGTGCGCGTGGACGCGTCGTGCCAACGCTCGAAGAAGCCCGTACAGAAATTGAGACGACATTGAAGGAGTCGAAGATAGAATCCGACACGGACGC
>DATEXA010000345.1:0-12026 GCA_035257465.1 Pyrinomonadaceae bacterium | reverse complement strand
CGCTCCTTCGTCGCTTGCCCCTGGCTATCATATTTCGCGCCGTTGGCGCTGAACTAGAGACGTGACTTTTGCTAGTAGCTCTAAAGCTTATCGAACATTTTATGAAGACAAACGCTGTGCGGTTATTGGATCAACTTGGTATCACGTATGAGTTGCGTGCTTACGAAGTTGATCCAAACGATCTCACGGCTGAGTCTGTCGCGGAGAAAGTCGGATTACCTCCCGAGCAGGTTTTTAAGACTTTAGTAGCGCGTGGGGATCGAAACGGAATCTGTATGGCCGTTATTCCCGGCGACGCCGAATTGGATCTGAAAGCGCTGGCCAATGCATCTGGTGATCGAAAGATTCACCTCGTTCAGATGAAAGAGTTGTTGGGTCTCACTGGTTACATACGCGGTGGCGTGACTGCCTTTGCCGGTAAGAAGGATTACCCCGTTTACGTCGACGAGACAGTTGAGCTGTTTGATGTCGTCTCCGTCTCAGCGGGCATACGTGGTTTACAAGTACTGCTCAGACCTGAAGATTACTTGCGGGTAACAAAAGGAACGATCGCAACGTTAACGACAAACTCCTGAAGGACGTTTTTACCTCACTTTTCACGCGTCATCATCTCCAATTCTTCCAGTGAGCGTGGCCAGTCTTTCTTTAGCAGTTGCGATAGGGCGCGGTCTGCCAAAAGTCGTCCACCGGTCTGACAATTTGGACAGTAGTTTGTTTCGTTAGATGCATAGCGAATCCGCTGGATCTTCGCACCACATCGAGGACACGGCTCTTTGTACTTTCCGTGTGTCGCCATTTCAGGTCGGAACGCTGTCACCTTTTCCGGAAACTTATCACCAGTTTCGGCGCGCAAGAGTTCGACCCACTTCGTAAGACAAATCTTAATTGCATTGAACAGGCGTTCGATCTCTTCCGCGGTTAGTTTTTGTGTAAGAGCAAAGGGTGAAAGCTGCGCTGCAAACAGAATTTCGTCGGAGTATGCGTTGCCGATTCCGCTTAATATTCGTGGGTCGGTGAGCGCGCGTTTGAGAGTGTGATTGGTGGCCCGAAGTGCGGTCGAGAATTGCGCCAGGTCCGTTTCGAATACTTCCAGTCCGCCGGGGTCTAGCCTTTGCAAACCAGATTCACCTTCAACGAGATGAAGTGAAGCGCGTTTCTGAGTTCCGGCTTCAGTCAAGGTAAGACTGCCACGCGTAAATTCGAACAACGCCAACGTCTTCGCTCGCGAAGCTTTTGCTTTGTCCTCGTACCAATGCAGTCTACCGGCGATCATCAAATGTAGTACGAGCCAGAGATCTTCTTCGAATCCAAAGCAGATTCGCTTGCCAAGCCTGCGAAGCTTGATCACTTCTTTGCCTTCAATGATGCTCAAAGGAGGTACCGCTGTGCGTAAGAGAAAGGGCGACGAAATTCGAATACGAGTCAACTCTGTACCCGTAATTCGCTTCTCAAGAGCTTCGATGTAAACGACGATGTCCGGTAGTTCAGGCATGAAACAAACCTACCCAATCGCCTTCTCAAAATAAATACTCATCGGGTCGTCTTTGTAGGCTCCAAATGGCGACCGGCGCTGAAATCCGTAGCGCTCATATAACGCGATCGCTTCGGTCTGATGAATTCCTGTTTCGAGTCGCAGCACACTCACCCCTTGCTGGCGCGCGTAGTCGGCCAAATGGTTCAGTATTTGTCGACCTAAACCGCGGCGTCGATATTCGGGTCGCACATACATTCGTTTGACTTCACCATACTCAGTTCCGAACAACTTTACGCCCCCGCAAGCCGCAGGCTGTCCTTCAAGACGCATCACAAAAAAGGCAACCTCTTCGCGAATCAACTTGTCGATACTAAACGCATGACGACTCTCCTGCGGATAATCGTGCGCAGTCAATTGCGCGTCGAGTTCGCTGATCAATTGAACAGCGTCGTCGGAGTCGGGTCGTTCCTTAATGATCGAGATTTGGCTCACGTACGCGAGGTTATTCATAACCATGAAGAGGATTACTTAATCTTCTTTGCTCTGAATGTTTCGGTAGCCTCCAGCTTACCCACAAGAAATTCCTGCCCTGTTTGATCCTTACTGAAGATGTAAGTCACACGGGGGCTTTCCCTGGTGAAGAAGTTTGTTTGGTTTTCCGGAAGCAATTCTCGTTTTTCTCCGTCCGTGCCCTGCTGGATTATTAGCTTGCCCCCTTCACGCGTGATCGTCACCACTGATGACGACTCAGTTTGATACTGACCCACGTGGCCATCAAGGATCTTCAGGTCGACTTTCGTTACCACACGATGCGGAATTAACCCCGGTATATAAAAGTCGGCGACGCCCAAAGCAAACAAACCGGCGTTCGCATTGTCGCTGTTGGCCAGGACTACGACGGTAAGTTTGTTATCCACGAACCGCGTAATTTCAGAACGAAAACCAGGCAATGAGCCCCCATGATGAAATTGACGGTGACCAGCAACGGTATCCACCGACCACCCGAATCCGTAGGGATACATCGTGCCGTTGTTGAGTTTAACTGCGGTCCACATTTGATCGAGTGATGACTTCTTAAGAATTTTGTCGGTGTAGAGTGCCGCATCCCACCTGGCAAGGTCGATCACGTTGGACAGAAAAGCACCGCTGGGTCGTAGCGCAAAATAGATACTCGAATTCTGCTGCTTACCGTTTTCCCAGTAGTAACCATTCGCGCGGTTCGCCACTAGATCGGTCATGGTGGTGGTGCGTGTTGCACTCATCGACAGCGGAGCGAACACGCGTTCGTTAAGAAAATCAGGCCACGGTTTTCCGGAAACTTTGTACATGATCTCGGCCAACGTGAAGTAGCCTACGTTGCAGTATTCCCACCTGTCCCCGGGAGCAAATCTCAGAGGTAGCGGGTAGGCAGTTTTTATGACGTCAACGTCACTTTGAATCTTCAACGGATCAAATCCGGGGGCCTCGCGAACAATTCCTGAGGTGTGCGTGAGCAGATGTCTAATGGTGATTGGCTTCCACGAGTCCGGTGTCCCTTCGAGGAATTGGCTGACGTGATCGTCAAGACTGATCTTTCCATCTTCAATCAAGAGCATGATTCCGGTGGCGATAAACTGCTTGCTTAATGAACCAATCTTGTAGATGGTTTCTGGGCTTGCGGGAACGTTGAGCTCAATGTTTGCAAGACCGTAACCTTTCAACTTAATAACCTTTGCGTTTTTCAGTACTACGATCGAAACCCCCGGGACGTGCTGCCTGTTCATTTCCGCGAGGACGTAGTTATCTACTTTGTCGGCCCGCACAGCCGTGACGGAAAGTAAGAAAAGAACGAGCACACAAATGGGTTTACGTGTCATGTGCATAAGTTTTGAGTTTCCTTGTTGTGGTGTCGCGATAAAAAGAAATCTCCGCAGATTACACCGATTCACTTTTAGAACGGTTGGGGTATACCTCTCTTCGCAAGAAATCTGCGTAGCAAAGGAACAACTTCTTTTTTTTAGCAAGATTATTACGCCAACGGCGTTCGCCAATTCCAGCCCAGGGTTGCTTCAACCCTGGGCTGGCGTGGCTAGTGTTTTACTAACTCTGAAAGAGTTGGCACGGTTCTCCAAGCAATAGCCAACACCTTCGGCGTTTTTCATCTTGTCGAGATTCTTGATCCCAGGGTTGAAGCAACCCTGGGCTGAAATTAGCGAACGCCGTTGGCGTTATAGATAAGGTTGTTCATATGCAATGGTCTATTGGTTGCGGCCTGAGCCGCGCTATCTAATCTGCGGATGAAAGATTTAGTTAGAACTGTCGGATCTAGCTGTTTCTCGTCCATGAATCAATCTTGATACAAACGCTGCCGTGACGACAACTATGATGATTAAGACGCACGAGACAACCGGAAGAAGAACGAACCTGAAAACCGGCTGCGAGACTGGGGGTCTCAATACTGTGTCCGCGTACAGTGCCAGAGAAGCGACCGCAAGAATGACCATTGCAACCTGCAACCCCGTCTGCGCGACGGCTGAACCACGCTTTGTGATTAGCGCGTTGAGTAGCAAGCTCTCAGCAAACGGCGCCAGAACCCAGATCGAGAAAAGAACCATCAAGACTATCGACTTGTTTCGGCGCCCCATGTAAAGCAACAGCGCTACGGATCCGATAGCTGAAACGACTGTGGCCACGTTAGAAGCTATGCGTAGAAGACGAGCGGATCCTTCATTGTGTCCAAGGGCTGTCGGCAAGTGGTTGATACTCATTTCGTGTTGTGTCTTACTCCGCGTCTCCCCGTCTCCCCGTCTCCGTGTCACCCCGTCACCGTGTCTCAAGTAACGCGCATTAACTCCGTCTCCGCAGACATGTGCTTGACCACACACCCGAGCGTCTTCCCATCCTCTACCTTGAATATGAGTGTCCCATACTCGTCCCACTCGATGGGCCTAAAACTTATACTGTCCATTGCGAACAAACTCATTGGCTGTTGTCGATCCTGCGCCGCGAAGAGTTGTCCGTCTTTAAGGGTCACATTGATTTCAAACCCTTGTTCACTTCCATATGTCCCTACGTAGGAGCGCAATGTCTCGGCGTCGACGTTATGTGGAGGAATGGCACCTGCCTCGTTGAGCAGTTCTGCAATCTCGGAGTTGGTATTGCCGGAAGATGCTGCGGCTAACGCAGCAGTCAATGACTCGGGCTTGAAGTCCGCATTCTGAAGTGTCGTTCGGACCAGTTCGATATTGTTTTCGCGAACGCCGGTCAGCAGTGATTGAAAAGGGCTTGGTTCTCCGAAGGTCAACCAAAAACGGTTTAGATCACGGATGATCAGTTCGTGCATTCCATAAAACGTATCGTGCGGCTTTTCTATGACTTCGACGCGATCCTTAAGACGTTTGTAAATGTCCTCAACTTTATTCGTGTAGATGTAGAGATCGACTTCACGTCGAAAGTGAGGACTGGGTTGGCCTCCCTGGTTGAACATAATCCACGTATCCCCAAACGACAGAATGGCGAAGCTAAGCCCACCCGCTTCATTCCCATATGTGTTGACGATGGAGAAGCCAATGCTCTGGTACCACTCCACGGTCGCACGTACGTCAGGCACATGGATCATGGGTACGACCCGGTCATTCATTTCTTTTCCCTCGGCGTGCTCCGATTTTTGGCGGTGGATCGGAACGGATTCTTAAGGAAGCGTCGCGGAAGGTCAAGACCCGAAGGTCATCCGCAGATTACGCCGATTACGCAGATTTCTTTACGACAAAGAAATACTCACCCAGTTGTCGTAAATGAATCTGCGTAATCGGCGTAATCTGCGGATGATTCTTTCACCGCGGTGGTGAAGTGCTGCTCCTTGGTGGGTGAGGTAGTGCATCGGTGTGCGGTTCATCGATCATCGTTACGCCGGCAATCATCGCGCCTTCCGAGGTTAACGAAATCCAATCATTTCCCTCTCTGGTGTAGCGGACTAGAAGACGCTGCCTCTCCTCAAGATCTCCAAATGCGCGCACGAGATCTGCGTTGGAGAATTCACTCGCACTTTCGAAGACTTCTTTGGTAAGCATTCGCGAGGTGTTTCGTCTTTGAAAGAGAGTGAAGATGTATTGTTCGATTGATTCAAGTCTTGGTTTTTCCATCGTTGCACTCCGACTTCATTGCTTTACATACGCTCTTTCGAAAGCACCTTCGAAATATATTGGCTCTAATCCAGTCGCCCAGTACTCCAGCGCTTTTCTGTTTGGTTGGGTAGTCTCTCGTTCAGTACGCAGCACCGGTTTTTCACTTCCCAGTGGATAAAATTCCAGCCACCCTTCCCACAATCCTGATTGCGTTGTAGCCCCACACGCTTCGACAATGTAACTAACGCCGCTCTCATCTTTGATCAGAGATGAGTATTGCTCGATCTTCTCTGCCATGTCCGCTTACCTCATCTAAGTTTTGCCCCGATAGTAAAACCAAGGTCGAGATAAACGGGCACGATTTGATTGCATTATTGTTGTAACGAATGAACGATGCTGGCACTTAAGAGAGGTGGCTTGACACCACTTAGTAACAATGGAGAGTTCGAGAACTAAATACAACCCCGACAAGCTGAAAGACCCACTTGCAAAATCCCCGAATGATTCGAGTGGGATTTACTCAAGCTTTTGCTTCATCAGCAGTTCTTTCTTCACTCCGGAGGAGTGCAATGTTTATAGCTTGAACCGATTCAGCAACTCTGCTCTGTTCGGAAGAGCGGCATTCGTTCGAACTTACGTGGGGTCGCCCTGCCGCTCTTCCGAACAGAGCCGGAGGAGAATGGCTTCTTGGCTATAAACATTGCACTCCTACGGAGTGGAAGCCATGACATTGTCTTTGTTCGCGTTCTGACTTTTGCAAGAGGCGCTGAAGCTTATCGGACACTCGATTACTTTTGCTTCTTGCTCACACGACCGATGTAAAAACCGGCGCCAAAGATCATTGTGAGGAGAATGAACACTGGAATGAGCATGATGAAACTATCCCATATTTCTTGCAGCATTGGACGAGCCCCTTTCCTGACGTTCTGCCGTCTTTCAGTAAGTAGATATCTCTCAGTTTGAGTATGGGGCGTAAGGTCAGGGCGGTCGTTACAAATCTAGTTGAGATGGTTTGAATTGCGCAAGAAAAATAAGGGAACCTCAACAAACAAGCGGTCGGGAAGAAGGGGGCAACCGCAGCGCGCCCCCGCAGATTTTGTAGTTGCTCGTGGTTATAAGTTCTTCGGTTCACCTCATCCAGGCAGGCAGATACCTCTGTGATCAACCGGTCTCAGCCAAGGACTAAATTGTACGGGCTGCGATAAACCTGCGGGGGTGCGCTAGGTTCATCAAGGAAGAGGTTGGAGAAACTGCCGCTCTGCCCCCTTCCCGACCGCTTGTTTCGCGAGTGCCAATGACTATTTTTATCTAAACCTTTTCGCAGACTTTCAGCGCATGTCTTAGTAGTTCGACAGCAGTGGTAGTTCGACAGCATTGGTAGTTCGACAGCAGTGTCAGGCGCTAGCGGTCGAATGTATTCGACCCATTCGTAAGAAGGAGCGAGAAGACTGATGTATCAAATGAAAATAAAACAAGCGGTTCGCCTCGTTGTTTTGCTCAGCATTACTGGCCTCACAATATTGCCGACTTCTGTTGTAAGGGCGGTCGATAACCCGAATGGTCCAGTGTTGCCGCCTCAGTGCGACAGCATACAAGCGCCCGTCGGAACCAAATTGGCGTTCCATGCTTTCGCTCGCGGCGTGCAGATCTACAGATGGAACGGAACCAGCTGGGATCTTGTTGCCCCGGTGGCGTCGCTATTTGCCGAAGAGAATTATTTTGGAGAGGTTGGTAGTCACTACATTGGACCGACATGGGAAAGCAAGAGTGGCAGCAAGGTCGAAGGTCGTCGTGTACCAGGTACTGGTTGTACTCCCGATGCAAGCGCAGTCGCCTGGTTGTTGCTCTACAAGATTTCTTCAACCGGACCAGGGATCTTTCAGTCAGTGACTTACATTCAACGAGTGAATACGACAGGCGGGACGGCTCCAGCATTCGCGGGATCCTCCCTAGGTGAGGTTAAAGAAGTCCCTTACACAGCGGAGTACCATTTTTATCGCGACCAAAACTAGAGCAATTCAGTTGAGTTCTCAGGAGCAGTTTGGATTGTGCGTCTCCTTGGAGTGTGCCGGCTGACGACGTTTTGGCCAAAGCGGTGCCGGGGCACCGCACTCCAAGGAAGACGCACAATCGTGAAGCCTTGACTACTAACCAAAATTCACATAGACCCAGGTGGTCGCACCCGATTTCAATGTAGCCTCGACACGTTTGTAACCTTCAGGTTCATACGCATCGGCAAGTTCGAGTTCTTTCATAGTTACTTTGAAGACTGTGCCCTCAACGAAGTCTGATTCACTTCCAGTAAATTGAAGGTTGCGGTGGTGAGCCGTGCCGCTGGTCTCAACAAAGGGTTGGTCCTGGATTCGAATCATCGTCAGGCGGTAGCCGATCAAATTATCAGGACTGCCCTCCAGCTTTCGACCAAACGTAGAGACTTGAACTTCCTCTTTACGCAGAGTTCCGTAAGAGAACAAAAGCTCTGTTGCTTCTTTGTCATGGACCATTCTTGAAAATCGTTCCTGCTCTGCTAAAAGTCCAAATCCCACCCACGGCAGTGGCTGGATGCTTCAGATCCTTTCTACTAACCCGGCGTTTAAGAAGCAACCTCCGCGCGCAGAAGTAGATCGACGAACTCCGTTAGAAAGGATCTGAACCATCCGCACACTGCCGTGTGCGGGATTCGTTTTCTAAGCAAAGCTTCTACTAATGACTCTATCTATCTTCCTCTCAAAAAGGGAAGCAATGAACTGGTGTTGGCGCTTAGTGAGCTAGGTGGCGGCTGGGGATTTATTTGCCGCTTAGCGGATTTGGAAAACTGAGCTCAAGTCAGAATTGAATGCATTGATTCGGCATCCAGAATGGTCAGGTCGGGCCAGCGCACAATCATACTCTGGCCTACTTCCAGTCGAGACCAATGGGAACTTAACTTATCAAGATACCCGCAAATTTCCTCAATCTTTCGTTTGCTCAGAGTGCGCAACTCGTTTTTGCCGGCGACATCCTTAACTTGTTTTGCTTGTGAGGTCATCGAACGAGCTTCAGATCGTTGCTTGTCTACGCTCGAACGATTGCGCCATTCATACCAACAGATATATGTAGCGCGTTCTGATTGTGCCGATTCGTCTCGACCTTCCCGAAGCAGTTTTTTTCCACGCGTTCGCAAACGACTTCGCGCGCGTGATAACTCACGGCTCGTCTGCTTGTCGATACTGAGATGAAACGTCCCTGCGTCGCCGCCTTCGGCCAGCTGGCCAAAGACACCACGTGTGAGGCCAAGTCTCGCTTCAACGACAAGATGCATCAGGTCGTGTGGCATCAATTGATCGTAGCCAGGTGCTGGC
This sequence comes from Pyrinomonadaceae bacterium, assembly GCA_035257465.1. Lineage (GTDB taxonomy): Bacteria > Acidobacteriota > Blastocatellia > Pyrinomonadales > Pyrinomonadaceae > PSRF01. The sequence continues at coordinate 3,108 of DATEXA010000345.1, read as the reverse complement.
GACATTTCGACGTCAGGAAAGGGCGGTCGCTTTACGTGTATTCCGTAGCGTCGTTGTCCAGTGCGTTGAAACTCGAGAAGCATTATTCAATACTTGCTGATTGTTTGAGTTTGGGATTTTCCGCCCACGACTTTGCCGAGACGAATGAGACTTTGTCGTATACCAGCACGATTGTTCCCAAAGGCATCAACTTACTAAACTCACGAGCAGCAAAGACTGGAATACGAATACAGCCATGACTCACCGGTTGGTTGGGAACGTTTCGGCTTCCGTGAATTGCTACACCGCCGCTGATGTAGTTGGCGTAGTACAAAGATCCCAGTGGGCCGTACTCCCATCCAACCTTTTTGTTATAGACAATGAACCTGCCGCGCGGTGTGTAAGCAATGCTGGTTTCACCTTCGTCAATGAAATTGTCACCACTGCCCGTCGAGACCGGCAAGACTTTGACTGCGCCCACGTCGTTTACCAGCAAAAGCACTTGACGATCCAGATCGACTTCAACATGTTCATATCCGACGTCCCGCGCTTTTGGTTGTTCGCTGCTCCGAATTGCATCGAGTTCATCGAGTGTGAGCTCGCCTGTAATGTTTCGTCCCGAATATTTCTGGAACGCAATCAGTGCTGAACGCGTCGCAGGATCGAATAATCCATCGACCGGCCCGGTCCAGTAGCCAATGTCAGACAGCCGTCGTTCGGTTTCTTTTATTTGAGAGCGTGACAAAGACGCTTGCTGCTTCACCCCAGATTGAGCGCCAGCTTGCTGAGTTGCGATTAGCAATAGAAAAATGGTGAGCAGAACTTTCATTCGGAGAATAACTATTACGACATTGTCTTCTCGATCACAATGATGTCTTGAAACGACAGTCCATCGCTGCGTCCTGACCAGCGTCCATAATGAATTCCCGTGACGACCAAGTGATGCTTGAGCATCAGATCCATGACAAAGCCTTCACGATATGCGGCTGCACTTTCAGGACTGTGCTCGTACACATAACGCCAATCATCTTCACCGTATCTAAAATGTAAAGCCGCTTTGCCTTGTTTATCCAAGTCTACCTGCGTCTCATTTAAAAGAAAGAATGTTGCCAAACAGCGACCGTCATTCTTTAGCAGACGAGCTATTTCGCCAAGGTAGTTATCTACTTCAGTCGGTGGAAGGTGTGTGAATACTGACTTCAAAAGAATGACATCGAATGATTGAGCTTCAAATGGTAGTTGATAAGTTTCTCCGCGATGCTTGCCATTCGGGTTGTAGGCGGCGCTGAGAATATCAGTGTGCACAAACAGAAAATTGTGTCGCTCGCTGGCGATGTTTTTCTGACACCATTTGATCGAGGGTTGATGTATGTCTATACCGGCATAGTACCCATCGCTGTGGAGATATTCCTTCAGATACAGTGCCATCAGACCACAACCGCACCCGATGTCTAAGACGTGTTCCTCCGGTTTCAGTTTTCCAAGCAGTTGAAGATAGTTCATGAACTCTGCGCCGGACGACTCAAAAGTTCGCAGCGGTCCAACATGCCGGCGTAAGTGAAGAGGGGGGAAGTCTGTTTTCTGATTGATTACTCGAGAGAGGTAATCAAGCGGGCTTAGAGTGAGCAATGCCGTGTGTCGCAACCGTCGTAAGAGGTTGATGATGGGACGCGGCAGTTGTTGCTTTGATGATGGATTCAAGATGAAGAGCTATTTTTGAAGAGCCTTCTTTAAGGCTGCTCTGGCGAGCAAGCGAGTGGAGTCCAGAGTTGGAAGGGGAGTGTCGTCCGGACGTACGATCAAAGGAATTTCAGTGCAACCAAGTACGACTGCGTCACATCCTCGCTCCCTAAATTTGGTTGCGAGTTCATTGAAGTACAACCGCGAATCTTCCGTGAAGATGCCTTTGACTAACTCCTTAAAAATGATCTCATTAATTCGTTCTCTATCAGCCTCGTCGGCTATTTGGCTCTCGATCTTGAACTTCTCTAAAACATCTCGATAGACAGTTCCTTCCATTAGATACTTTGTTCCCAGGACGCCGAGGTGTTTGTAGCCGAATCTGTAAGATTCTTCGGCGACCGCCTGTGCGATGTGCAGCCAGGGGATGGGAGATTGTGGAAGTAGATACTCAAACGCTTGGTGATATGTGTTATCCGGGCAGATAGCGAAATCGGCTCCTGCTTGCGCAACCTTACGCGCGGACTCGGCCAGGACTCCGGCCAGAGTTTTCCAGTCACCTGCGCGCACATACCGCATGTGTTCGGCAAGAGGAACAGAGCTCATCGTAATCTCAGGATGATTATGCTCACCCATGACGGCCGGCGCTTCTAAACAGATCGTTCGATAGCAGAGAGCGGCTCCCTCAGAACTTCCGGCGACTATGCCTATGTGTAACGTCACAACTTCCTACCTCCAATTGTTCTCACTCTCGCGAACGCTTCTTCCACTGCCACAGCCCGCCTGTCACTTCTGCCGGCAACCGATGACCCAGTTGCCGCGCCAACATGCAAAGCTGACCACGATGGTGTGCCTCGTGAGCTACGAAGTAACTGAGAAAGTGCACAACATCAGTAGGGAAGTTCTGCCAGTCGGCTGGTGGAACATCGCCGCCACGAGCTACGCCGAGCCGGATCAATTCAACGATGCCACGGCTGCTTCTTGCGAGAGCGCGCGATAACTCAGACGGACGGACTAAGCGACCATCGACAGTCCGTGGGACTACAACGCCATGGCGGGCTCCAATCATCTTGATCCACATACACCTGGAGTTGTGAATGTGCGCCGCTATCGTGCGAACTGTACGTCGTGGGTATCCAGGGACGCTCTTCGACCACAGTTCACGCGGCAGGTTCTCGATGAGATACACCGTTGTGCGGTTACTCGTGTGCCATGCGGCGATCAATGCTTCGGCGTCTTTTGTTTCGTTTACCATTGCACCTTCTGGGATTAGTTTCAAAAACACCTTCGTTGTCTTGATTCGAGGGTTTGGTTTTTCTCGTTGCGCTCTGTGCCTCCGTGACTTCTTAGAAACTTGTTCGAAAGGGCCTTTGAAATCCGTTCGGTTTCTCTGTGCGTCTCCGTGTCTCCGTGACTCTGTGGTTAAGAACGAGTCTTGCCCCACCACAG
>DATEXA010000344.1:0-15297 GCA_035257465.1 Pyrinomonadaceae bacterium | reverse complement strand
CGCTTACATCGATGCGGGCCGTTTCGCTGATGCGGTCCTGCTGCTAGCAAAAACTAACTTCACAGCGGGCGAAGGTGAGGACGCGGCACTTGGTCTTTATCGGAAAGCACATCTTGGGTTGGCTCGTAAATATCGGGAGGCTGGTGATCATCTCAAAGCTGCAGTCGAATTTGCCGCGGTGACAGAGTTCCCAAAGAACTTTGGTGTTGGCAGGCCGGCGATGCAATCGCAAGCTCAGTATTACGTCGCCGCGGCGCGTGAGTATGAAGCAGCAGGTCAACGTGACGAAGCGAACCGTTGGTGGAATCGCGCGGCGACTGAAGAACTAAACCCTCCGTCGCAACCTGAAGAGCCGTGGTCCGAGAGTTATTTCTTCAAGGCAGTTGCTCTCGAACATGTGGGGCATAATGCTGACGCGCGAAAACTTTATGAGCGCCTCGCTTTGTTAAATGACGATCAGAAGATGCTCGAGCGAGAACCATGGCCGGCAACAGGAGCGATTCGTTTTGTACTCGCAGGCTCCGCTCTAAGATCGCTCGGGCGAAACGAAGAAGCACGCGTTGCCCTTGAACGGGCGCTCAAGATGGATCCTCAAAATGAACTTGCGATCTCGCAACTTGCGGAATTGAAACGCGGCACAAGTGCGAGTGTAGGGGTGACACTTCGTGGCCGAGGGAATTGAGTAGCTCTGACGATGATTCGTTCGCGAATCGCGACGGGCGGGCACGCAGCTACAAATGATGAACGCCATCCAAATTCTGCTCGACGGCAAAATTAGAGCTTTAGTTTTTGTGGGGCTGATGTTGTTTGTCTTCAACACCTCGCCATCTCTCCTTGCGCAGCAAACGAGACACAGCAACTCATCTGAAGAACGACTAACTCAGCTTGTTGAGGCTAACGTCATTGCGGTCCATGCATTTCAGGTCCAACTGGCCAGGAGTTCAGGCAAAGGTGATAAATCCTGTTTCTCGCCGGGTCGCTTATCAGATGCAGAATTGAATGCACTGTCTGATCATCAAGGAAATCTAATTAAGACGGATGTCAGCGCCATTAAAGCCTGGGTCAATGGAACAAAGAGCGCGTTTGATCCGGCGAAGGATCTGGAGCCAATACTTAAGTCAGGTCTGAGCGTTCAGGATAAAGCTCCGGTAAACGTATTCACGAGATACCTGCGCGCAAACACGACAGCTAGCAAGGTAAGAATCCGCACGGTTGCGAACCTCTATCAAACGGTTTTAGAAGTCGAACGGGACGGCGATCGTTTGCAAGAGGAATACGCCTTCTATATTGGACTCGGTCTGCCCGTTTATGTCGGTCAATTTAACTTACCCGGAACTGACGCTGACCTCCTCGCGGTCGGTCGGAAGCTTGAAGGACAATCATGTGAGGCGCCCGTTGGTACAAGTGCAGCTGAGTGGCAAATAGCCGGAAGAAAGATATGGAACTGGGGAGAGAAGAATCTTCACATTCGAGATGAACGTGTGCTGGCTGCAGAGTTATTGCGCGAGCGGGAAGTCAAACTTCTTGAGCCTCAGTTACGTTCAATGCCTGCGCAAAGAATCGCTGTTGTTGGTCATTCCTTTACGATGGGATTGCATTGGTCCTCACCATCCAGCTTTGTTCCTATCGTGATTGATGTCTTTCGTCGTGAGAATCCGCGTGTGCAATTCAAGCAGTTTGCGGCCGGCGGTCTGACCGCTTCGCGCGCACAGAAACGCTTTTATCAGGACGTCCTTGCCTTTAAGCCTGACAAAGTGATGTTAGTGGTAATGACCCGAACCGATGAAGACTACGAAGCTTTGAAGCAGATGGGCCAGGGATTTCGGACGGCGGGTATCAAGACTTACATGTTTGACGAAGTTCACGATCCCGCAGCCGTAACACCGGGAACTGTCGAACGTTCTCGTAAATCCGCTGAAGAGGCTGGCATTGAAGTGATTGAAGTAGGACAAATACTTGAAGCGTCACCTGATCGGTTAAAGTTTATCTGTCTCGATGGTATTCATATGACGGAACCTTATCACCGGCTAATGGCGAAGGAGTGGTTGAAATTTTTGGCGGGCGCACGTGGCGACAAAATTCGTTAGTGCTGGGACCGCAGACTTTACACCAAGAGATTTTTGTAGTCCGCGAAGCGGACGAATGATAGTAACCCAGCGATTTATCGCTGGGACTGCTGATCGCGGACTGAAGGGCCAGCGGGCGAGGACGCCTTCGGTCCCAGCAAGAGATATGTTGAATCTGCACAAATTTATTGTTGTGGCGTGCTGCTTGATTCTATGGGCCACACCCGAATCGGCAGCCTCAGCACAAACGGTCACTCACCCCCGCATGCTCATCGGCGAGCGTGATCCGCTTACAGGGTACAAAATCCTACGGGCTCGATACGACGCTGGCGCTCGCCCACCAGATGACATAGATGGCTGGGCTCTTACATACCTTCTCACCGGCGACGAGACGTTCGCCAAGCGCGCCGTTCAGAAAATCCGGGAGACTCACACCCCAGAACAAGTCGGCTCTCGCACATATCCAGAATACGTTAAATGGTCACTCGCATTCGATTGGCTCTACAACTATCCCGGCTTCGATAACGAACTAAAGGATCGAGTTGCTGCCGAGCTCGTGCGTGCGGCAGAGAAAATGTTGGAGGATCAATCGCTCAAAGCCGTTGAGTTGGCGATGTATCACAACTACACCGTGCGTTATTTGACACTTGCATTGTTCGCTTTAACGGCCATTGATGGTCACCCCTCTGTGGAATCACGCGCCGGTCCGTTGCGTAAACACGCACGCGAGGTGCTCGATCACATACTCGATCAAACCAACTTCATTACGCCGGATGGTGGCTACCACGAATCGATGGACTACCAGCGGATCACCTATGCCCCGCTCGCAATGATGGCCGAGTTGTTGCGCACAACGTCAAACAGCGATCCCGCTCTACGGTACACGCTCTTTCATCACTACACAGATACATATCTCTACAAAGTTTTGCCCGATGGAACGAGTGCTCGTGACGACGATAATGAGTTTCCCTATCTCGAATGGGAAGACAACATTTGCTTTGGATACGCGATCAATCGCTTCAAGGATCCTTACGCCGCATGGATGCTCAGAATGAGTGGATGGCCGGCACAAGCTAAGTGGCGAGTCCCAATTACCCAATTTCTCTGGGACGATCCGAATGTAACTCCACGCAATCCTGCTGATACAACAGAAGCCGAAATACCGCGGACTTATCTCTTTCGGGGAATTAGCAATTTAGTCATGCGTGATGGATTTGGTCCGGATTCCACCTGGATTCAATTCAACTCGGGCCCCTATCTCTCAAAGCATCAGCACCTCGACCAAAATCATTTTGTGATCTACCACAAGGGTTACCTGGCAACTGAGAGTGGCGCCGATTACACAGATACCGAAAGCCCTCACTATCTCAACTACTACCGGCGAACCATCGCGCATAACTCCATGCTCGTATATCAGACCGGCGAGAAATTCTTCTGGGCGGAAAATCTGTGGCCTGCCGCAAACGACGGTGGTCAACGTATGGACTCGTCGCGCTACTGGAACACTGTTCGCAGTCGGGCGGACTTCGACCTGACACGTGACCTATGGGATATAGGTCGAATGGAAGTCACGGACTACGTACCAGGTTCATATGTCTATGCCCTGGGCGATGCAACACGTGCCTATCAACCGTCGAAGATGGATCGTTTTACTCGCGAAATCGCGTATACGCCCGGCAACAACGTGCTGGTTGTTTTCGATAGAGTCAGGACCAAGGATCCGAATCTTAAGAAGGTCTGGTTACTTCATGGTGTATCGAAGCCTCTAATCGCTACTACAGAGAAGGGAACTGATGTCGGACACGGAGGAACAACCTACTCAACCTCCACTTTCATTTACGAAGATGGAAATGGCCGACTACGAGTTCATTCTCTGCTCCCTCGAGAGAAAGAACTCATCACCCGCGGTGGCCCTGGTTGGGAGTTTTGGACGCCTGGAGATGAATTTGGCGGCGTATGGGGTTCAGGAAAAAATTGGCCTCTCGATCCTCCCGCGGGTGGGCCGTTACCAACTGACCCGTACCTCCGCAAGATGTGGAAGACTTTTTGGGGTGACGACTTCGAAAAGCTCTTACGGTCCAATACACGTGCCGTAGTTCCAGCAGCGTGGCGTGTTGAAGTTTCTCCTGCCAAACCAGCCAAGGAAGATTTGTTTCTGCATGTGCTTGAGATAGGTGACAAGAGTGATACCCGCACCCCGAAAGTTGAACTGGTTGACGGTTCAAATCTAATTGGAAGCGTGATCGAAGGAGGTACCGTCACTTTATTTGCAACAACAGAGGGTGTCGTTACTGAAGGTGAGGCGACGATCCCTAATCTGGACACTGCCAATCTTCTCATCAGTGGTCTAAAGCCACATGGTACATACGAGTTGCAAATGACAGGTGGCCGCGCAAATTGGCGTGGAGGTCTCTTTAACGGCATACCCGGAGGGACATTTGTGGCAACGGCAAATGATTCCGGTGTTTTGTTTGTGCCCTTCAAAGGCCAGAAGGATGGGCGCCTTCGGCTTCGTATGCTCAGTGCAAATTGATCAATCCAACTTGAATGACCAACAGGCCTACTCACTCTTCAGAATACGATGGAATAATTCTTGGCGCTGGCCACAACGCTTTGATTCTTCAATCGTATCTGGGCCTGGCCGGCTTGAAAACTATTTCTCTCGAACGTCGACATGTCGCCGGAGGCGGACTAGCGACGGAGGAAGACCCTCGACATCCTGGTGTGTTGCACAACACACACTCGTTCTACCATCGCGCGATCACTCAGATGCCGTGGTATCGCGATCTCGAACTCGAACGACATGGGGCTTCCTACCTGCAACCAGATCTCAACGTTGTTCTGCTGCGCAAGGATGGCGAGGCGCTTGAGTGGTGGACAGACTTTGAGAAGACTTTTGAGTCCTTCAGCCGTTTCAGTCGACGTGACGCGCAGGTGGTTCGAGAATGGCGGGAACGTTTTATTCCGATCGTTGAGAAGATTCTGATTCCGGAAAGTCGCTCGCCACCGATTCCTCAGGAGCGTCGCCGTTCATTACTGGAAGCCTCTGATGAAGGCAAACTGCTCTTGGAAGTGTCTGCACTATCACCGCTCGAGTTTGTTCGGCGAGAGTTCGAGCATCCTTTGATCCAGGCAGGGCTGCTCTTCTTCAATGGACTTCGCGAAGTCGATCCGTGTTGCAAGGGATTTGGTCACCATATTCCTGCACTGTTGGCAGCCTCGGGTAAAGCCCAGATGTGTCTAGGGGGGTCCATTCAACTGGCTCACGCTCTCTCGTCGGCGGTACAGAAGACGGGTGGAGACATTCGACTCCGCGTGAGGTTGCGACAAATCATAGTGGAGAACGATAGAGCAGTAGGAGTCGAAACAGACGACGGTGATTTTATTAGTGCGAGATACTTCGTAGTCTCAAGTCTCAATCCGCAACAGACGTTTCTGGAATTGCTCGACCGTAATGTTATGCCCGCCGCGTGGCGAGAGAAGGCGGAAAACTTCAAGTACAACGTTCTCGCACCTTTGTTTGCTTTGTACGTGACATTGACTGAGCCGCCTCATTATAGCGCCTGGGAAAGAGCACCCTACTTGAAGAACGCCCTGATGGTAATTCTTGGTCTTGAACAAACGGATCAATTCTTACGAATCATTGAGCATCACAACGAAGGGACGATTCCTCTGACAGTGATGTGGGGAAGCTGCCCGACATTGTTTGATCCTTCTCAGGCGCCGGCGGGTAGACATACTGCCTTTATGTGGGAGAAATTGCCTTATCGCCTGAACGGTAACGCTGCGAACTGGGACAGTTACAAAGAGACCCATGGCCGAGAAATATTATCGGTTTGGCAGGAGTACGCCCCAAACCTCGAGTCGAGCGTGATCGACTGGTTTACTCGTAGTCCGCTTGATACTGAGAGAACACTTCCGAACATGCGCGATGGCGACGTGCTGGTTGGTGCATTCATGAACGGTCAGGTCGGATATAACCGACCGTTTGTCGGTGCCGGACATTACAGAGGTCACCTGAAGGGGCTGTATTTGTGCGGATCAAGTTCGCATCCAGGCGGCAACATTACCGGACTGCCTGGCTACAACTCTGCGCAAGTGATACTCGCCGATCTGGATTTGCCTGCTCCATGGGCGCCACGATCGGCGGAAGAATTGGTGTCAAACGTTAGCCACTGAAATCCTCATACAGGATGATCGGTCTTTGCTCCGGAGGAGTGACATGTTCATAGCCTCTTTTATGAAAGCCTGCACAAGCATCTTTGTTCTGCTGTCAGGTTCGTTTCTACTAAGTGCACAGACAACACAAACCAATTCTTCGGGGCAAAGATCTCTCCGGGAAGTCAATCAAGTCGCACAACCGGCGGCAACGTCAACTATCGCAATCGTCGGCGCCACATTAATCGACGGTCGCGGTGGTCCTCCTATCTTAGATTCGGTCGTTCTCGTTCGTGGCGAACGAATTGAGGCGGTTGGTACTCGATCGTCCGTAAAGCTTCCCCCGGAAGTGGAACTGATTGACGCGAAAGGTCTGACACTTTTGCCAGGTCTGATCGACTCTCACTTTCATATTGATGGCGACGATCCTTTGCCGGCGCTCTACTTGTCACATGGTATTACTTCGCTTCGAGACCCTGGACAATGGATTGAAGCTTATGACGCCGCGAGAAAAGCTCCTGCTCCGGTTCCGCGCCTGTTTCTGTGTGGCCCACACTTAGACTCCCCACCGCCGGCCTATCCGGCAGACTCCTACATCGTTCGCGACGCTGATGAGACGCGGCTCGCGGTAAATCGCTTCGTTGACGATGGCGCTTCGGCGATTAAAGTCTACTTTCGTTTGCCACTCGCATTGATGAAGGTAGCTATTGAAACAGCACATTCACGCAGCGTGCCGGTTATGGGACATCTCGAGATTGTCGATGCTCGCGACGCGATCAAAGCAGGCATTGATGGTATTGAACATGCGACTTCCTTCGGCACTGCATTGCTTCCCTTACGAGATGCAGAAAAATATCGACAGGCTGTGCTCGCGAACAATAATGCGCGCAGTGAAGGTCGTTACCAGGTTTGGAATTCCATTGACCTAAATACAGAGCAGGCTAAAGCACTATTCAAGCTGATTGTCGATCGGGGTGTGGTTGTATCACCTACTCTCGCTGTGTTCGAGCGTCAACCCGGCGATAAAGACACAACTGACGTTCATGTTCATGCATTCAAGCAGATGGAAGCGTTTGTGGGACTCGCAAAGGAAGCCGGAGCAAAAATTGTCGTTGGGTCACATTCTGATGTGCCTCATGCGACGAGAGGTTGGGCATATCAACGTGAACTCGAGCTACTCGTGGACTCAGGACTTACCCCGATGGGGGCGATTGTCGCCGGCACAATTGAGAACGCTCGGTATTTTCATATCGAAGATCGCCTGGGAAGTGTAGAACCAGGGAAAATTGCAGACCTGGTTTTAGTCGAGGGCGATCCTTTAAAAGACATCTCTAACATGCGCCGCGTTAAGCGCGTGATGCTCAATGGAAAGTGGCAGAAGGCGGAGTCCGAAAGTAAGTGACGACAAAGCACGCCAGAAAACTAATCCTGCTCGTTTGTGCCGTTGCCTTTTGTCAGTCGGTCACGTCCGCAAAAAGCATTTACGTTCACCTCGTCGAAGGAAACGACAACACAGCGGATGGAACGTATTCGCGACCGTTTAAATCCTGGCGACTTGCGCTGCAACATGTAACGAGCGGCGATACGATCATCGCTAAGAATGGCGATTATCGAAAGGCGGGCGATGCGGCGAAGTGGGGGGGCCTCGATCTATCCCTCACTCTCGCAGATCAACTGCAAGAAGGTGATCGACATCCTGTTGTCTCGGGCCGCCCGGATACAACCGGCATCTATCGTTACGATCCACAAAACCCTCTAATCATCCGCGCCGAGTCGCGTCACGGTGTTGTTCTGGATCATATTCGCTTCCATCTCGCGAGGGGAATTGTTATCGATGGATTCGACATCTTTCCCAATCCGTACTACCGCGATAGCGCTGGAAAAAAACTGAACTCAAGACGAGACGGAATCCACGGCGACAGCGTTTACGAACCGGAAGACTCATATAACCGCGTTCAGACAAATGATCCGCCTGGTGGTTACACCGCAGCGTGGTACGACCGCCAGCTGTGGACCAGTTTCATTACTATTCGCAACTGTAAAGTTCATTACGAGTGTCCCCCTGATGGCTGCACTGCTTCCTACGATCCAATGCAGGATGACGATCGGCTCTATCTGATCAAGTTCAATCAAGCCCATCACATTGCAATTGAAGACAACGAGTTATTCGACGGCAAAAATCTCCAGCGCAAACCTGCCATTGATTTACCTTGCACTGACGACGTGGTGATCCGACGCAATCTGATTCGCAACTGTCATCGCGGAGTCGTTTCCAAAGGCGGAGGGAGTCGAGTTCTGATTGAGGCAAATGTGTTTGTCGATAACTCAGGGGCCGCGTTCTCTGGCGGTTCAACTGATCCCAATCTCTTCATTGACGGGAAGTACGGCGATCAGTGTTCCTTCGCGGTCTACGAATCGTACGAAATGACAGCTCGGAACAACCTGGTTGTGTCGACTCGGTCAGGCGAAAGACCAGTCGAACCAATTGCAATTTGGTCCGCGAAGAATGCCGCTGTCGAAGACAATACTTTTATTGGTGTTGGCGAGAGGGGAGTATTGCTGATCAGGCCTGGAAACGAAGTTGATTCTCCAGCTAAGAATTGCCCTCGTTCTGTACGGCTGACTAGAACCGACAATTTGACGCTGCAGAACAATGTCTTTGTCCTGTCCGGTGTAGTTGATGAAACGATGCTGTACCAGGTTAGTGGTGAGGGAGTAAAAGTGAGCCAGTTTGTACACCGCAACAATACTTTCTTCAATGGGGGACGCGATATACCAACGGGCGGATTGGCCGATCCAAATCTTGAGCCGGGTTTCAGTAAAGATGACCCGAAGCTCACCGGCGGAACGGGAACGGATTACTCGACCTGGATGGCGACAGGTCGCTCACGAGCAAGTAGCAGAGGAATCGGTCATCGGGTCAATACCAACAAATGAACGTCGATCAAACTGAGAAGAAACCCTCAAACGGAGAACCGCACTTGTTGCGGCGCTTCGGTTTGTTAGAAGCGACGGCTCTCAACATGACTAACATGATTGGTATTGGACCGTTCATAACAATACCGCTTCTGTTATCTACGTTGGGTGGCCCACAGGCGATGCTCGGTTGGTTAGTGGCTTTAGTCATCACCATTTCAGATGGGATGATTTGGAGTGAGTTGGGTGCCGCGATGCCGGGATCAGGTGGCTCGTACGTGTATTTACGCGAAGGTTTCGGCCGCGAGACTTTTGGACGCCTGATGGGCTTTCTATTCATCTGGCAATTCATCTTGAGTGGACCTTTAGAGATTGCTTCCGGTTACATCGGCTTTACTCAATATCTCGGTTATATCTGGAAAGACATTAGTAGGACACAATCGCTCATCGTCATTGTGTTACTCGGCATTCTAAATATCGCGCTCCTTTACCGGCGAATTACTTTTATCGGCAAGCTGACGATTAGTTTGTGGATTGGAACGATCCTAACGACACTTGTTGTAATTGTGACTGGAGTGTTTAGTTTCAAAGCCGCCGTGGCGTTCGACTTTCCTCCTGGTGCCTTCACTTTCTCGCTCGGCTTTTTCCTTGGCTTGGGCGCTGCCACGAGGATCGGCATCTTCGACTATCTCGGCTACTACGACATTTGCTACATCGGCGAAGAGGTGCGAAACCCCGGTAGAACTATTCCGCGCTCCGTAATCATAAGCGTCATTGCGGTCGCGCTCATTTACATCGCGATAAATGTTTCTGTGATCGGCGCAGTTCCCTGGCGGGATCTGGTTCCGGCTGATAAGCATCCCGAATCGAACTTCGTGGTGTCTATCTTTATGGAGCGGATCTACGGAGGACGAATAGCGACCCTCTTTACGGCGATGGTTCTGTGGACAGCATTTGGATCCGTCTTTGCACTATTGCTTGGATATTCGCGTGTGCCATATGCGGCCGCCATTGACGGATATTTCTTCAAGGTGTTCGGCCGCTTACATCCCAGAAAGAATTTCCCTTACGTATCGCTCGTGGTCCTGGGAGTGATTGCGATTGTGTGCAGTTTCTTCTCGCTCGGGATGGTAATCGATGCACTGATTACCACGCGCATCCTTGTCCAGTTTATTGGGCAAATCATCGCAGTAACGTTGTTGAGAAGAAACGAGCCTGGCTTGGATCGACCTTATCGTGTGTGGTTCTACCCGATTCCAAACCTGCTCGCACTGTTGGGTTGGATATTCGTTTTTGCGACGACCAATTGGACAATCATTGCATTTGGTTTAGGAACCCTGATGCTGGGAGTAGTCTGTTTCTTCTTTTGGTCGCGCCAGACAAAACAATGGCCGTTTGTTAGTGCAGAAAGCCTATCTGATGCTGTCTCATAGAGCACCGTGGAGAGTTGTCGTTATCAGTCTGACAACCTTCTTCCTATCCTGCATCATGGCCGTGAGATGCTGCGCCCAGCAACGTCCAACCTATGAAGTTGACAGGGTCACAACGCCAATTAAAGTGGACGGTCAGCTTAGCGAACGCGCTTGGACTGATTCTGCGCCGATAACCACTTTCGTTAACAATCGCGATGGTTCGCCGAGTAAGGCCCAGACTGAAGCGCGCATCTTGTACGACGATAGATTTATTTACTTCGCCTTTCGAGCTGTCGATCAGAATATTTGGGCCACGATGAAACGACGCGATGAGCACCTATGGCTGGAAGAAGTAGTCGAAGTATTCCTGCAGGCGAATCCCGCAATACCGAACTACATAGAGCTTGAGGTAAACCCTCTCGACACGATGCTCGACATTTATCTAATAGACACTCGCAAGCCATGAAAGTTGGAATAGTGAAAAGTTGCAATGGGCGGTGCACGTTGACGGAACGGTGGATGGAAAAGAAGGCGATCGTGAGTGGACTTGCGAAATTGCCTTGCCTCTCGAAGACGTTGCAACTGCGACGCATCTTCCGCCGCATCCCGGGGATCGCTGGCGCGTGAATCTATATCGAGTAGAGAGGTTGCCGGTCGTTGCTGAACTTGCCTGGTCACCGACTATGCAAGATGACTTTCATGTCTTACCGAGAATGGGCGAGATTGTTTTTACAAATCGGCGGGTGTCGAAACGTTGACACTCCGTTTGAATTGTGGCGACTTTGTTCTTGATCTCTGTGTGTCTCTGTGTCTCTGTGACTCCGTGGTAGATCAAGACTCTTCACAGAGTCCCAGAGACACAGAGACGCACAGAGAAAAAGCAAACTGATTTCAACGGGCCTTTCAACAAGTTTCTAGTGAGGCATGGAGATACAGAGATACAGAGCAGAGATCAGACATAAAAGCTATGACCAGATTGTCCGAAGACCAAATCCAGCAGTTCAATCGCGATGGATATCTCTTCCAGGAGGATTTGTTCGACCCTGAGGAGATGGACCTCCTGATAAAAATCGCAAAGACTGATCAGCGCTTCGAAAAGGAAGCCCTCGAACGTCGTGACTCGAATGCTGCCACGAGCAAGCTCTGGTTAACAGATGCTCTTGAAGATGACATCTATAGTGCATTCGTACGTTGTCTAAGAATCGTCGAACCGCTAGAACAGCTTTTGGGAGGAGAGATTTACCATTACCACCATAAGATGATGCTGAAGGAACCTTTCGTGGGAGGCTCGTGGGAATGGCATCAAGACTACGGTTACTGGTATTCCAACAATTGCTTATTTCCTTATATGGCTAGCTGTCTGATCGCTGTCGACCGAGCCACTAGACAGAATGGTTGTTTGCAGGTGCTCAAGGGTTCGCACCTGATGGGTCGCATCGATCATAACAAGAGTGGCGATCAGACGGGTGCGGACATGGATCGTGTAAATGAGGCGCTGAAATACTTGGATCTTGTTTACTGTGAGACGAAACCCGGTACCGCACTCTTCTTTCATTCCAACTTGCTACATCGGTCAGATGCGAATCGAAGTCCGAATCCGCGTTGGTCTCTGATTTGTTGTTACAACGCAGCTCGCAATCCATGTAAAGCGAGACCTAACCATCCCTCATATAGTTTTCTGGAGAAGTGGCCGGACGAACGAATTAAGGAAATCGGTAATCGACAGCTGCGGGAATCACAGGGAGAAATAACACCTTAGGACACGCGAGGAGCACTATGAGTGATAAAGGTAGGAAGTTATCGAGACGTGAGTTATTGAAAGCCGCGGCAATATCTGGCGTCGGACTAACTGCTTCGCGCTTGGGTGACGCGGCAAGTCATCGTGTAGGCGCAGGTAGTCGAGAGGATGCTGAAGTCGGTCAAGCTCGTAGCAGCAAACAACAGACAATGGTTGGGGTGAAGTTTGAACCGCGCGACGTTGTCCGGGTTGGAATCGTTGGTGTTGGTTTACGCGGCACCAGTGTGCTTCAGGAGTTTCTGGCTATCGATAAGGTAGTAATCAACGCAGTTTGTGATGTTGTCAAGGATAAGTGTTTGCGGGCTTCCCAGTTGATTGAGAAGGCTGCGCAAAAGACGCCGGCGATCTACGCCGATGGCGAGAAAGACTTCGAAAGGCTTTCGGCGCGTGATGATCTCGATTTTATTTACATTGCTACACCGTGGGAGTGGCACGTGCCTCAAGTGCTCGCTGCATTGAAGGAGGGAAAACATGTAGGCACCGAGGTGCCGGCAGCGTACACACTCGAAGACTGCTGGAATATTGTTGAAGCCTCTGAAAAGGTGCGGCGTCATTGTCTGATCATGGAGAATTGCTGTTACGACCACTCCGAGACCACGGTGTTGAATATGGTTCGCGCCGGTGTGCTAGGTGAACTGGTTCATGGTGAGTGTGCTTACAACCATGATTTGCGAGAGATTCTTTTTGAGAACAAGGACGAAGGTTTGTGGCGTCGCAGACATCATACGTTGCGCGACAGCAACCTCTATCCCACTCATGGACTTGGGCCAATGGCGCTGTACATGGACATCAACCGTGGCGACAGATTCGATCAGATTGTCTCAATGAGTTCGACTCATCTTGGTTTAGAGTCGTATCGGAAAGACCATGTGCCAGTCGGTGATCCGAAGTGGAAAGAGATTTACAAGACCGGTGACTACAATACCAGCATCATCAAAACCGCGCGGGGACGTACGATCATGTTGCAACATAACGTCACCACGCCTCGTCCGTATGATCGGATCAATTTAATTCAGGGTACAAAAGGAATTTTTCGCGATTATCCTCCACGCATTTTCCTCGATGGGCAAGAGGGTGGTCATACGTGGGGATCTCTCGATAAATATCAGGCTAAGTATGAGTCGCCTCTTTGGAAGAATCAGGGTGAGATGGCACGAAAGCTGGGCGGACACGGTGGCATGGATTATCTGATGTGTTATCGCCTCGTTCAGTGCATGCGGGAGGGCATTGAGCCCGATATCAATGTTTACGACGCAGCTGCGTGGAGCGCCCCTGGGCCACTGAGTCAGTTGTCAGTGGCGAAGGGAAGCATGCCCATTAAATTCCCCGACTTCACAGGTGGGGTGTGGCAACAATCCGCGCCTAAGCAGTAGAGCTGCTGATCACCTGAGGGAGATTAGAGTGCAAGAAGTAAGACAAAATGATTTCATTCTCGGCAAAATCTCGGCAAAGCAAAAACGGTCTGAGCTGTGGAGTTCCTGTAAGTTATTGCGGAGAGACAGAGCTGCGCATAAGTTAAGTATGCCGCTCGAAACCTCCGACTCCATCTTCGGCGGTTAACCTGACAATACCCGTATTGGGTGTTGCCTTCAGCAGCTCTGCCGATCAGCGTCCAATAGCGCTTGGGACGAGATCTTCTCCGTTAGCGATGTCCCACCCAGTTGAGACAGAGCCAGCACTAGCGGCTGAGTCACCGCCTTTGGTGTGATATTCATTTGCCCCAAACTGATTCCCGGAACTTGGTTCATAGAGCAGCGTGAACAACGATATGATAATTCCAACTTTTCGGCGGAAAGGTTTCCCATGCTAAATTCATCAAGAATGGCTTGTATGTTGATCAGACACCGTAGAGTTTGCTCCTGAATGGTTGTGCCCTTGATGGAACCTGTGGCCGGATCAGTTGGGGGCTGTGCCAGAGACAAACACCAGGCCAGCAGCTTTGACCGCTTGGCTGTACGTTGGGGGCGGGTTTGGCAGCCTTTGGCGTGAACACGATTTGACGAGCCACTTTGCCTCCTTGGAATGGGTTAGCGAGGGGCGGACTGTCCTTGGGGCCTAACGCTGACGCTATAAAGCGTGGCCCGCCAACCGAAAGTTTCGGAACTGGCATCGAGCCCAAGTTTTTCGGTATACCAACCAGCTAATGCTTTCGGATTCGCAGAATTGATCGTGATTGCTCCAACATATTGAAGCCTGGGGTCGGATTTTCTTGTTTGGGCCAAGGTAACTGTCGCGACCACGAAAAGCAGCGTCCCGATGATCCATTTCGACATAAGAAACCTCCTCAAAGCTTTCGTAACTTTGGACTCTTCTTTCTTTCGAGCTCCCTTAGAGTGGGCCCCCGTGCATCGATGAATCTGCCAGTCATAAGTGTAACGACATCGCAACCCCACTTGGTTTGGCGCAGAGGTTGACGTTTTTGTTCTGTTACGAAGTCGCGACAACTAATACGCTGTAAGAGCGCGGCGGTAACTTGAATGTCATTTTCGCCCCGACTTTCGGTGTGTCCAGCGCCTGCGGAACAACCACAGCAGGTTTATCAAAACTATTTGATGCCTTGAGGTCCGGGCCAGTTAAAGTCTCGGAGACCACCACGCGCGTTGGAGTAACGTCGTGCCACGCCAGAATCAGCTCACGTTCCGACTGGAGATCGCGGTTTAGCATGAACACGCTGACCTGCCCGTTGTCTGGGTACATCGTGGCGACAACGTCAAGGAATGGCACTTGATCATCACGGGCGAAATCTGCCCGTAGTCCGGCGGCTCTGATCGGGTAGTTCTCACTCTCAACTAATAAATCGAGAACGGTTCCTTGAGCATATTTGATTGCCCATGCGTATGGATAATAGATGCTCTGCCGCAGCACTGAAGTTTCATTGGTCACCAACGGAGCGATCACGTTAAGGATTTGGGCCAGGCATCCGACGCGCACGCGTCCCGCTTCGCGC
>DATEXA010000343.1:0-2644 GCA_035257465.1 Pyrinomonadaceae bacterium | reverse complement strand
GGGGGAGCCAGTGCCACTGCATCTCAGAAATGCGCCGACGCCACTCATGAAACATTTTGGATACGGTAAGGAATATCGATACGTCCATGATGATCAGGACGCGAAAGAAGAAATGGAATGTCTTCCTGAAAGACTTCGCGGTAAGCAATACTTTAAGAGCGATACCACAAACAAGGGGTAAGTTGAATTAGTGATGAGTACGCTAAAGACGGATAAGGAACTCGCGTTTTTACATGATCTCTTCATCGCACCTGATTGGGGTGAACGCTTCGCAGAACTGATCGACCAGCACGTTAAAATTCCAAGAGAAGGGAGGGTCTTGTATCTGGCCGTCGGTACCGGTGGGCACGCGTTGGCACTTCACGAACGCGCCGGCGAGAAAGTTGAGTTTCTTTGTATCGACGAGAATCCAGAATGTTTGGAACTTGCGAGAGCTAAAGCAACAGCGACTAAAGATCCGGCCGAGTTCCTAATGGGCAGGTTGGACCAGCTCGACCTTCCTGACAACCATTATGACTTTGTTGTAGGCAACGCGTCTTTGGTTCCACGTCAACGGGTAGCGAAGATGTTCTCAGAAATGATCAGAGTCGCGGCCCCAGGCGCACAAGTCGCGCTTGCCCTTCCAACCCTCTCTAGTTTCGGTGAGTTCTTCTCAATCTACTGGGAGGCAATGCACAACGCAGGCTTACTGGAACACGAATCAGACGTCGAACATCTGATTCTGGAACTTCCATCGGTCTCGGATGTTGAGCAGATAGCGATTGATGAGGGCCTAATGGACGTGGATTCCTGGACGACTATTGAAGAATTCGATTTCGAATCGGGTGAACAGTTTCTCAACTCTCCACTGGTAGCTGAGTTCCTGATGCAAGAATGGCTTGCACCGGTGCCAGATGAATCCAGAGATCAACTTATGAAGGAGCTAACCAGATTAATAAACGAAGAGCGTCATGAGGCAGAGTTTGCGCTTTCCGTGAAGGCAACTCTGGTGGCAGGTCATAAGACTCATTCCCACTGACGAAGACAGCAACTACTTGTCGAGATCTTTCCGGCCTTCCTTCTCGCCCTCATCCAAGCCTTCTTTAAAAGCTCGTTTGCTTTGGCCGAGAGCTTTAGCTAACTGGGGCAATCGGGTTGCTCCAAAAAGTAGAAAAATCACAACTGCGATTACAAGCAGCTCGGGAGTTCCCAAGCCTCCAATACCAAACATCATCTCGTTCATATTTTCCTCGTTTCGGGGTACGCCGTCGTGGGTACGCGTTTACACGCCGTTGTCCGACTCGTAAAAGAGATACTTTCTCCAGGTCTCGTCCGCGCGACCCAGGTAACGCATGATTTGTCTGTTGACGTGCAATGAAAAACCTCGGGGTCTGCGCAACAAATGCATCCCCGATTCTTCGGGAGTGCGATTCCCCTTTTTATGATTGCAGCGCTTACAGCAAGCAACAAGATTATCCCATGCGGACTCACCGCCGCGCGAGCGTGGGAGCACATGATCCAAGGTAAGTTCCGACGGCGGATACTGGCGACCACAATACTGACACGTGGAGTGGTCGCGTAGGAGTATGTTCTTACGAGATAGAGACCGTCGCTCAAAAGGGATATGGATGTACTCAGTAAGACGGATTACAGAAGGTGCATGGATCGACAGTTTTTGCGAGTGCAGCATATGCCCATTATGCTCTTCTACCCTGGCAACCCCCTTGAAAATCATAACTACTGCGCGCCGTTCGGTGCACACATTTATAGGCTCGAACGAAGTATTTAGGACTAAAACTCTGCCATTCATACTGAGCGTGATATTACGCGAGCCTCAAAGAGAGTGTCAAAATTATGTTGCATTTGCCTTAACTTAGGGCCTCTCTCTTGTGGAAACACTACCCCGGACGCGCGATCGTCAGCACCTGCACTGATTTTGCCCCTGCCCTCAGCAGAGCTGCGGCGCAACTTGAGGCAGTCGCTCCCGTAGTAAGCACGTCATCAATCAAGAGAACTGTCTCCTGTGCAATTAACTGTGGAAGCCGAACCACAAAAGCATCAGTGACGGTTTGATGTCTGCCGGTTGAATCGAGTCCCGCCCTGTATTTCTCTGATGCAACCACACGCACCAGACTTTGCTCATCCACAACCAAACCGAGTTTCGAAGCAATTGCGTGGGCTATGATCGCCGCCTGATTGAAGCCTCGCCGTTGTTCACGTTCCGGATGCAAAGGCACCGGGACAATTCTCGTTGCGGTGTCCAGGGGAGATCGTAAAGCGGCAGCAACCAAAAGCTCGATTAGAGTGGCGGAAAGGTTAGGTTGCCGCTTGAGAAGAAGAACTGACTCCCGCAATGCGCCCTCGTAAACACCAGAGGCTCGTGCGAAGTCAAAGAGTAATGCATCACAACGATGACACAAGATTTGCTCATGGAAGACTGGATGAGAAGCCTCAGACGCAATAGCCCCGCATTTCCAACACAGCGCTTCATTGCCATTGAAGATTCTGGTAGTTGCCCAGCAATCGATACAACAGGATCCCAGGCGTCTACTCTCAACGCTCTTCGCGCACAGTGCGCAGGGCTGCGGGAAGGTCAAAGTTAACAGGGCATCATAGAGTCGATCTGCAGGATGTGTGAGGAACATATTTCTTTTCTAAACGTCGA
>DATEXA010000342.1:0-2624 GCA_035257465.1 Pyrinomonadaceae bacterium | reverse complement strand
CGGCTGCGTCAGCCGCAAGTCAGTATCCTGTCGGTTCCCAATGCAAATACTCGACAGAGTGCTGCGCCTCAGCTTCGGCCGTTTCTGTTAGCGTTACCGATCGCGAACGGTAAGGATTTCAGCAACGGCTTTGCAGAGTTCGGGGCAAGTTACGGAAATCCATCGAGCCTTGATGCGACCACCATTCGAATCGATTACATCGTAAACAGCAAGTTGACTCTATTCGGTCGATACAACCATGCTCCTTCTCAGATCGAAGGGCGAAGTCTCGCCAATGTGAGTAAAACCTTCTTTCGTACTCAAACCCTTACACTCGGGGCGACGCAGATCATCACTCCGAGAGTAAACAACGATTTTCGCGCGAACTATAGTGAGGCGAATATCGGTGGCTATTCCATAATCGACGAGTTTGGTGGAGCAGTTCCTCCTCCTGAGTCGCTTCTTTTTCCGCCATTTACATCACGAAAAGATGCGACCTTCAGTTTTGTTCTATCCAATGCTCTTTATTCTGTTGGTGGTGAAAATAACCATGGGGGTAATTATCAACGCCAGTTGAATCTCATTGATAACCTCTCGATTCTTATGGGACAGCACCAGTTAAGATTTGGTGTTGATTATCGAAGACTCTTTCCGACTGTAGAGTCGGGGATATACAACCAGCAGGCAAATTTTGACGACGTAAATAGTCTCGCAACAGGAATTGCTTCGAGCGTAACGATTAGTGCTGGTAACGGTCGACTCTTTCCCATCTATCACAACTTCTCAGCCTACGGACAGGACACCTGGAGGGCGACAAGGCGGCTCGTACTGACCTACGGCCTACGTTGGGAAATGAATACTCCACCAACTGAACGCAAAGGTCATGATGCACTCACAGTGGTAGGGCTCGATAATCCAGCGACCATGACAACAGCTCCACTTGGTACGCCGTTGTGGAAAACGTCATATGACAATTTCGCGCCGCGGGTCGGCCTTACTTACATGCTTTCAGAGGCTCATGGCCATGAGACTTTGGTGCGGGGCGGGTTCGGCGTTTTTTATGATCTGGGAACAGGAATGGCTGGCAATGCCCTTAACAGTCTGTCAAACACCGCAACCAAGGGCTTCGATGGAATACCCTTTCCTATTAGTTCATCCCAGGCAACACCACCCACATTCAGTTTCAATCCACCATATCGACTTTTCTTCGTGTCCGAGGCTGATCTCCAGTTACCACGAACTTACGAATGGAACATCGCGGTCGAGCGAGCACTTGGAAGACACCAGACTATCTCGTCATCTTATGTCGGTGCTGCAGGTCGTCGCCTGTTGCGGCAGGAGCAATTGTTTAATCCTAACCCCAACTTTTTGATGGTGCGAGTTACAACAAATGCAGCCACCTCTGATTATCACGCGTTGCAGATGCAATTTATTCGTCGCATGTCGCGCGGACTCCAGGCGCTCGGTTCCTACACCTGGTCGCACTCGATCGATATTGCGTCATCGGATTTCGTGTCCAATCTACCAGGGACTAGAACGGACCCGAACAATGATCGTGGTTCATCCGATTTCGATGTGCGCCACTCTTTTACTGGAGCACTGACTTACGATCTGCCAAACAAAATGGAGAAAGGCTCTGCGCAAGTAATGCTGCGAGACTGGTCTGTTGACGCGATCTTCAGAGTTCGCACGGCGACGCCAGTCAATCCTGCATTTTTCAATCGCTTGTTTGGTGTTCCTGCAGTGAAGCGACCGAACCTCGTTCCCGGTGTTCCCATTTACCTTGATGACCAGACGGTCGCAGGTGGAAGACGCATCAATCGAAACGCCTTTGTTGCGCCACTACCGAATCAACAGGGAACATTGGGAAGGAACAGTCTGCGCGGATTCCCGGTCTCGCAGTTAGATTTTTCGTTGCGACGGCAGGTCCAAGTCTCCGAGAGGTACAGGCTGCAGTTTCGCGCGGACTTCTTCAACGTATTCAATCATCCGATTTTTGCTGATCCCAACAGACAACTGGAAGACCCAACCTTTGGTCAATCTCTCCAGATGTTGGGGCGAAGTTTGGGCAGCGGCGGCATCGAAGGGGGCTTCAGTCCGCTCTATCAGGTCGGAGGGCCACGCTCGATTCAATTGGGGGTGAAGTTACAGTTCTGAAATCGATATTGTCAGGTTAAAGGTGAAGTGCCATCTGACTCTTGGTACGGCATACTCCTTGGATGCGCACCCTCTCTCCTTATCATCGTCATCGCTTCCCTGCCGAAATCATCAGCCATTCCGTCTGGCTATATTTCCGCTTCGCCCTGAGCTTTCGCGATGTTGAAGAAATGTTAGCCCAGCGAGGCGTCGTTCTCACTTACGAAACCATCCGCGCATGGTGCCTCAAGTTCAGCCAGACTTATGCCAACGACTTACGACGGAAATCTCCGCGGCCAGGCGATAAATGGTACCTCGACGAAGTGTTCCTCAAGATCAACGGAAGCATTCATTACTTATGGCGTGCAGTTGACCAGGATGGCGAAGTTTTGGACATAATGGTCCAAAGCAGGAGAGATAAGAGAGCCGCTAAGAAGTTCTTTCGCAAGCTATTGAAGAGATTGCGATATGTCCCACGGGCGATCGTTACCGACAAGCTAAAGAGCTAC
>DATEXA010000341.1:0-38102 GCA_035257465.1 Pyrinomonadaceae bacterium | reverse complement strand
ATTTGGCGGCGAAGCTACTGAGGCGCAATGGGACACTGT
This sequence comes from Pyrinomonadaceae bacterium, assembly GCA_035257465.1. Lineage (GTDB taxonomy): Bacteria > Acidobacteriota > Blastocatellia > Pyrinomonadales > Pyrinomonadaceae > PSRF01. Next base: position 38,063 of record DATEXA010000341.1, on the reverse strand, counting down.
TGGCGTTCGGGCTACCGCATAAATACACCTACGAGTTCGCCTTTCACGAATTCTTCTGGAATGAGGGTCGATTGATTTGTAGTCTCGGTCCGACGGTCGACGATTTCCGCGTCGCAGCAGACATGATTTCGAACGGCGTGATTTCTGTAGCGCCGTTGATTACTCACACCTTTCCATTCAGCCGCGCACAGGAAGCATTCACACTCTTCGCGGACCGCGCTGACGGCGTGATCAAAGTTGTGTTAACAACGGAACGCTAGTTAGTGCTCGCTTTTATTAGCAACATCCAGAGTAGCGGGAGCTTTGATTGTTATTGAATCAGGCTTGGTCCAGTGAATCGCACCGTCTTTGATTTCCAGGCGATTCATCTTCGCTTTTAGTTTCCTGCCTTTCACTTCAATCATCAGATAGTGGTAGTTAACTTCTGTGCTCTGGAATGGGTCGTCTGGGGCGCGGGTGATTGGGTAAGCGTGGGCACCACCGCCTCCACAAACGAAATAAGTCACGCCACCATGTTCGTGACGTTCATAGTTGTGAACGTGTCCCGCAAGCACAATGATGCGCGCACGCATTTTTGTTTGTTGCTGCTCGAGGTATGTCGCAAGTTGTTGCTCCTGACCTCTAGCGCTGTGACCGCCACCGTAGGTCTTCGCATCGCTGGAACTTGTGTAAGGTGGATGATGCAGAACGACAAATACAAAGTCGACGCTGGAGGAAAGGTGGGCCAATTGATATTGCAACCATTCACCCTGCGAACCATTGACTTCATCGAGTGCGCTGTCCAGCGTTAGCATCAAGGTCCTTTTGGTGTGAACGGCATAAAACCGGTTCTGCTGCAGGATTGGGAAACGCGCGAAATAGTTTCCCAGCGCCACGTTGAGATCGCCGTGGAGATCATGATTGCCCAGTGCCGGGTAGACTGGAATTCGACGTTCACGCCAGATGGCAGTCTCCTGATCGTACTGCTTCCAGTCGTTTATGTTGTCGCCATTAAGAGCGATATCGCCACCAAAGGTGATGAAGTCAGGATGAGCTGCGGCAATGGCGCGCACCAATTGCTGACGAACTTCTGGATTGGCATCTTTCGTGTTAGAAGGATCGGTGAATCGCGTATCACCATAGGCGACAAAGCGGAAGTGCTTTTGCAGTTTTGCGTCGATCTCAAGTGGCGGAGATTGTGCTGCCCCTGCTACTGCAGTCACAGCTAGGAAAACAAGAGCGACGAACCTTCTTAAGGCTCTCTCGTACATTGATCACCTCAACGATAACGATTCTAGAATTCGAGTCGAAACATGAACTCAATCCGCCTGGGAGCGCCTGTGCCAGTGGCTCCTGTGTTCAGGATGCTTGTGATTTTTCCGAAACTTGCGGAAGGCTTCGGATTACTACCAGTAAAGGATCCTAAACCGCTTGAGGGATTCTTATACTGCGGATGGTTCAGTAGATTGAAAGCCGCAGCGCGGAAATTCAAACGAAAGCGTTCAGATAACTGAAACGACTTAGTGAGTGAACCATCGATTTCGAAGTTCGAGGGCCCTCGAGCGATGAAGCGACCCGCGTTACCCCAGGTTCCTTTCGCGGGCAGTGCGAATGCGGCAGGGTTGAGCCAGTTTGAGATCGTCTGATTCGCAGGGTAGAGGGGGACGCCTGCAATCAGGTTTGGACGCTGTGCGGAAGTATTTCCATCCGGGAGATCAGATGCCTTTCTCGATACCGTTATATTGACGGGTAGACCGGTGCGCGCGAAGGCGATGCCGCTGAGTTCCCATCCACCGAATATGCGGGAAGTGACCCCGTTTCCATTCAAGAACTTCTTACCAGGACCGAACGGCAGTTGGTAGACAACGTCGGTTGTCATGGTATGCCGCACGTCTATATTCGTGTCGCTGCGATCACACGCACGGCAGCTTTGATTCTGAAAAGCAACAGCTTCGCCCGAACCAATCGACGCGTCAGTGATACCGTGGGACCACATGTAGTTTGTCTGAAAAAGAAGACCATTCACGAAGCGTCTCTCAACGGAGGCTTGGAACGCATTGAAGTTGTTGTTGCCGTCATTGGCTTTCAGACCAAACGATCCAAACTCTGGCAGAGGTCGTTTGCCAGTCAGTGGGTTGATCAGGTTGACAGTGTATTTACTGAAGAGGTGTCGCCCCACACTGCCCACGTAGCCGACCTGCACCACCGTGTTACCTGGTAGCTCTTGTTGAATAAGGAAGTCCCAGTTTTGATAGGAGAGATCTTTACGGTGGCGGTCAATTGCTTTTGGACTGAAGAGCTGGTTCTTCGGATCAAGAAATGCGACGAGAGGGTAACTTAAATCGGGAAAGTCATCAGAACTTAGTGAGTAACGCGGCACCGCGCTCTCTGCTGGATCGCTGAAGTCGTCATTCTGATTGCCGCCATAATAGATGCCGTACCCGGTGCGGATAACCGTCTTGCCATGCAGTCTCGACGGCGCCCAGGCCATGGAAACTCGCGGGCCGAAGTCTTTGCCATTTGGGTCATAGTACGGAGTACCCTTCGGACAAAAACCGTTGCAGCCAACAATATCTACCACCGCTGAACGATCCAAAATCTCATGGGCAACTGTGTAGTACTCGTATCGGAGACCGAGATTGAGCGTGAGGTTTCGATTAACCTTGAACTCGTCCTGGAAATATCCCTGGAAGAAAGTTCGCCGATTTCCCACCACACCCTCTCCCTGAAGATAGGTTGCTGACTCAGCTTTGTTGTTGATGAAATCATCGGCCGTCGCATAATCGATCGAAGATGTCGTGAGGGTGTTGCCGGAGTTATTCAGCTGGATGCGGCGTATATCGAGACCTGTCTTGAATGTATGGCGACCTCTCACCATGCTGAGGTTATCGATGTAGGAGAACGTGTTACCCACTTCGGTATCCAGTGCGGTTCCACTTACTCCATCGAATGGCCCGGGGCTCACGTCGAGCGGCGCGGAGCCAAAAGTGTAATTATGGTAGTTCGCTCGGTTGTATCCGAATTTCAACTCGTTGATGGTACGTGCAGAAAACATGTGTTGTAACTGGAGAACCACATTGGTGGGAATATGAGGAATCACGTTGTGAGTTCCCAGTGCGTCCGTGGGATTGTCAATGTAAGCGTGGTCAACATTGTAGCGGGCATACATTGTCGTATTGCTGGAGAACAAATAATCAAATCGCCCCATAAACGAATTCTCACGCACGGTATCGTTGGCGACTTTTGTAACTTTGTCAGTAATGCTGTCAATGGGAGTCCCACCGGTAGGATAAGCATCGATTATCGGCTTGAGTTCCGGCGACTTTGCCAGTACCTGGGCGCGGTACGCAGCGTTGGGCACAAAGTTGATGAACGTTTGACCAAGACTTTGCCGCAAACCTTCGTAGTTCGCGTAAAAGAAAGCCTTGTCTTTCTTGATCGGCCCACCAATGCTGCCGCCAAATTGATGTAGCGAAAACGGTGGCAGACCGGTGGTTGGATCGTCGAAGGGCGAACGAGCGTCGAGAGCGTCGTTGCGCAGAGCGTAGAATGCACTGCCGTGATACGAGTTGCTCCCGCTCTTCGAAATAACATTGATCTGAGCGCCGCCTGCTGCTCCACTTTCTGCCGTATAGACTGCCGTGCTAACTCTGAACTCCGAGATTGCATCGAGAGCAATGTTCAGACGGGTATCAGCTTTTTGCGTCTGCTCCTGCACTCCGCTAGTGTCGACACCGTCGAAAGTAAAGTTGCTATCATCGAGAGAATGCCCGTTGAATCTAATGGCACGTTGTGCACCGTCGCCATAATTGATAGCGCCCGGCGCTAACAACATCAGACTTGCCCAGTTGCGTCCACTGATCGGGATCGCTTTGATTTGTTCCGCGTCAACCAGGCCACCCACTTCTGCTGAAGTACGATTAATAGCCTCGATCTTGGTCGGTACAAGGACAGTGCTCGAAATATTTCCCACTTCCAGGTGGACATCGATCGTTCTCGGTTGACCGATGGACAACTGAACTTCTGGGATTTCAACTGGGGTGAAGCCTTGCTTGGAGATGGTAAGTTTATAGGTACCGATTGGTATGGCGGGGAAGCTATAGATACCCTCCGCATTTGTCATCGTCTCTCTATGGGTGCCTTTGGCGGAAGATACCAGTTCAAGACTTGCACCTGGCACCATTGATCCGGATGCATCTCTAACTGCACCCGAGATTGACGATTGATTCACCTGTGCTTCGAGCGAAATGGCGAAAGTGAAGACTAATGCTATTGCGAATAAGAACGAGGTTTGGGTTTTATGTGGGGCACACATGTAACGTCCTCCTGAGTTATAAGAAGGTTAGATAAACGAAACGAAATGTTTGCGCTGGATCCGAGTTGAGAAAAAGTGACTCTAGGATGTGCGTGCTACGATGAGGTGACGCTTCTGTAAAATACAAGTTAACAGGTAGATGCTTTAAGACTTTGTAATACGTTTAGTGATAAAAACTCACTGAACTGTTTTTCCGCAGAACGCCAGGGAGATCGTTTGCTAAAACTGGCGAACAAATCTTGAACTGCACTCTTAATCAATGAGCAACGGGAAAGGAAAACAAACATGCCCACCAAAAAGACCACCGTTGTTGCACTTCTCCTGATTCCTTTTTTATTGACGGTCCCGGTGATGTCTCAATCAATGTGGTCGGTCACCAGGACGATAAAGATCGGTGGTGAAGGCGGATGGGACTATCTTATCGTCGATCCGCAGACTCATCGACTCTACGTCCCTCGAAGTACTCACACATTGGTTATCGACTCTGACTCCGGCCAGACGATCGCAGACATTCCCGGTCAGAAACGCGCTCATGGTGTCGCTATTGTTTCCCAAGCCGGTCGTGGATTCATCAGCGATGGTGGAGGCGATGGAGCGGTCGTTATCTTCGATCTGAAAACGAACGCGGTTCTCGGAACGATCGCCACACAGCCTGACACAGACGGCATTATTTACGATCAGTCGAGTGGACGCGTGTTATCTGTCTCGGGCGATAACGGCGTCTTAATGTCCTTTAAACCAGGCATTGATCCCAAGACAGGAAAGATGGAAGCGCCAATTGAATTAGGTGGAAAGCCGGAGTTCCTGGCCGCCGACGGGAAGGGAAAGGCGTATATCAATCTTGTCGATAAGAACGTGGTAGTGGTGGTGGATCTAGACGCCAGAAAAGTAACTGCGCGATGGTCTGTCGCTCCCGGCGGTGGTCCGGTAGGCATGTCAATGGACGTCAAGAAACGGCTGCTCTTCATCGGTTGTCGCAATCCGCAAAAGCTGATTGTGATGAGTGTTGACGACGGCAAGGTGCTGACAGACCTGCCGATCGGTCTCGGCGTTGATGCGACGAAGATAGATGGTGATTTGGTGTTTGCCAGTTGCGCTGATGGCTCTTTGGCAGTGGCAAAGGAAACATCTCCTTCAAAATTTGAGATCGTTCAAACAGTGAAGACGTCACCCGGCGCAAGAACGATGGGAATCGATCCGACGACCCACAAGGTTTTTCTACCAACAGCAGAATTCGAAGCAGCTGCAGCTGGCGCGCGACCTCGCGCAAAGCCGGGCACATTCATGATCCTGGTAGTTGAGAATCGAAGTACTCCTTAATTCAATTTCATAAACCTCACCGCAGATCTCAGTGAAATAGATTCGGCGATGCCGGCCATGTCAAAGATTTCCATCGTGCGAGGAAGATGGCCAGTGCTTTGGAATGTTCTGATTGGGGAGCGTGCGCCTCGACTATCCGATAAGCAATCTTAGACATGGGCTTTGCACAGCGGCGCACCAGAAGTAGGGTTCCTTTTCCTCTTTGACGCGCTACACTGGAGCTCGATTGTTTGCGAAATGACTTGCCCATTCATAGGAACACTTTTAGATGACTACACTTAGTTCGGACGCGTTCGTTTTCTTTGGCGCCACCGGCGACCTTGCTTACAAAAAGATCTTCCCGGCGTTGCAGAGGCTCATTCAGCGCGGCAACCTTAATATCCCGATCATCGGCGTAGCGCGCGCGGGCTGGAACCTTGAACAACTCCGTGAGCGAGCGCATGACAGTCTGGAAAATTCTGGTGGTGTCGACAACGATGCTTTTGCCAGGCTCTCGTCGCTGCTCAAGTACATCGACGGCGACTATCAGGACCCCGCGACCTACGATCAGCTGAGACAAGCACTGAACGGCGCCTCGCGCCCACTGCACTATCTGGCCGTGCCACCCAGCATGTTCACGACCGTCGTGCAGGGGTTGGGCCGGGCTGGCTGTGCGCACGATGCACGCGTCGTGGTGGAGAAACCGTTTGGTCGCGACCTGGCTTCGGCCCAGGCTCTGAACGACGCGCTGCACGATGTCTTTCCCGAATCGGCGGTGTTTCGCATCGATCATTACCTGGGCAAGGAGGCCGTACAGAACCTTTTGTACTTCCGTTTTGCCAATGCCTTTCTCGAGCCAATCTGGAATCGCAATTTCGTGGACAATGTACAGATCACAATGGCTGAGAACTTTGGCTTGCAAGGGCGAGGCGCGTTTTACGAGGAAGTCGGCGCCATCCGCGACGTAGTCCAGAACCATCTCTTGCAAGTGATTGCTCTGCTGGCTATGGATGCGCCTTGTGGTCGCCATCACGATGCTTTGCGCAGTGAAAAGGTGCAGCTGTTTAACGCTATGAAGCCAATCGATCCTGACGATGTCATACGCGCGCAGTTCCGCGGCTACCGCGACGAGAAGGGCGTGGCCCAGGACTCAACCGTCGAGACCTTCGCCGCTATTCGTCTTTACATCGATACCTGGCGCTGGGCTGACGTCCCATTCTATATACGGGCCGGGAAATGTCTGCCGGTTACAACCACTGAGGTGGTGGTCACGTTGAAGCGTCCGCCTATCGAGATCTTCGATTCGATCGAAGCGTTCGAATCGAATTACTTCCGTTTTCAGTTGAGTCCCGAAGTAGTGATCTCGGCCGGCACGCAGGTCAAACAGCCCGGCGATGAGATGTGTGGCGAGACGGTTGAGCTGGTCGCGCGTCACACGAACGCAAGTGAACAGTCGCCCTACGAGCGGCTGCTGGGAGACGCACTGCGGGGTGACAACTCTCTGTTTACCAGCGATGAAAGCGTGGAAGCTGCCTGGCGGGTGGTCGATCCGATTCTTAACAGTCGCGGTCCACTCGCGGAATACGAATGTGGCACGTGGCCGGAGGCGGCAGAAGCCATGGCTGCAGGCGTGACAGGTTGGCACCAAACGCACGTTGAAAACAATCCGACGTGACCTTCGTTACCCTTTAGTAATTCCCACCGCAAGACGATGGGAGTCGACCCGATGACGTACAAGGTTTTTCTTCAGCAGAATTCGAAGGAGCTGCAGCCGGCGCACGACCTCGCGCAAAGCCGGGTACATTCATGATCCTGGTTGTTGAAATTCGAAAGGACGGAACTTAAACCGACCTAACGTCTCATGATATTCGTGAGGTTCCAGGGATTCTGATAGAGCTGCAACTCCACATTGCCCTCTTTGTTAATCTTGAGCCAACAGGCGGGATAGAGCTTACCGCTATACTTCTTGTTCTTACTGATGACGATTTCCACTGCCGACAGGTTGTAATCCCTCGACCTGGTGCTTGCCCAAACTTCGCCGAATTGAAGGAGACGATTGGTTACCATGCGTATGATGGTGGATCCGTCGGGCTGCTTAAACACCTTAACGTAAGCAACGTCATAGCCAAGTGTTCCGGTAATCGCCATTCGGCCTTTCGCGTGCATCTTCTCTAACGCGTTCTGTAAACCTTCGTTGCCTTTCGCTTGGAACGCTTCGAGCAATCCAGCTCTCTCCTGATCCGAGGTTACTTCCTCGATGATTAAGTTGACGTTGAACATACGTCCCATTTGAGTCATCGTTCCCATCGCTGTCGCTTGGATGTGAATGCGCTTCGGTAATTTTTGAGCCGAGCTTGTCGTGGATGTCAGAAGTATCAAGCTCACCGCACCGATAACCGCTAAACCAATATTTACTAACCTTCGCATGTCGTTTTCCTCCTGATGGGACTCAAAACGTCCGGACAAATGTTTCCAATCAATGACGGCAACGCCGAACGTCTTCTCTATCCAATTGAGTCGCACGCCAGTGGAAGTGCCTATTTATACGGGAAAGTGATGATCTGAACCACTGTCAGTTCTAACAGTTCATTAATTGGCAATTTGTCCTAAACTCGCCAGCCGTACGTTGAAACTCAGTTCACCACCATTTGTTGGCGAGATTGCAGAGGTTGACCCCAATCTCTTCTTCCAACAACAGCAGAAAACTGCTACAAATACCCCATCGTTTTGAACTCGCGCAGCTAGTGGATGAGCCCTTCTTCTAAGACCCAGATAAGTGGAAGGAATTCCCGCAACACCCTTCTTTCGCCTTTCAGATTGTTTCGGAGCCCGGCACAGGCGCTATGGGTGAGGTGTGAACGACACGTTAGGAAGTTTTAGTAAAAAAGATTCCTGAGAAGACAGAGGTTGCACAGAAGGCGAAGCAAAACGTTTCCGCGTCGTCTTTCTGATTTACCCGATGGAAGAGTTATCCCCCAACACGACAATTTCGCATTACCGTATCGTCAACAAACTCGGGGCAGGTGGAATGGGCGAAGTATATCTTGCCCAGGACACGTCAGAACTTGGACGCAACGTAGCGATTAAGATCCTGCCGGCGGAAATGGCGGGTAATAAAGATCGCCTGCAACGTTTCACCCAGGAAGCACGCACAGTTTCAAATCTCAATCACCCAAACATCCTCACAGTCTACGAATTTGGTCAAACCGAGAACGCGTCCTTCATCGCAACTGAATACATCAATGGTGCAACCCTTCGTCAACACCTGTCGGGTCGTCGACTAAAGTTGATTGACATTCTCGACGTCACTATTCAAATCGTCGCCGCCCTGAATGCCGCACATGAAGCGGGTGTTATGCATCGCGACCTGAAGCCGGAAAATGTGATGGTTCGCACGGACCACATTGTAAAGGTCCTCGACTTTGGTCTGGCAAAATTGTCCGAACCCGCAACGGTAGAAGCCGGCTCAACTGACAGCGAAGTTGCGACGCGTCTCCAGGTGAACACCACTCCAGGAATAATCATGGGTACGGTCAATTACATGTCACCCGAACAGTCAGTCGGGAAAGACGTTGATCAACGAACAGATATCTGGAGTGTTGGTGTACTGCTCTACGAAATGCTTGCTGGTTGCATTCCGTTTACTGGAAAAGATATCCATCGTCAGATCATCGCAATTCAGGAATCCGAGCCGACACCGCTTTCACAGCTAGTAGAAGGCGTACCGGAACGATTGGAAGAGATCGTAACGAAGTGTTTGGCGAAAGATAAGAATGAACGTTACCAAACCGCGAAGGATCTCCTCATCGATCTTAGAAACCTGCGACGCAAGCTGGATGTTGATGCTGAGATTGAGCGAACAGTCGCACCTGTTCTGCGAAACACGAGTGCGGGAGTCGCTCCGGGTACTCCGCCGACAGAAACGACTTCGCCTCGCACGAGTGCGGCGCAGGTTCGGATAGCCTCGAGTGCAGAGTACGTGTTGACTGGAATCAAACATCACAAGCTCGCCGCGGCGATTGTACTGATCGTGATGCTTGCTGGAGTTGTTGGTGCGGCCGCTTATCTCCGATCTCGCAACAGGGGAGCCGCAATTCAGTCAATTGCTGTAATGCCGTTCGTGAACGAGGGCGGTAACTCTGATGCTGAGTATCTCTCGGATGGGATGACCGAAACGCTCATTAGTAGTCTGTCTCAGATACCAAACCTGAGTGTGAAAGCACGTTCGCTGGTCTTCCGTTACAAAGGTAAGGAAACAAATCCTCAGACAGTCGGCAAAGAGCTTGACGTGCAGGCGGTCCTGAACGGGCGTGTGGTTCAGCGTGGATCAGACTTGATCGTTTATCTCGAGTTAGTTGATGCGAGAAGCGGAAACCTGATCTGGGGCGACCAGTACAATAGAAAACAAACGGACCTTGTTTCATTGCAGAGTGATCTGGCGCGCGATGTCTCGACCAAGCTGAGGACAAAACTAACGGGCGCCGAAGAGCAGCGAGTAACGAAGACCTACACGGAGAATTCCGAAGCCTACAGGTTTTACCTGCAAGGACGCTTCCTGGCCAACAAGCGCACTCCAAAAGACTCGCAGAGAGCGATCGAATGTTTTCAGGAAGCAGTTCGGATTGACCCAAACTATGCAGTAGCTTATTCGGGTTTGGGACTCGGTTATGCGTATCTCGCCATCTACGGTTACTCACCGGCTAAGGAAGTGTTTCCCAAGGCGCACGAGTTTGCCAACAAGGCGATCGAATTAGATCCCACGATCGCGGACCCTCACACTCTTCTGGGACTGCTTGCCTTTCTTCAGGATCACGATCTGGCCGGTTGGGAACGAGAGCTAAGACGTGCGCTCGAACTGAATCCCAACTCTACTGATGGTCATCGTATCAACGCCCTTCGACTTCTATTCCTTAGTAAGTTTGATGAGTCGATAGCCGAAGTGAAGCGAGCACTAGAAATCGAGCCGCTATCTCTGGCTGGCAATATCAACTACGCGTATTGCTTGTTCTACTCTGGGCGAATCGATGAGAGTGAAGAACAGACCAAGAAGACCATCGAACTGTCACCGGATTTCTGGATGTCGCATTACTACCTCTTCAATGTGTACAGACAAAAACAGAACTACCCGATGGCGATAGACGAACTGGTAAAGGCAAAAGAGAATCGAGGCGAGACTGAAGCAGCAAAGATTATAAGAGACAGTTTCGCTAAGGGTGGTTGGCAGGAATTTTTGCGAGTCGCAACTGACGGGCGCGCGCAATTGAAGTTTTACCAATATGATTTGGCGACTTTCTTTGCTGAACATGGTGACAAGGACAGCGCTTTTGCAAGACTGAATCAGGCAGTAGATGACAACGAACAGTTCGTAGGCTTCATGAAGATAGATCCCTTCTTGAAATCACTACACGACGATCCGCGATTCCAGGTGGTAGTGAAGCGAACAGGGTTACCAGAATGAGTTGAGCTAACAGCTAAAGCTTTCGTACTTAAATCGGCAATCGGCAATCGAAAATCGGCAATGTCCTTTTCCTCCAACTCAATACTGTCGCATTACCGCATTGTGTCTAAAATCGGCGCGGGTGGCATGGGCGAAGTTTATGTGGCCCAGGACACAAAGCTTGACCGGCGCGTAGCTCTCAAAATTCTCCCGCCCGAGTTTGCAGCTGACGCTGACCGCATGCGTCGCTTCGTTTTAGAAGCAAGGTCAGCATCCGCACTCAACCATCCCAATATCATCACGATTTACGAAGTTGGTGAAACAGATGGTACGAACTTTATTGCCACCGAATATATCGAGGGCAAGACTCTCAACAACTGTCATTCGCTCCCGCTTTTGAAGTCGTTGGAAGTCGCGACCCAGATCGCTTCCGCGTTGCAGGCTGCGCATAGCGCGGGAATAGTTCATCGCGACATTAAACCCGACAACGTGATGATCCGCCCCGATGGCTTTGTCAAGATTCTCGACTTTGGCATCGCCAAGTTGTCTGGAGTTCCGATGATCGCCGGTGGCCCACGGGTTCATTCCGATGAAGAAGCAGCCACTGCAATGCAATCACACACGAGCACCGGGATGATTATTGGCACTGCGACCTACATGTCGCCGGAGCAGGCTCGTGGCAAGGTGATTGATGCGAGATCGGATCTGTTCAGCTTTGGTGTCGTCATTTACGAAATGCTGACGGGGAAAAGGCCATTCGTGGGCGAGAATGCGATGGATGTGATTGGCTCAATCGTAGCTGACGAACCCACCCCATTAAAAGAACTACTCCCCGGTCTTCCTAATGAGATTGATCAAATTGTAAGGCAGGCGCTCAGGAAAGATCGCGAGCAGCGTTATCAAACTGCTGGCGACATGCTCGTGGACCTGAAGAGAGTACAGCGGAGGTTGGAATTTGAAGCCGAACTTGAAAGATCAGAACCCCAAAAACACGTAGAGCAGACGCAAATCCTTCCTGCTCCAAAAACGGCCCAGACGGGTTCTTACAATTCCATCGCGGTGCTTCCGTTTTCCAATCTGAGTGCCGATCCTGACAACGAATACTTCTGCGACGGTTTGGCCGAAGAACTCCTGGGTGCCTTGACGAAGATCGAGAATCTGAGAGTGGCAGCGCGCTCGTCAACGTTTTCGTTCAAAGGTCGCAACGTCAATGCTGGTGAGATCGGTCGAACATTGAATGTACGTGCTGTGCTTGAGGGGAGCGTAAGAAAGTCAGGTGATCGAGTCCGAATCTCACTACAGCTTATCAATGCCGCCGACGGTTATCAGCTGTGGTCCGAACGCTACGATCGCGAGATGAAAGACATCTTCGACGTGCAGGATGAAATTACTCTCGCTGTCGTTGATGCGTTGAAGCTGAAACTGTTAGTCCATGAGAAGGAGGAGGTTCTAAAGCGCTATACGAAAAATGCTGAGGCCTATCAACTCTACTTACGAGGTCGTTTCTTTTTCTTGAAACGCACGCATGAAGCATTGCTGAAAGCGATTGAATACTTCCGACAGGCAATTGAGTTAGATGGTGATTACGCACTCGCTTACTCCGGCATGGCCGACAGTTATGTTTTGTTGGGATTCTACGAGCACATCCCGCCAGCGGAGGCTGAGAAAAATCTCAAAAGCGCAGCATTAAAGTCTGTCGAGATTGACGACACTCTAGCTGAGACGCGCACTTCTATCGCTTTTTACAGGAGTCTCTATCAGTGGGACTTCATCGAAGCTGGCAATGAGATCCAACGCGCGATCGCGCTCAATTCTAAGTACGCATTCGCACACCATGTCGACTCAACAATTCAGATCCTTTTTGGGCGCCACGACGACGCGATTGCTGCCGAGTCACGTGCGATCGAGCTTGACCCATTTACGGCGATTTTTAATGCCACCCTGGGATGGTGGCTTTACATCGCAGGTCGCAATGACGAAGCCATTGCGCAGTCACTCCGAACAATCGAGATCTCTCCCAACCACTTCTTTGCGCACTGGATTCTCGGCCTGGCGTACGCACAAGCGGGAAGACTCGACGAAGCCGCAGTGGCATTAGAAAAAGGGGTAACTCTCACTAATGGTGGCCAGGCAATCAAGGCTGAGCTTGGACGAATCCTTGGCGAGAGCGGCCACCGTGAAGAAGCGCAAAAGCTGCTCACCGAACTGATTGATCAAGGCAAAAAAGAGTATGTGTCACCGGTCAACTTAGCGAAGCTGTATGTTGGACTGAACGATGTTGAGCGAACGTATGAGCAACTGGAGAGGGCAGTTGCCGAACGTTCGGTACGACTGCAGTGGTTTATGCTTGATCCCTGTCTCAATCATATTCGCTCGGATCAGCGCTTCCAGGATCTTCTGCGTCGAATTGGCTTACCGCATAAGGAAATTGTCAGGGAGAACGAAGCACAAACGGTCATGTTTGATTCTGTGGAACGCCGCAATACTGTTGAGCAGTCAGGGTCTACGACTTCAGAAACTGCGCCGTCGTCCGTCAGCTCAAACAATCCCAGGCGCTGGGCAAGGTTCACCATCGCCGGTCTGGCTATGGCCCTTGTGATCGCGCTGATTGGTTTTTGGTTTTCTTCGAGAAATCGTTTGGCCGGACCAGTCGATTCAATCGCAGTATTGCCGTTTCAAAACAAGAGTGCAGATTCTGATAGTGAATACCTGTCCGATGGTTTGTCGGAGTCGCTAATTTATCGTTTGTCCCAGTTGCCTAATCTAAAGGTTAGTCCTACCAGCCTTGTCTTTCGTTACAAAGGGAAAGAAATCGATCCGATAAAGGTCGGCACTGATCTGGGTGTTAGCGCAGTGCTGACGGGCCGCATCACTCAACGTGGTGACGATTTAACAATCAGCGCGGAATTGGTGGATGTGCGCAACAGCAAATTGCTTTGGGGTGAGCAGTATGATCGGAAGGCTTCGGATCTCCTGGCAACCCAACGCGAAATTGCGAGAGAGATCGTCGACCGATTAAAGCTACAGGTTTCGACCGATGAGAAAGGACTCGTAAAACACTACACGGAAAACAACGAGGCTTACGAGTTGTATTTGAAAGGGCGGTTTTATTGGAACAAGCGTACGAGCGAAGCGAATCTAAAAGCGGTCGAGGCTTTTCAACAGGCGATTGAAAAAGATCCGACTTTTGCGCTCGCTTACAGTGGCCTGGCTGATAGCTACATACTCATGGGCACTCAGGACGCTGGAGGCACGCTTCCGCCTGAGGATGCACTTCCCAAAGCCAAGGCCGCTGCGCTCAAGTCTATTGAAATTGATAGCGCGCTTGCCGAGCCACACGTGTCGCTTGCTCACATTTCCTACCATTACGATCTTGATCGGGAGAAAGCTGAACGGGAGTTCAAGCGAGCGATAGAGCTGAACCCAAATTATGTACTCGCACACCAGTGGTATTCCTTGTACCTGGCTTGGGGCGGTCGCGCAGAAGAAGCCTTAAACGAGGCCAGGCGTGCACGGGACCTCGATCCGTTATCACTCCCGGCAAACATGGTTTTTGGCTGGGTGCTTCTGATCAATCTTCAGGAGACTCAAGCGATCGAGGAACTGCGGAAGACTATTGAATTGGATCCAAGTTTTGTGATCGGGCACCATCGTCTTGGTCTCGCCTATGAGCAGCATGGTGATTACAGTGATGCTATAGCCGAGTTTCAAAAGGTGAATCAACTCTCTGGCGGTAAAGCCATTGCAATTGCCGCGCTGGCACATGCCTACGCTGAATCAGGAAAGATCGAGGAAGCGAAAAAGAGTCTTGCCGAATTGCAGCGACTCTCCGGTAGCGAGTACACGTCGCCGGCAATGAACGCCGCAGTTTATGTTGCCCTGGGCGACAAGGATCAGGCCTTCGTCTGGCTCGAGAAGGGATTCAAGGAACACGATCAGTTTATTCCGCGTCTCAAGTACGATCCGAGATTCAACGGTCTTCGTTCCGATCCGCGCTTTAAGGAATTGCTGCGACGGGCGGGGTCGTAGGGAACAATTGCTGATTGCTGATTGCTGATGAGGCATAACATTGCTGGGAGCGCAGGCGTGCTCGCCTGCTAACTGCGAACTCAACGACGCAAAGAGGCAAACACGCAAAGTGCAGAAATCGAAATCGGCAATCGGAGTAGGCCTCCCACGTAACTGAGCACATGTCCCTAACCACCAATTCCACGCTTTCCCATTACCGCATCATTTCCAGGCTCGGCGCTGGTGGAATGGGCGAGGTCTATCTCGCGCAGGACACAAAGCTCGATCGCAAGGTTGCGTTAAAAATTCTTCCCGCCGATGTCGCGTCTAATCGTGATCGGATGGAACGGTTTATTCGTGAGGCAAAGTCGGCAGCAGCTTTGAGTCATCCTAACATCGCCCAAATATTCGAAATCGGCGAAGCTGATAGCGCCGAGGGCGATGGCGCAAATGTTGAGAAGGGGTCGGCTAAGCTCAACTACATCGCCATGGAGTTTATCGAGGGCGTTACTCTCCGCGAAAAGATTCATCGCGAACACACGGAACTGAGAAAGCTGTTGCGCTACCTGCAACATGCGGCCGAAGGTCTGGCGAAGGCGCATCACTCTGGAATAGTTCATCGCGATCTGAAGCCCGACAACATAATGATTACAGGCGATGGCCATGCAAAAATTCTCGACTTTGGTCTCGCGAAATTGATTGAGCCAAAACTCAACGAGAGCGCAGGCGAGAACCGCGAAGAAGTTGCAACTGCGATCATGCAGCAGCATTCAACGCCCGGCGTGATTATGGGAACTGTCGGCTATATGTCGCCCGAACAGGCTCAGGGTAAAACTAATGAAATTGATGGTCGCTCTGACATCTTCTCGTTTGGCTGCATTCTGTTTGAGGCGGCTACGAAAAAGAAACCTTTTGAAGGTGATTCAGTCGTCAAGTCGTTGCACAGTTTGATCTATGAACCTACACCCCAAATCAAAGATCTAAATCCCAACGCACCTGCAGACTTACAACGCATCATTCGGCGGTGCCTGGCGAAAGACAGAGAAGAGAGATATCAGACAATAAAGGAAGTCGCGATTGAGTTGAAAGAATTGCGACGTGAGTTGGAAACAACGGCGACTAGTGTTGATAGTTCTACCACTGCGACCGTTAACACACCTCTCAGCACGACCTCTCAAGTTTCAGCTACAACAAGTGATCATTCCACTTTAAGCCCCGCCACCGTCTCGAGTGCCGAATACCTGGTCAGTGAAATCAAAAAACACAAACGCGTCCTTGGTGTTGCGCTGTCGCTACTTCTGGTGATGATTCTTGCCGGCGGCTTGTGGTTCTTCAAATTTCGCAACTCGGCTGCGGGCACGACTGGCCCGATTAAATCGATCGCAGTGCTTCCGTTTCAAAACAATAGTAACGACGCCGATACTGACTATTTGTCAGACGGATTGGCGGAGTCGTTGATTTTCCGGCTATCCCAAGTCCCGGAATTGAAAGTTAGTCCGACGAGTTCGGTCATGCGCTACAAAGGGAAGGAAACTGATGTTAGTAGGATCGCCAGTGAACTTGGAGTCGATACGGTTATGACTGGCCACCTGCTCAAGAGAGGCGACAACTTGAACATTACTGTTGAACTGGTGGATGTGAAAAACAACAAGTCGCTTTGGGGAGAACAGTACGAACGAAAAATGTCGGACCTTCTATCGACGCAGCGTGAGATTGCCACTGCTGTTACGGAGAAGTTGCAACTGAAACTGGTTGGTAATGACGCCCGAGGGATCACTAAGCAGTACACAACCAGCAACGAGGCGTATCAGATCTATATGAAGGGCCGATTCCATTTTGCCAAACGTACAAAGCAAGATCTGCTGCGTAGTATCGAACTCTTTGAGCAGGCGATTGCGCTCGATCCAAAGTACGCACTTGCTTACGTGGGTCTAACTGAGTCGTGGGAGGTAATGCCCTCATTTGCTTACATGTCGCCAGAAGAGGCGATGCCGCAAGCTAGGAAAGCGATCGCAAGGGCGCTCGAAATCGATCCCGATCTGGCGGAAGCCCATACCGCCTACGCACTCATTCTCGCTGCTTATGAATGGGACTGGGCCGGTGCGGATCGCGAATTTAAGCGTTCGTTGGAACTTGATCCAAAGATTGCGCTCGCACACTTTCGCTACGCTTGGGTCGATCTGAGTCCACGTGGCCGTCACGAAGAAGCAATCGCCGAGATGAAACGTGCTATGGACCTGGACCCTTTATCGCTGATTCAGGGCGCCAACTTTGCTGCCGTCTACATGTATGCTCGTCAATATGACAATGCGGTCGAACAGGCAACTAAAACCCAAGATCTCGATCATAGCTTTTTCGCTGCGCAGAATTGGCTGGCACATGCATACAACGCGAAAGGAATGTACAAGGAAGCTATAGCAATTGCAGAGAAATCGTTGGGCTCTGACTTTGAAATGTTTCCTCAGCTTGGTTACGCATATGCGAAGCTCGGCCAAAGGCAAGAAGCTGAGGATGTGTTAAAGCAGTGGTTAGCAAAAAACAAATACATTTCCAGTTACTGGGTTGCAATCGTGTACACCGCCCTGGGCGAGAAGGACAAGGCTTTTGATCAGTTGGAAAAGGCATACAAGGCGCACGACTGGTTCATGGAGCGAGTGAAGACCGATCCATTCCTCGATCCGTTGCGAGATGATCCACGGATGAACGATTTATTGAAGCGCGTCGGGCTGGCAGGGTAGGGAACATTGCCAATTGCTGATTGCTGGATAGTTATTGGTGATTGGTTATGAGGCAAACATTGCTGGGAGCGCAGGCGTCCTCGCCTGCTGACTGCGAACTCAACGACGCAAACATGCAAATCGAACGATTCGAAATTGGCAATTGGCAATCAGCAATTCTAAGATTCACATTCTCGTAAGTTAATACATGCTGGAGGCAAGATGATCGGTCAAACGCTCTCAAATCGTTATGAGATCAAGGCAGAACTCGGGCGGGGTGGAATGGGTGTGGTCTACAGAGCGCACGACCCGCTTTTGAATCGCGAGGTTGCAATTAAATTAATCCCGCCTACCCTGTTGAGCCCGGAATCAGAACAACGTTTCCAGCGCGAAGCGCAGTTGGTCGCCCAGATGGATCATCACTCGATTGTTCCGATTTTTGATTTTGGAAAGCATGAGGGATCGCTGTTCTTTGTGATGCCCGTAGTGCAGGGAACTAACCTGCGATGGTTCCAACGTGAAGGTACGCTCACTCTCGGTGAAGTGATCGACATCGGTGTTCAGGTTTCCGAGGCACTCGAATACAGTCACTCGCGAGGCGTCATCCATCGAGATATAAAACCCGAGAACATCATGGTCGCACGAGAAGATGCCTCGAGGATCAGGGTTCGCATCATGGACTTCGGCCTCGCTCGTGGTGCGACTGAAAGTAAGATCACAAAGAGTGGAACAATAGCGGGAACGCTTTCCTACATGAGCCCGGAACAAGTTATTGGCGGTGCTGTCGACCAGCGAACGGATATCTATTCACTAGGCACGGTGCTCTATGAATGCGTCGCTGGAGAGCCGCCGTACTCAGGTGAACTACAATCCATTCTCTACCGCATCGTTCACGAGATACCGCAATCACCGCGAGCATTCGGCGCAGACATCAACGAAGACCTTGAAACTGCAATTCTCTATTGCATCGCTAAGGAACCAGGCAAAAGACCACAGCGGGCCAGCGAAATTGCCGTCGCACTTCGCCGCTGCCAGGCTCGAATCAATCAGAGCGACCTCGTCAAGTCAGTTGTCCTGACGAAGACAATGATGATGCCGCGGGTCGCACTTTCTCCCTTCATCGGACGGGAGAGCGAGCTTGCTGAGTTGCAGCGCCGATTGAACGTGGCGATCAGTGGTGAGTGCCAGTTCGTTGTTTTGTCAGGTGAACCAGGTGTCGGCAAAACGCGGCTGCTTGACGAAATCGAGTTGCTCGCAAAGGCGCGCAAGCTCCTCTTACTGCATGGAAGATCCATCGAACAAGACGGCGCCTTTCCGTATCAGGGATTTTGCGAAGCGATTCAAGAGTTCTTCCGTCAACGAGACTCGACAAGTTTGCCCGCCTTGATTGATCTTTCCGACATTGCGCCGGATCTCGTGTCCCTGTTTCCGATGCTCACTGAAATCAGTGACATTCGCGCAGCTGCAACTGGCGATTCAAAGTTGTCGCAGGTTGGGCCATTTCAGGGTCCGGAGAATCGAACCCAGGTGTTTGAGTTATTGGCTCGAACACTAACGAGACTTGCCGCCGGTAACCCCCTCATTCTGTTTCTTGAGGATCTCCACGCTGCTGAAATCTCGATCGAAGCGTTGCAATACATCGTGCGCCGTCTCGGTCCGACGCCGACCTTGATAATCGGTACGTATCGCTCGAGCGAAGTCGATCGTTCGCATCCGTTGTTACGCATGCTCGAAAGCTTCCGCGGTGATCGCAGGTTCTCGGCCATTGCGCTTGAGCCATTTTCACCAGCTGAGCATCGATTGTTCCTTGAAACATTGATCGGTGGCCCAAAACTTTCCGATAGCCTGGTGGAAAAGCTCTACGAAGGAACAGAAGGCAACGCCTATTTCACAAAAGAGTTGGTCCGCTCATTACTTGATTCAGGTGGGATTGCGAAAGACCAGACGGGTGCGTGGAGTCTTGGTGCTACCACCGATCTTTCAACCGGCGATATGCCGGCGACAATTCAACAGGCGGTTGAAAAACGCATCGAACGTTTACCGGAAGACTTGCGTGAAGTTCTTTCGATTGCCTCGGTAATCGGACGGGCCTTTGATTTTCGCGACCTCGAAGCGTTGGCTGGATCAAATGACGTTGAAGATTCCATCGATCGCCTGGTCGAGGAAGGTCTGCTTGAAGAAGAACGCGAATCGCGGGGTGATCGCCTGAACTTTTCCAGTCGCGTCGTACGTGATGTCTTGTATGCGGGGTTGTCACGACGTAAACGGAGGTCTCTACATCGTAAGTACGCGGAAGAAGTTGAGCGACGACACGGTGGCCGACTCGAGCGTGTCTACCCTCAGCTTGTTCATCACTTCTCGCAGGGTGACGTTCCAGACAAAACAGTCGAATACGGTTTGCGCATGTCAAAGGCGGCGCTTGATGCGTTCAGTAGTGAAGAGGCGGCGCGAGCCGCACGGACGGTGCTTGAGTTCATCGATGAAGAATGGGAAGGAGATCGTTCACTCGAGGGAGAAGCCCGGATGCTGTTGGCACAGTCATACCGCCTGGGTGGCGATGTCGACACAGCGCTCAAGGAAGCCGAGGCTGCCGGGCGCATTCTGCAGCGCGAGGGCCACAACGGATCTGCTGTCACCGCGTTGCTCTTTGCAGCGGAAACGGCGTGGCAATCCCGAAAGGTTGAAGAGACAGCTCGTCTCGTACCGCAGGTCATAGAGGTTGCGCGCGCCGCCCAGGATAACGAAAGTCTTCGACACGCATTGTTACTCGCATCGACGCTTGCGAACATGCGTGGTGAGTATGAAAAGGCTAATGGTTATCTCGAGGAAGCAGCATCTTTAGCTCCAGGCGCCAAGGAATCTGAACTTCAGCAAGAGATTCCAAAAGGTGGGCGGTTGGTGGTGGCAATGCCTACGCCGCTCGGCGAGATTCACCCGGTCAACATGGAACTTGTAGAGGAACAGGAAATCCTGGCCAATGTCTTTGAAACACTTTTGGCCACGGATTCTGAAGGCAACCTTGTTCCTGCACTTTGCGAAAAGTGGGAAGTCTCTCCCGATGGTACGTCAGTCTTTTTCACACTTCGCGAGAACGCACGCTTTGCTAATGGTCAGGCGTTGACTGCCGAGTTGTTTAAGCGTTGTTTCGAACGTAGTGTTCGTGTCGCTCGCGATCTGCCGCCGGGTCTGGCCGCGATTCGTGGTGCGTCAGAATTTGCCAAAGCCACTGATGGTGAACTGCCGGGAATTCTTGTTCATTCGGATCACAAACTCGAGATTCAACTTTCCGAACCGCTTTCGATCTACCCGGCCTTACTCACCGACTACAAGACAGGAGTGACGTTAGATACGGGCGAAGGGTTTCCGACCGGTACGGGACCGTTTCGCATCGCGTCATACAGTGCGGATCGGATGGTTCTTGATCGCAACGACAACTATTGGAAAGGCACGACCGCTTTTGTTGATGAGATCGAATTTCGCGCCGGTCTAACTGCGTCGGACATCGCGTCTGGCTTGCGCTCCGGCTCCATCGACGTTGGTCGCGACTTATCGCCTCAAGATTTGGAAGATTTCCTCAGGGATCCACGTTTCAGGAGTGGCCTGGTGGAGTCGCCTCGGAAGAACACGTATTTTCTGATTCTCAATTCAACCAGCGGTTTAGTAACGCTAAATCCAGACTTTCGCCGTGCGCTTGTAAACGTAATTCGCACGCACGATCTGGTTTGGCAAACTCTCGGTCGCTTTGCGCAGCCGGCTGTTTGTGTAATTCCACCGGCGGTGCTTGGCTACGACCCGGGTAGGCGACGACACACGATCACTCGCGAAGAGGCTGCCGCATTGCTACATGGAGCGGGCATCAATGAAACGGTCACACTGAAAGCGTCAGTCCACCCGTTGTTTCTGGATCGCTATAAATCGCTACTTACCGCGCTCCTCTCGATTTGGTCGGAACTGGGTATTAATGTCGAAGTAGTAACTCCGACAATGGCGTCTTACCTGGAGTCATTTCAGAGCGCAACCGGCATCGATCTATTCATCGGTCGCTGGAATGCCGATTACGATGATCCGGACGACTTTACTTACGGACTGTTCCATTCGCGGCTGGGTTTGTATCGCTCATACATCTCCAGCGCCGACGGCGATCAGTTTCTGGAGGAAGCTCGAACAGAAAGTCGCCCTGGTGTTAGAGCTGCGCTTTATCGAAAGTATGAGACGTTCTTGCAGGACTCCGGCATCGTGTTACCACTCTTCCACGACGTTGACTACCGACTTGCCAGCGCAAAAGTCGTGGGACTTACCTTACGCGGCAGTGCGCCATATGTTAATTATGCCGACATCGGAAAATTAGAATCGGCTGTCAAAGCTACCGATGTTCGAGCTAGTGGCGGAACGATCCAGGTGGCAATCACTGGAGACCTTCCTTATTTAGATCCGTCATTGGCATCAACGGTTGAAGACGCAGAAATTTTGCCGAGCGTCTTTGAGACACTTACCTACGATGTTGGCGGAGCGAGGATTGTTCCCTGGTTGGTTACTGACTTCACTGCTGAGCAAGGCGGCAAGAGTTATCGCTTTCGCTTACGTGATGATGTGCGCTTTCATGATGGGCGCAAACTCACGCCGCGCGATGTGCGTTACTCCTTCGAGAGGTTGCTGCTGAACCCTGAGAGTATTGGTCGCCACTTTTATTCAGCGATTCGCGGCGCAAAAGCCTTAATCAACGGAGAACAGTCGGACCTTAGCGGATTCCGAATCCATTCGTCTGACGAATTCACGATCGAACTCGATGAACCAATAGCTACATTTCCGGCGCTCATTTCATATCACGCCGCTGCGATCGTTCCGGAAGGAAGCGACAAGTTTGGGAATTCATGGCAGGAAGGAAGTGTCGGCACGGGGCCTTTCCGTATTGCGAAGTTTGAGCCCGGTGTGAGTGTCGAGCTTGAGCGCAACAAAGATTACTGGCGCAGGGGTTATCCAAAAATTGAGCGATTGATTTTTCATCTGGCTGTCGCACCGACGGACATACTGCAGCAATTTCGAGAGGGTCATTTATCCCTTGCATCGGATCTTTTGCCTGCGGATGCCGAAGCTTTGCGTCGAGATCCGGAGTTTGCGTCTGGTTATCACGAGGTGCCGCGATTAATGACTTACTATGCGGCTTTCAATACGCACAGTGGCCCACTCAAAGACAAAGCTTTGCGCCAGAGAGTGGCTCAATCGATTGACGTACCGACTATTGTGCGCGAGACACTGGGCCGACTCGCTATTCCGGCGAGGGGTCTGATCTCGCCGGGCCTTCTTGGTCATGATTCGGGTTATGTTTCAAGACCGAATGTTTTCTCGGGCACTGCAACGAAAGCAGCTCCGGAAGAAGTTGAACTCAAAGCTGTCCTGAATCCGGTTTTCTTTGGTGAGTACTCTGCTTTCGCACGCGTAGCAGCTAACGCGCTTCGGGAAAAGCAGGTGGTCATCAAGCCTATCAACAAGACCATGGACGAGTGGGTAGATGCGACGACTCGCGGGACTGCCGACTTTGTACTGGGACGTTGGCAAGCTGATTTCCCGGATGCCGACAGCTTTGCAAACATCCTGGACACGAAAGAGGGCTTACTTGGTCGCCTTTGCGGATCTCCTGAAGTGGATCGGTTGATTGCGAGAGGGCGCTCGGAAACGTCACCGCCAGCCCGGCATGCGATCTATCGTCAAATTGAGGAAACAATTGCCCGCGAAGTTTTGCTAGTCCCACTATTTCATGAACAGACCTATCGTTTCGTAAGGCCTGAGGTTGAAGGCCTGTCGTTATCGCACGGGAGTGTAGCAGTGAATTACGCCAGTCTGAGGATTCGTGGTTGAGCTTTTATTTCAGGTGACTGGCAGATCCAAACTGGATCTCTTCTTGATCATTGTGACGACGTTGCCCCGCTTGTTGTAGTGGGCTTCGTCCATGATCGACTTAATGAGCAAGACTCCTCTTCCTGATGCCTTGTACAAATTATCGTCGCTTAGCGGATTCGGAGGATTGTCAAAACCCTCGCCTTCGTCTTCAACGATAAACTTCGCTTCCTCGTTTGACACGTCAGCGCTGATCCGCACTTGCTTGATAGGATCGTTGTGATTTCCATGCTTAATTGCATTGACCAATGCTTCATGAAGAGCGACAGCTACCGGCAGGGAACTATCAGCGGTTACGGACCAGTCTATATTGATGCGCTTGATCAGGTAGTTTGTTACCGGCTCTAGAAACGCCAAATCGCTGGGCATCTCAAGGACGGCGTTGGTGTTCCCTTCGCCGTCGGCTGGTGTCAATACGAGGGAAAGCCCTTTTGCACCCAGTTCATTCTCAAGCGCCAACCGGGCTTCGTCGTCTCGAGCCTCTACCCTAAGGGGAAGTTGCGTATGCATCATGAAAAGCTTAAATCGTCAGGCGGTCGTGGTACTCTGCTGGAAACTGGTTGTATGGTCGATGCAGAGTACACAACGCTTACGTTGCTCTACAAGCTCAAAGTCGTTTTTGGAATTGATGCAGCCTACTGATTTAGACAATGTTTGGATTTGTCTGTTATGATTCGCGCCCTAGTTGACCCAGTTAATTTAGCTCTTTTGTGTTGCCCGGAACGCATAGAAACGCCGGTCCCGTTCTGCCGGTCGAGACCTCAGACGAAGCCAGCCACATACTGTACAAATGGATATCAATCTTAGATCCGAAGGAAACGTAACCATTCTGGACTTGCAAGGAAACCTTACCATCGGCGCAGCCGAGGAAAGCCTCCGTCAGCGTGTAGAGCAGCTTCTTGCAACAGACAAAAAGTATCTGCTCGTGAACCTTGCAAACGTTCCCATGATAGATAGTTCGGGCATCGGGAGCCTGGTAAAGTCCTTCACTAACGCGAAGAATCAGGGTGGCAAGGTCAAGCTTCTTAAACCGACACGACTGGCGCAGCAGCTTCTCTCGATCACAGGATTACTCTCTGTTTTTGAGACCTTTGATGACGAAGCAACGGCCGTTGCTTCTTTCTAACTACTTGCGGGAAAAAGTTAGCCAATGCAATCGACTGCCTGTCTACATGTAACCGACAGCTTTGGTATTCGTCGGACAGTGCCCCTCCTGAAGCCCGTGTTTACGATCGGACGAAAGGTGGACAGCGATTTGCACATCATGTCTACTACCGTCTCCCGAGATCACGGAGAGATCGTCTGTGAAAACGGCACCTACTATTTGGTCGACAAGGGCAGTAAGAGTGGGCTTTTCATTAATGGTCAACGTGTAGAAAGGACCGCCCTTTCAAATCTCGACCGTATCACCCTCGGTGGCGCAGACGAATATCAAATTCAATTCATTGCGGCAAATAACCAGCAGGCCGACCAATTTTCCTCGATAGATGGATTGGCTTCCGGCGAAGGACAACTGGCGGCGGCGACCGCCAAAGAAAAATTAAAGAACCTTGCTCGCTATGTCGAAATCAATCAAGCGTTCAAGTTCTCATTGGCGCCTGACGATGTATTGACACTTGTGGTGGACGCGGCGGTAGAACTAGCCGGCGCCGAACGTGGTCTGATCATGCTGAAAGGCGATGGCGATACTCTGGCCTTTAAGGTCGCCCGCGACAACAGGAGGAATAATGTTGAGCAGCGAGACTTCGCGCTTAGCACGAGAGTTGTAAGACAGGTCCTCGCAGAGAATCGAACAGTTATTCTCAACACAACCCCCGGGGACGATCAGCAGATGCAGAGCGTCTATAACCTCAGTCTGCACACGGTCATTTGTATTCCGCTTCATCAGTTTCTAATGCAGGCGACTGTAGGCGTTACTTCAACGCTACAACGAAAGCTGCTGGGAATTCTCTATCTGGATAGTCGACGCGAGACGGGACACCTCTCACAAACCAACTCTCGACTCCTGGATTCGTTGGCTTTTGAAGCGTCCAAGGCGTTGGAGAATGCGCGGCTGTTACATGAGGAGCAAGAAAAGCAACGCCTCGAGCGTGAGTTTGAAATGGCGCGATCTGTTCAGGTTGCTTTGTTACCGACCAGCGATAACATACCTCAATCCAAACACTTTGAATTGGCCGCTCAAAGCCTTCCGTGCCGTTATGTAGGTGGTGACTTTTACGATCTAATGGCCCTGCAAGGTGGAACGGTTTTGACGTTGTGCGATGTTTCTGGGAAAGGCATTTCAGCGGCCCTGTTGGCATCAGTTGCGCAGGGTGTTATCGAAGCACAGTTTTATGCCGGAGCTAGTCCGGCTGAAGTGTCGACTACCCTTAATCGCGTTGTTGTTAACCGGTCGGATGCCAATCGATTCATCACGATGTTTTGTAGTCTTCTTGGTGATGACGGTAATTTCTCCTGGGTCAACGCCGGCCACAATCCTCCAATCCTGGCGAGGCAGACTGGTGAGTTGGAAGTCTTGTCAACAAGTTCATTGGTGCTTGGGGCCTTTGACTTCGCCGAGTATCGCGTGACCAATACGCGACTCTTGCCGGGTGACGTCGTATTCATCTTCTCCGATGGAGTCACTGAGGCAACGAATGGTTCAGATCAAATGTTTGGCGATGAACGATTGCAGGACCTGGTGCGAAGAAATAAAGATCGTTCAGCTCAGGAGATTAAAGATCTTGTGATGAGCGAAGTACTGGCCTTTACCCACGGCGTTCCCCAGGGAGACGACATTACAGTAGTCGCTCTCAAGATGAAGTGAGGTCATGTACGTCCGGGCTTCAAATCGACGTTAGGAAGGTCAAGGTTTGTCCCGAAGAGACGTCGCCACCAGCTGGGCCACCGACCGATCGCGAGAACCATCACCCGGTAAATAAGGTACAACACCAGTACCATGGGCTCTTTGAGCATGAACGTAATGATCAGGAAGGCCGTGATAACGAGCTTAACAGTAAGGCTAACCGTCATTATCCAAACCAGACTGCTTTTCGCGGTTGAGCCTCGTGTCCAAGATTCTTTAAGAAACTTCCAGGGTCGCGCTGGAACCGGCTCATTGAGGGCTGCGCAAACTGCTTTTAGGAAATCGGAGTTTTTGAAAATCGAATAGACGTAAATTAAAAAGTAGATTGTCTGAGGGAGCAGGAATACAACGACGATATAGCTGTTGTTGTAGTGAAACGTAACCAGCAGAGCCAGCCAGATGAAGACATCTATCACAGTGCCCATACTCAAGTACCAGATCTTCGCGCGCCGATCCTTGAGCACCGTCATATTTGTGATTACTGCAAGGTTACCATTTGAACCGATAACAATTTCGGGTACCTCACCTCCGTAGAAGTTGGCGACCGAAGCATGGCCGAGCTCGTGAACAAATGCTATCGGGATAAACGTCAGGTAATAAAGAAAGAGTGTCTCTATTGGGCGTTGTCGGACAGCACTGACAACGGCGTCTGTGAATCTAGACCAGTCAAATACCAACAGTGTGATGCAACAGAAGTATGCAATCAAAGTTAGAATAGCGAACCAACGCGTGGCTAACCATTTTAGTGAGGGAGAAAGTTTTGTGATGAGTGGCATCGCGTTACAGATCCTATAACTGCGAGATGACCTTTCGCCTGTCCCCATGAAGACCCCGTGCTCTGAAAACTCTCGAATGGAGGAGCTTAGCTGCTCTTTGGTGAGTGAAAAGCCCAGCAATTCCGCTACGCCGAGACTGAGGTGTTCAAGATCTCGGCCATCACATAATTGAATAAAACCCCAGGACTCGCGATTGACGATGCGAGACGAAAACCTGGGGTGCCTTATGTAGATCATCCCGTTAACCAGTTCCTTCGCCAAAATTCCGCTCCGGCACACTGGTCTATTCGGATCAAATTGCTGTTCAGACATTGGGAGACGTAGAACCTTCGAGTCGAGTAAAAGGATTGAAGAACCTGCAGTCGTTTCGGCGCTGGTGATTTTAGCATCGATGTCCCTGTCTCAAAAAACATTTCTACTTTGCATCACCATCGTCGCGCTCACGATTGTGGAAATCGTCGCCAGCGCGTTCGGGATCGGGTTACGCTTTCGCCTTCCTCTGCTCATTGCAATCGCGGTCGTGGCTTTTTCCCTTATGCGACGAATTCAGTTAATGCTCACCCAGATCCGCGCAGTAAGCGCAGCCATCGAGGACACGGCTCATGGCAAACTTCATAGTGAAATCCCGGTTGAGCCGAATGGCGAGATTGGAATGCTCGCAAACTCCGTACGCACGATGCGAGTGCGTATTGGTGAGATGGGTAATCAAATGTATGAGTCGGTTCGGATCGAGTCACTCAATATTCTGGGATCAATTCTGGTTCACGATATGAAGAACCTGTCGTTCCGCCTGCGGACGCTAAACGGCAATATTCCCACGCGCTATGCTGATCCGGAGTTTCGTGAGTCGTTGGTGCGGACACTGAGTGACACTACCTCACAGATGGATCGCATGGTGAAGCGTTTCCGCGAACAAAAAGAGATGGTAATTGTGAAGCTTCGAACGGACCTCAATGAAGTCGTTCACGGAGCAATGCTAAAAGGTTGGCGCGAACGCGGACGAATCGAGATAAGCGAAGAGTACGGAGACCTTCCACCAGTCTGGTCAGACGCAATGTTGATCGAGAGTGCAATGCTGACCATCGTAGAAAATGCGATCGATGCGATGCCAGGAAAAGGACTGTTGGCAGTTCGAACGGGAGTTGTCAATGGATATGAAAAGAGAGTTCCCTTCGCGGTGGTGGAGATTGCTGACACCGGTACCGGGATCTCGGAAGAGTTCATCCAGAAGGATCTGTTCGCACCATTTGTCACCACAAAACCCAGAGGCCTTGGTCTTGGTCTTTACACCTGCCAGCAGATTATTCAAATGCATAATGGCGAAATAAGAGTCCGAAGCGAACTTGGTAGAGGAACAGTATTCAGCGTTTATTTGCCGATTACAGACTAGTATGCATCGTTACAAGCTAATCATTATCGATGATGATAATTATCTTCGGGAGCAACTCGTCTGGGCGCTCAAAGATGATTTCGAGTTAGTGCAGTGTGGTGATCGCGATACGGGTTTGAATGCCGCTGTAGTTGAGCGACCCGATCTCGTGCTCCTCGATCTCCACTTGCCACCCACAAACGCACTCGCAGACGGTCTGCGCAACATCGCGGAAATTCGACGTACGGATCCGCAGACTGTGATTATCGTGATGACTGGCGATGAGAACCCGGAAACGCCCCTGCTGGCGGTTGAGGCAGGAGCGCATGACTACTTCCGGAAGCCGATTGATATGCGCGAATTGCGCATAATCATAAATCGCGCGCTTGAGCGCCAGCGTATTGAACGCGAGAACATTCGTCTAAGACGTGAAATAGAAGGTCGTTACTCTTTCTCGAGTCTTATCGGATTCAGCGAACCGATGATGGAAGTCTTCGGAGCCATCCGAAAAGTAGCTGATAGTAATGCGACCGTCAGTCTTCGCGGTGAATCAGGAACAGGTAAGGAACTCGTTGCTCGCGCGATTCATCACAATTCCCAGCGACGAGACGGACCATTTGTCGGAGTTAGCTGTACTGCGTTACCAGAGAATTTGATTGAGGCCGAATTATTCGGGCACGAGAAGGGCGCCTTTACCGGCGCTGTTGGAGCAGTTGAAGGAAGATTTGAACGCGCTCACGGTGGAACCCTTTTTCTTGACGAGATTGGAACGCTTAGTCTTGCACTACAAGCCAAACTGTTGCGGGTACTTGAGGAACGTGAAGTCACTCGACTTGGCGGCACAAAATCAACCAAAGTCGACTTTCGGTTGATAACGGCGACCAACGAGGATCTTGAGCAGGCAACCGCCCAGCATCGCTTTCGCGAAGATCTCTATTACAGAATTCAGGTAGTTCCAATTGACCTGCCACCATTACGAGAACGACGCGAAGACATACCAATACTGATTGAGCACTTCATTCGGCGCTTTTGTGAGGACCAGGGCATCAAACTAAGGCAGATAGATAAAGAGGCGCTTCTCTATCTAGTCAACTACGCCTGGAAGGGAAACGTGCGGGAGCTGGAGAACTTGATTCATAGATTGGTCGTCATGACTGACGCTGAGATCATTAACGTTACCCATCTGCCTCCCAACATATTGGTTCAGGAGGCCAGTGTTGATCCTCATAGGACTGATACGTCTCAAAAAGCGCGCCTTACCAGTGCTGGACTCAGTTTGGATCAGGAAGTGGCTACCTATGAGTACGAGTTGATGCGCGCTGCGCTCGAGTTGGCTGGGGGAGTAAAGATCAAAGCGGCAGAGCTACTTCAGTTGAACAAAGATCGCATGAAGTATCTTTGCAAAAAATACAATCTCTAATGCGATTCGATCTAAGGTGAGCCCTTCGCGAGGGGTAAGTTTTTCCTCTCAAGGGTAATTTGTCCCCTCAATTTCGCTGCACAGCTCTTCTATCAGCAAAATTTGCCCTAAATCCCGAGTTAAGTTCGTACGATCGTGATTTATTGGTCTGGCCTCAAGATTGCTGAAGGTTAACTGAAATCCGAGATCGCTGTTCGCATCTCATCAACCTAAAAAACAAGGAGAATAGGATCCCATGAAGGAAGTGATTATCACTCTTACTGAGGAGCAACGCAGGCTAGTGAAAGATGCGACTGGCAAAGAAATCAACGAACTGAAGGTGGGAACGGTGGACGATCGCGCAAACCCATTGGCGCTTGGAGTGGAAGAAACAGCTCGCGCCAACCCACTGGCGGTCGGTGCAGACCAAACAGAACGTGCAAACCCCTATCACATATAGAACTGAATGCTGCAGCCAACTCTATTGCTGCCGGTGAATCAAATCAAAAGGGTTGTTATCCACTCGGCAGTTACAGAAGGTAACGCGAAAACGAGATCGTTGTTCGCATCTCATCAACCCAGACACTTAAGGAGACACCATGAAAGAAGTCACCATTAAACTTACCGACGAGCAACGCAAGCAAGTCAAGGATGCGACTGGCAAAGAAATCAACGAACTGAAGGTGGGAACGGTCGACGATCGCGCAAACCCATTAGCGATCGGATACGAAGAAAGTACGCGCGCTAACCCGTTGTCGATTGCGAAAGCCGACGAACGTGCCAATCCATTGCAGCTCGGCTTGGAGCCAGAGGCCAGGGCGAACCCGTTTGCAGTTGGTGAATCACCGGACCAGCGTGCGAACCCGATGGTAATCGAGGAGTAAGCAGAACGCTCATTTGCCGATTCGACAGTTACGTAGAACTCAAGAAGGTCCGTCGCATTTGCTTCGGGCCTTCTTTTTCCCAGTAAGTTTCGCAAGCCGAAGCTAAGTGGCAGTTCGTTGACCTCTGCTGCGCTGCGGTTCAGCCGTCCGTTTCACGGGCTGATTCTTGTGCAAAGCCTCTTCTGTCACCACCAGATTTTGGATCTAAACCAATCGCGTAGGCCTTGACCAATCGTAAAAGCAAGCGGTCTCGATCTGCTGTAAATCTTCACGTCGCCACTCATTCCAGGTTTGACGTTGCCGTTGTTGTCGTCCAACTCAATCAATGCATCAAACCGCACAAGGGGTGCTTCGTAGGGTGAAGTAGCTTCATCAGCTGCTGATTCTGCCTGTTCACGTGCTGACTTTTTCTTCTTAGGTGTCCCAGAGGAGCTGCCAAATTCGATCTTGGCGGATTGATTTTCGGTCTCGTTCTGTTTGTCAAATTGGACTACGGGAGAAAGCCGTTGTTGTAACTGAGAAGCAGGCGCAATATTAATTACATGTCCTCTTAGACTAGAACCCCCTGCATTCAATCTCAGCAGAGCTGTCGATCCGATCTTTACGTCAGGTAGATCCCAGTCATCGACCACAACGCGCGCTCGCAAAGCTCCGGACGGGGCCACACGACAGAGTTCAGCCCCCTTTTTTAGCCAGCTTCCAACCTTGTCTTCCACGTTAGGTGTAACGATTGATCCTTCAACTGGTGACGTGATTTTGAGGCTGGCCAGTTGAGAGTCTGTTTGAGCCATCTCCTGGCTTAGTGAATCACGTTCTTGATCACTCTGGATTGCCTCCGCAGTATTAGAGTGTGCTCGTTGGATCAACACGTCTCGATCGATCAGAGAAATCTGAGTCTGAAGAGCGTCGCGTCTCCGTTCCAAATCAGTGTCGCGCAACACTGCCAGCATCGTACCGCGGTCGACGACATCCCCTTCTCGAACGAGCACGCCCCCGATAAACCCTTCGGCTTCAGCACGCACCGGCACCAATTCAGATGACTCGACGACAAACGTTGCCTGGTGTGAGTAGGGAAGTGGTAGGAAGAAAAAGAGACCAAGGATTACTGCCAGCGCGACGGCCACAGTTGCCGACTTTTTCCGATTCATGAGCAACTCCTTCTTGTCGACGTACACATTGTGGATGCTTTTCCAGATCGCACGCAGTTTTTTGCGGAGGAGGCGATAGGCGACGAACGGAAAGATAAAAACTCCCATTTCAGGGAACAGTCGTCCGATCTGCCGGTTAAAGAACAAGAGTGTGAGTGTCAGAATAAGTATTCGATAAAGGAATGAGAGTATCCCGTATGTGAAGAGAATGAGTTTTAGTCTTCGGTCATAACGAGGTATTTCGACAGGCGCGCGAAAAACATGCTTGCGTACCAGCAACCCGAGGTATTTGGTCGAGTCGTCACCGAGCTTGGGAATTTCGAGGTAGTCAACCAGCGCGAAGTATCCATCTAGTCTGATCAGCGGATTCATGTTGATGAGGATCGACGAGAGTCCGGCAGTGATCATGAAGGTGAACGCGAAATCATGAATCAAATAGCCTGGCGTTGAGAAATACCAAACGAATGAGGCTATCGAGCAAATGATTAGTTCGACAAAGGCGCCGGCAAATGTTACCCAAAGTTTTGCCGCCTTGCTTTCGAAGGTCCAGGTGTCGGTAACATTCGCATAGAAAGCGGGCATGAAGTAGATCAACATAAAGCCAATCTCGTGTACCTCACCCCCGTAACGTTTACACGTCAACCCGTGACCATTCTCGTGAAGCACGATCACCGTGAAAAGCACGAAGATCAGCATTAAGACATCTCGTAGTCCTTTGTCCTGAAACGAATAGAGGTTTGCGAGTCCACTACTAACGCTGGCCCAGTTTGAAATGATTATTATTGCTGCGAGGGAAAAGAGGAACAGACAAAAGATAAAGAACTGCCGCGACCACAGAAAGCTGATGTGCTTGATTATTCGGTTATATAACTCGTCGGGATCGTAGAAAGGAAACCGCATATAGAGCGTGTCGTGTCCTTCGGCTCCCGTCTCAGCTTTGAGTTGGCGCTGTTTGCGCAGTCGTTCCAGCAGAAGCAGACTTTTTTCCTTACCGGAGCGTTCAATCAGGTCCTTCTTTTTTAACTCTTCAATGAAGGATGCGACCATCCCGCCGTCAAGGTTCACTCCTGTTTCAGCAGAAAGTGCGGCAGCGACTTGTCCGTGATCTCTGTTGCCGTCGAGCAGGTTGAACAAAGAGACCTCCAGGGTGCCGAAGCGAAAATATTTGAGCGCAACGGGGTCTTTGACGATGAACGAGACTTCGCCACGTTGTACCTGCCGAATGATTTTGAGATCTGGGCGAAGTCTATCCATGACCGGTTTTGGCCCAAATGAGGTGTCAGATCAAACTGTTAGTTCTTGGCAGCAACGAGGTCGCCCGCCCGAAGTTGAGTGGGAGGCGAAAGGATAATGCGATCACCAGTGCTGAGTCCGGAAGCAATCTCAACCTGATCTCCTTCGAGTCCGTTTATCCAAACGGAACGAACCGCGCACTTGGTGCCGTCAATCACAAACACCGTGGCCGCTGTCCCACGACGCAGTTCAGAAGTTGCGGGGAAGACAGATTGTGGCAGCAGGAAATTCGGACCGGAGACCGATCGAGGAACTCTCACATTAACGGCAAGGCCGGGCATCAGGTTTTTTCCACCGACAACCTCGGCAACGTACCCGAAGGTGTTGCTTGCCGCATCTGCCACCGGTTCAACGCGCCGCACAATCGCTCTGGCTACCACGGCATCTGCATCGACCAGCGAGATGGCGAGCCCGCTTCCCGGTACAAGACGGGTCCGCTCTGGTTGCGGAACCTGAAACTTAACCTGAAGCGGTGAGGTGGGTGAGATTTCTACGATCTTGTCATTCTTGGTGATGCTCGAACCCATCTCGACATAAAGATGAGTAACGATGCCTGAAATCGGTGCGCTGATAATGCTCCGCTCGAGTTCCGCTTTGACCTCATCGATCTTTGCGCGAGCTCCCTGTGATGCAACTTTGGTTTTCTCTAGTTCGAGTGTGGCGGCTTCAAATTTGAACTGCGCACGTTCGACATCCTTTTGACTGGAAAGCCCGTCCTTTGCCAGAGTCTTTTCCCTATCAAATTCACTTCGATCAAGCCGAATCAAAGCGGACAGTTGATCTTGTTCGACCTTAAGACGATCGATTTCGAGTTCGGCCTGCCGAAGCTGTGCTCGCAACTCTTCGTCCCCGCTAAGCCGCGCAATCATGCCACCTTTGCTTACGTGGGAGCCCTCTTTCACCGTCAGCTGCGCGATTACTCCATCGCGTCGCGATGTAGTTATGGCGACCCCCTCAATTGAAAGCGAGGCGGGAATCATCAGGTCACCGCTAGCGACCGATGGCACTACGTCATAGACTTTGACTTCCAAAGGTTTTAAAGCATTCGACTCAGCTGGTGCGACAAGGCGAGGAGTATTCGTCTGCGCATTCCCGCCGCAGCCAACCAGACTACAAATCAGGATTGCCAGCACAAGAGCCGCGAAAATCTGAGTATTAAGCCGCCACATTGTTAACTCCAGAAAACGTCTGGTTCAGCGACTCCCAACTGCAACCGGCTAGGGAATCCAGCTCCAGACTTTTTTGCGCAACCACCTTGCGGGATCGCGGAACAAAACATATCCAACGCTATGCGAACCAGTCAGAATCTTGGCGCGTCCAAGCATCCCGGTGCGCAACTCCTGATCTGAATTCTCAATCTCACCACGCACGATAAAAACACGTTCGTCCTGTTCTAAACTTGCTTGAGGGCTAATGCGAGTCACTTTGCCAACAAACTTGCGCTCCGGAAACGCGTTTGCCTTTAGCCAGATCTCCTGGCCCATCTTTACAAGTCCAATGTCAGACTCAGAAACAGCAATCTCGACTACGATCGGGTCCACATTCGCCTCTTCACAAAAAGCCTCGCCCCGTTTGATGAAGCGACCACGCTTCTCTTCCAATCGCGGCGTTACGATCACACCACTCATGGGAGCCCTGATCTGTGTTTGCTCGAGCTTGGTTTGATAGAGTCCCACCTCACGCTGAGCCTGATCCAGCTTCACTCTTTCAATCTGAGCTGCGGCAGCTCCGGATGCCGCTTGAGAACGAGTAACCTCTCGGGAAAGGATGTCGTAACGGGCTTTAGCCTGATTCAGATTGAGCAAATGTTCGTCACCACGTAGAACAGCGACTACCGCACCCGCCGGAATCAGATCGCCTTCGCGAAAATTGATCTGGTCAACAATCCCATCGACTTCAGCGTCGACCGTTGCCGTGCGAGTTGGCATCACATAAGCACTACCAGAGACTTTCAAATTTAAAGGTACGAGGACAAGAATTAACAAAACTGCGGCGACGCCACCCACGAGTGCGATGCGTTTGATTTTGGGCATTGCCTCAAACGCCCGCTTCCTTGCGGCCAACGGTTGCAGCGCGCCAATCAACGGAACCTGGCGATAAAGTTGAGCGTTGCGAATAGCTACTGTTGCCTGACTCGCAAAAATCTTCAGCAACTCGATGTGTGCATCCGACAAGAACACCGGAGTTTTACTTTCGAGCGCAAGCAGCCCAAGTGGCCCTTCCTCGTCAACGAGGGGTAGAGCGTAAAAACTCTTCATCCCGCTGGATTCAAAGTGTTGTTTGAACTTGGCGACAGTCTCCGGGCGAATTGAATCTATTTCGCCATTCCTTTCCGAAATGTAGACCTCCGCGCCAGACTGGCCCGCCCAGTCCATGATTTCGTTTAGCTGTTTGACCTTTGGATCTTTCTGGTTCACCTCAACTTCGCCGGCAATCGCGGCAATCTCGTACTCGCTTTTTGAAACGAGAGCAATGGCACAAACGTCGAATGGAATTATCGTGGCGACCTGATTGACAACGACGGCGAGCACCCGGTCCAGGTCCAGCGATGAAATGATCTCCCGGCTGGTGTTGAGTAGTGCCTGTAACTCCTTAACCTTGCGCTCAGCCTCGTGACGCTGTGCGTTTCGTATTGAGTTGGCAGCCTGAGCAGCAATTTCTACCAGCAGATCGACATCTGACTCGGCGAACTTTCCGCCTCCGCGTTTGTTAACAACTTCCAGTACTCCTAACCACTGCTTTTCATATTTAACTGGAGTGCAAATGAGCGATTCGATACTGCCGTTCGCCATGTGAGCTGTTCTCTGAGCCAGTCGAGCGTCGTTTGCGTCGTTGATTAGGAGAGGTGCACCGTCGCGTAGTGTCTCGCCGACGATAGTGCCGGCATCTGTTTCAGCGTGTCCGATCAACTCGCTACGATAATGACCGATCACTTCACGGCAGATCATTTGTTGCTTCTCAACCAGCCAGAGACTGCTGGACTCAGCATCTACTACAGTCGCGGTTCGATTGCAGATAATGGGAGAGAGTTCAGCGAGATCAATCGTCGAGTTAAACGACTGGCTAACGTCATACAACTGGGTAAGTCGAGTGACCGCATGAAGCATCCCCGAACTGAGTTGATCTTGTTCCCGACGAGCGAGTATCGCTGCGGTGGCGAGAGGAGAAAGGGCTTCAAGCAACACGGCATCGTCGGCAGTGAACCGTCCGCCATCTTTATTTATTGCTTCGACGACCCCGATGTTACGCGACCGATCGCGCAGCGGCGCAACGAGAGCGGAGTCGACCTCTGTTCCTTCGATGAGAGTTGATTGGGGTGGAGCCTGATACGGGCCAAGCAGGCGAGGGGAATTCGATCCCAGCACTTCCCCGATAATTCCTGATTCTGCATCTACGACATCGTGAGCCGCCTCGATGCTCAGGTTCGTTAACCGCCAGGCCTCACGACGCAGTCGATGGTCATCGTCGTAGAGCCAAATCAGAACATTCTGGGCTCCTACTTGGCGACAAATCTCAGAGGCCACGATTGAGAGCGCTGATCGGTAATCAGCCGCTGCGCACACGGCTCGGGCGAAGTCTGTGATCTGGGCTCGATAATTTCCTTCAACCATTGCAAAACAATCCCGATTGGAGTCGGATGTCGCTCATGAGGCTAGCGAGTCTAGTGAGAAAGTCTGATTGTTATTACGAGTGCTAGAACTAAACGGAGAAGAACTTTTGACCTGACACCGCCTCACAATACTTCCAGACGGCGCACTCCGATTCTAAAAGGGTCCGGCATTAGCAATGAACGCAAACTATTACAGATCAAAAGCGACTGTCAAGTTTAAGATCAGATTAGTTTAAGATCGCTAAGATACAAATACGGGTGACTATTCTGGCTTGACCTTGGGAAATCACAAGGACAGAGCACTGCCGAGTCGCTGCTCATAGAATACCAAGGGAGAGATAGCGCGATTGGTATAACTCAGTTAGAATGCGAATCGAAGCTGAGTTTCAACTTACAGATTGGCCATTCGCGTTTGCCCAGAGAATCCACTGTCAACGCTTCCACGACAATTCTGATCTTGATTTGATTAGGCACTGATATTCCTGCTGAATTCCTACCTGATAAGTCGGTCGTGTTGATTGGGAAAACTCGCAGTCCCCCAGAATGAGCGAGAAGCTATCCTCTAATTCGCAAATCTCCCACTATCGCATCGTCTCCAAGATTGGATCAGGCGGAATGGGGGAAGTGTATCTCGCCGAGGATATCGAACTCGATCGAGAAGTTGCGTTAAAGGTTCTCCTTCCCGAAGTTGCTGATAATGAAGACCGTGTTCGTCGCTTCACACAGGAAGCGAAAGCCGCCTCAGCTCTCAATCATCCAAACATTCTCACCGTCTATGAAATAGGCAACTTTGAAAACAATCGCTTCATAGCCACCGAACTGGTTAAAGGTCATACCCTGCACGAGCGTTTCCGAGGAGAACCGCTGACGCTGCGCGAAACACTCGATGTGGCGATGCAAGTTGCGGCCGCGCTGAGTGCCGCACATGGTGCAGGTATCGTTCATCGCGACATCAAGCCAGATAACATCATGCTGCGCGACGATGGTTTGGTGAAGGTACTTGATTTTGGTTTAGCCAAACTTGTGGCGCGACGCGGAGACGGAGCGACTCGGAGACATGGAGACGAAGGTGAAACACTCATCCCGGCG